>JAJZKA010000048.1 GCA_021809805.1 Actinomycetes bacterium
GTGGCTCTGGCCGTGAACAGCTCGGCCTCCGGCGCGACCCGACGCGCGTGGAGCACGCCGAAGCCCGTGAGCACCAGCAACAAGAAGGCGCCGCAGTACGCGAGGACCGCCCCCCAGCCCGCCAAGGAGCCGATCGTGGCGAAGGCGTAGGCCTCAAGGAGCAACCCACGAAGCGTGGTTCCCTGGAACATCGTCTGTACCGTGGCGGCCAGCCCGCTGTTACCCGGATTTGCGAGCGACTCGCTCGAAAGCTGCGCATAGGACTTCCCCCCACCGATGCGCTGCAGATGCAATGCGATGAAATGGTCCGCGTAGGCCTCAGCCTGCGACCCCGAGAGCAGCTGCTGGCTGGCGTAGCGCGCGAGGTACGGGCGCATCGCCGGGGTGATCTCGGTGCCGGGCTTCGCGTTCTTGAAGGCCGCCGCCGAGGGGAAGAAGATCTCTTGAGTCGCCAACTGGTTGTGGACCTGGTTGCCGACGTAGTTGTACCCCCACGTCAGCAGGCTCCCCGCGACGATAAGAATCACCGCCATGAGTGATCCAGCTGAGCTCACGATGAGGTCGAACGCGCGTCTCGCCACTGCCCGCTCCTTGTCCCGGGGCCGCCGGGCCACCCGACTCAGACAGCCCGCGGTGTCTTTGCTCCAGCATCCCGACCAGGCATGGCGCGCACTATGGGCCAAAGGTCCCCGCGGCGGCGGCGGAGGTCCGCCCACCGCGGGCCCTCTGGCGACGCGGAGGAGCACCCCGCGTCCTGAACGCGCCGCGGCGGAGCGAGAAAGACTGACGGGCACCGGATATTTCGCGACAATGGCGACATGAGCGCGCGCATCTTCCTCGTCGACGACCACGAGATTGTCCGGCGGGGCATCCGCGACCTGCTCTGGGCCGAGGACGACCTCGAGGTCGTCGGCGAGGCCTCGACCGCCGAGGAGGCGCTCGAGGGCGTGGCGCACACCCGTCCAGATGTCGCCGTGTTGGACGTCCGGCTCGGACCAGGTAATGCGACCGGCGGCATCGAGGTTTGCCGCGACATCCGCTCGGCGCACCCCGAGATCGCGTGCGTGATGCTCACGAGCTTCGCCGATGATGACGCCCTGTTTGCAGCGATCATGGCCGGCGCGTCGGGTTACGTCTTGAAGCAGATCGACGGCCGCCAGTTGATTTCCGCGATCCGCCGCGTCGCCGAGGGTGAGAGCCTGCTCGATCCCGCCGTCACGACGCGCGTCCTCGAGCGCATCCGCAATCCCGCGCCCGAGCCGGACCCGCTCGCAGGGCTGTCCGAGCAGGAGCGCCGGATCCTGACGTTGATCAGCGAAGGGAAGACAAACCGCCAGATCGCCGAGGAGATGTATCTCGCAGAGAAGACGGTGAAGAACTACGTCTCGCGACTGCTCGCCAAGCTTGGCATGGAGCGGCGCAGCGAAGCCGCGGCCTATGCCGCCCGGCTCGCCGCCCGTTCACGCCCAGATCGGGTCTAGGTCTCGGTGGAGCGCGTTACCGATCCAGGGCGCCTGCGCGCACTCGTGCAGGCGGTGCTGCTCATTGGCTCGGACCTCTCCCTGCCCGACGTCCTGCGGCGGATCGTGCAAAGCGCGTGCGAGGTCGTCGACGCCACCTATGGCGCCCTCGGCGTGCTGAACGACGCGGGCGAGGGTCTCGCGCAGTTCATCACCGAGGGCATCCCGCCCGAGCAGGCGCGCCTGATCGGTAGATTTCCTGAGGGCAAGGGGATCATCGGCCTACTGATCACCGATCCCCGGCCGATCCGACTGAAGAACCTCGCCGAGCACCCGATGAGCGCGGGGTTCCCAGAGGGCCATCCCGTGATGCGCTCGTTCCTCGGCGTGCCCGTCATCTCTCGCGATCGCGTGTTCGGCAACCTCTACCTCACGGAGAAGCACAGCGCGCCCGAGTTCTCCGAGGAAGACGAGGGGCTCGCCACGGCGCTCGCGAGCGCCGCGGGCATCGCGATCGAGAACGCGCGGCTGCACAGCCATGTACGGGACCTCGCGCTCTCTGAGGACCGTTCTCGCATCGCCGCGGAGCTCCACGACAGCGTGATCCAGCGCCTGTTCGCGGTCGGCCTTGCTCTGCAGGGCACCGTGAGGTCGATCTCCTCTCGCCAGGCCGCCGAGAAGGTCCAACAAGCGGTCGCCGACCTGGACGATACGATCCGCGAGATCCGCGCGACGATCTTCTCCCTGCAGGTCGCCAAGCGGTCCGAGCAGGGGCTGCGGGCCGAGATCTTGGCGCTCACGCGCGAGGTCTCAGTTGGGCTCGGTTTCGAGCCCCAGGTCCGCTTCGAAGGGCCCATCGACAGCCTCGTTGACGATACCGTCGCCGCAAACGCGCTGGCAGTCATTCGGGAGGGCCTGAGCAACGTGGTGCGCCATGCCCATGCAAATCACGTGCAACTCTCCGTGGCCGCACGGCTCGGCCATCTTCTCGTCCAGATCATCGACGATGGCAAGGGGCCCGGGGACGGCCATCGTGACGGCGGCCGTGGCGTGCACAACCTGGGACAGCGCGCCACTGAACTCGGTGGCAGCTTCCGCCTCCAGGCTGCTCCGCAGGGAACGGGCACCCAGCTTGTCTGGGAGGTTCCGCTCCCAGACGCAGCGAGCTCCTAAGAAGTCCTCGCGGCTCTGTCACCATCGAGGTCCGCAAATCCCTGGAAAAGCTCGGGTTCGAGCTCAAGGTCGCCGACGCCCTCACTCACCACGAAGCCCGTCGCGCAGACCGACCAGTGCTCACCCGAATGCTCGTCATAGCCATCACTTTGCACCGTGGCCACCTGACCCAGCGCCTCGCTCAATCGGCGCAGATTGCGCGCCTGGAACTGGATCTTGCCCCGCGTCAGCTCGAACGTAGCCGGCACGACGGTGAGGACGCCCTCGCTCGTATAGGCGATCCTTCCGTTACCCTGCGCTCGGAGCAGGACAAGGCACTCACTGCGCGAGAGTGCCCGCGGCTCGCCCGGACGGATCTCGTCCGGCGCAACCGGGCACATGGTCACCGGTCTTCCCCGGGCACCACGACGACCGGGCAACGTGCATGATGCACGCAGTGCATGCTCACCGACCCGAGCAGCATGCCGGCGAAAGCACCGTGCCCGCGGCTGCCCACCACGAGCAGATCGGCCGTCCGGGCAGCATCGAGCAGCACTTGGGCAGCCGGCCCTTCGTTCACGTCTGCCTGGATCTCCACCTTCGGATGCGCCGCGACGATCGGCTTCAGCGTCTCGCTCAGCGCCGCCTCAGATGCTGAGGCGAGGTCGCCTCCGTCCACCGCCCAGCCGCTGCTCGCCGGGAAGTGCCAGGCGATGATCGCCTGCAACCGCAGGTCCGCCAGCTCCGCGTAGCGCACCGCCCACTCCAAGGCTGCCGTGGAGGCCGAGGAGCCGTCCACACCGACGACGACGGTGCCCTTCATGGTGACTCCCTTCACAGCGCCTCACCGGCGCCATGGGATCCAGTGTGGAAGCGGGTCTTCGCCAACGCGTAGGGCATTACGACCCAGCCCGATCGCCGTTCGTCATCGGAGCCACCACAGCGACGTTCCTGGCCGAGCGGTGAAGCATCGGCGCTGGCGAGGCGCGCATCGAGGTGCAGCAAGACGGGAAGTCCCACGCGACGACGAAGAGCACGTTGCTCCCGCGGGTGGCGGCGCGGAGTCGTCGAGCAAGAATACAGGACCCCCCGACACGCACGCAGACAAGCGCCACGCGCGGCCGCTCGCCGGCCGCCTTGGGTTTCCCGCCTGACTGGACCACCGCCACAGGGCCGGGGGGAGTCCAAAGAACCAGACAGCTGCTCGAGCGCTGCGACCAGCTCGGCATCGCTCACGGCCGGCGCGCCCAAGTCGCGAGCCAACGTGCCGCCGATGAGGTACGGATCCGCTGTGATGCCCACCGCCTGGCGGGCGAGATCGGTCACGGGCGCGCCCGACAGCACGACCGCCCCTGGCTGGTCTTCACCTAGTCTGAGCGCAAGATGCAATAAGCTTGTTTCCCGCGCTCTGTCGGTCCTGAGAGCGACGCGTACGCCGTCCTTGAGCGCCAGGTCCACGTACTCAAGCAGAGCGCCCGCCGGCGATTGGCGCGGTGACGCTGCCACCGGCGCACCCGGCTGCTCCGGCGCGGACGCAGGCTTGGAGGGCTCGCGGGCCCGCATCACCGACGTCCTGAGCGACGTGAGGACCCCGCAACAACGCTGCCGACGCGCCGGCCAGCGAGCGCCGCGGGCAGGCCGCCCGTCGCGTCGAGCGCGCCCAGGCAGAAGAAGGCCCCGGCGGCGAAACCCCCACCGCTCGGTCGCATCGATGCGCCGCCGCGGCTCCAGCGCACGAGACCGTGCCCAACACCACGCCGGCGGTCGGCGCGTCTGGCCGCGCTTTGCCCTCGCAGGACGCCGGTGGGCTCGAGTAGCGGTTCCACGCCCTCGAACCGAGCGCGTGGGCACGATGGCCGCTGGCGAGCACAGCAGGGCAGGAACCTTGACTCCGTGCCGGTGCGCGGAGGCGCAGACCGCGACGGCGAGTTCGCCTTGGGACGATCGACCCCACTCTGCGAGTCCTCCGGCCCTAGTGGTCCCAGCTCTTCCGCCGGAACGATCGTGACGTGGCCCAACCTCATGAACACGCCCGCCAGCCAGCCGGTCAGACCGGCGGGGCCGGCGGCACGCGCACCGCCTATCCGGCGAGCTGGGAGGCCGACGCGCTGCTCACCGACGGCGCGCCGGTCCGCCTCCGTCCGATCGGCTCGGGCGACGAGGAGCCCCTCGCGGCCTTCCACGCCGGCCTATCGGCCGAGACGGTCCACTACCGCTACTTCGGTGCCCATCCGCTACTCAGCGAGAAAGAGCTCCGCCATCTCACCGAGCTCGACTACCGCGAGCGGATGGCCTTCGTCGCCGAGACCAAGGGCCAACTGGTCGGCGTCGTCCGCTACGACCGCCTCGAGTCTCCCGACGAAGCCGAGATCGCCTTCGTCGTCACCGACGCCTACCAGCACCGTGGGGTTGGCACCTTGTTGCTCGAGCACCTCACTGCCTACGCCCGGGAACAGGACATCGACCACCTCGTCGCCGAGGTGCTACCCGATAATGCTGCCATGATCCGCCTCGTCGAGGACAGTGGACTGCCCTACGCCGTCGAGCGCGGAGGCGAGGAGCTGCGCGTCCTCGTGTCGACCGCCGAGACCTCCGAGTACCTTCAGCGCCGCGACGAACGTGAGCGCGTCGCCGTCGCGGCGAGCGTCGCCCGCTTGCTACGCCCCTCGACGATCGCCGTCGTCGGAGCAGGGCGGCGCGAGGGCGGCGTGGGCCACTCGATCGTGCGCAACCTCGTCGCCGGCCGCTTCGCCGGCGCGGTGTATCCCGTCAACCCCAATGCGACGGCGATCGGCGGTGTGCCAGCGTTCCCGTCCCTGGCGGCGATCGCCCGCCAGATCGACCTCGCGGTGATCGCCGTGCCGGCCGATGCGGTCCTCTCCTCGGTCCACGCAGCGGCCGATGCCGGCGTCTCCTCGCTCGTCATCGTGAGCTCGGGCTTCGCCGAGATGGGCGCTGCGGGCGCCGCGCTGCAGGCCGAGCTGCTCACACTCGCCCGCGCCAACGGCATGCGGGTGGTCGGGCCGAACTGCCTCGGCATCGCGAACACCGCAGATGGGATCTCGGCCAACGCCACCTTCTCGCCGACCGCCCCCACGCCTGGACCGATCGCCCTGCTCTCCCAGTCCGGCGCGCTCGGCATCATGCTCCTCGAGGAGGCGACCCGCAGTGGGCTCGGCATCTCGAGCTTCGTCTCGGTCGGCAATAAGCTCGACATCTCGAGCAACGACCTACTCTGTTACTGGGAGGAGGACGATGCGACCTCGGTGATTGCCCTGTACCTGGAATCATTTGGCAACCCTCGCAAGTTCGCCCGGATCGCTCGGCGGGTGGGTGCAAAGAAGCCAATCGTGGCACTAAAAGCGGGACGCACGACCGCGGGAGCACGCGGCGCGAGCTCGCACACCGCGTCGGCAGCGAGCCCTGCGGTCGCCGTTCACACGCTGCTCGCGACCTCGGGGGTGATCGAGGTCGAGCGGCTGGAGGACTTCGTCGACACCGTGGGGGCGCTCGCCCACCTCCCCCTGCCGGCTGGCAACCGCATTGCGCTCGTTGGGAACTCGGGGGGTCCCCTCATCCTCGCAGCGGACGCTTGCGCGCAGAACGGCGTGAGGGTCGACGAGTTGAGCTCTCACCTCCAAGGGGCGCTCGCAGCGTTCTTGCCTCCGATCAGCGCGTGTGCCAACCCCGTCGACATCACCGCGGACGGCACTCCCGACATGCTTGCCGACGCTCTCACCGCCACGCTCGCGGATCCCGACGTGGACGCCGCCGTGGCGATCGTCACCGCCGTCGGCCCGCTGTCGTCGCTCGAGACGGTCCGAAACGCGTTGGCGCTGGCGGCTGGCCGAACGCACAAACCAATCGTCGCCAGCCTGCTCGGCTTCGCCGACGGGGTGGGCAGCGCAGTGCGCTCGGACGGCCCAGGCGCCAAGGTGGCGTGCCTGCCCTCTCCTGAGCGGGCCGTCGGCGCGCTCGGGCGCGCCTGTCGCTACGGCGAGTGGCGGCGCCGCCCGACCGCTGCGGAACAGACCGCGCTCGTTGACCGGCGGCGGGTCAAGGTGGCGGTCGCCAAGGCGCTCGCCGAGCAACCCGAGGGACGCTGGCTTTCGGGAGGCGAAGCAATGGAGCTTCTCGAGACGTGCGGCATCAATCACCTCCCGACGCTGTTCGCAGGTTCGCTCGACGACGCGCTCGAAGCGGCCGAGCGGGTTGGCTACCCCGTGGTCCTGAAGGCTGCCTCGGGCGAGCTCGTCCACAAGAGCGACGCGGGCGGGGTCGCCCTCGATCTCGCCGGCAGCGAGGCGCTCGGTGCCGCATGGCGGGCGATGGAGCAGAGCCTCGGCGCCCAGATGGGCGGCGCCATCGTGCAGCCGATGCGCCGCGGCGGGGTCGAGACCATCATCGGCCTGAGCGCGGATCCCTCCTTCGGGCCGCTGCTCATGTTCGGCGTGGGCGGCACGACCACGAACCTGCTCGCCGACCATGCCTTCGCGGTGCCGCCGCTCAACGAACGCGACGCCCTCGAGACCCTCACCGCGATTCGCTGCGCGCCGCTGCTCACGGGCTATCGCGGCAGCACACCGGTGAGCCTACCGGCGCTCGCGGACATATTCCGGCGGATCGGAGAGCTCTCCCTCGCCTGCCCACAGGTGGTCGAGCTGGACCTCAACCCCGTACTCGCCTATCCCGACGACGCGGTCGTCGTCGATGCCAAGGTGCGCCTGGTGCCACACGTGCCAGGACCCGAGCCAACGATGCGCCTGCTGCGGCGGGCGCCACAGCAAAGGGGGGAACAATGACCGACCTCGAAGGACGGGCATCACTGGCACCAGAACGCCACGACCACTGGATCGAGCGATTCGAGTCGCTCAGCACCGAGGAATGCCTCGTCCACCTCGCCAACAACGCCATCGGCCGCCTGGCGGTAAACAACGGCGGTCAGCCAGAGATCTTCCCGGTCAACTACGGCATGGACGCTGATCGCGTCGTGATCCGGACCGCCGAGGGCACCAAGCTGCGACACGCGTCGCTCGACCGCGTTGCCTTTGAGATCGAAGGCGAGATCGCAGGCGAGCCCTGGAGCGTCGTCGTGAAGGGAACCGCGCGCGAGATCAGCACCGCACTCGACGACGCCTCGGTGCGCGAGCGGACCCTCCCACTCGAGGCGCCGGCACCGCTCGGCGAGGATCCCCACTGGCTGCGAATTATCCCCCACGAGATCACCGGACGCCGCATCGCAAAGGCGGAGGTGTGATGTTTCAGGTGCGCTTCCACGGCCGCGGCGGTCAGGGCGTCGTCACCGCCGCCGAGCTCCTCTCCCTCGCTGCCTTCCTTGAAGGCGAGCACGCCCAGGCGTTTCCGAGCTTCGGCTCCGAACGCACAGGCGCGCCGGTCGTCTCGTTCTGCCGCATCAACGAGCGACCCATCCGCAACCGGGAGCCGGTGCTCGAGCCTGACGCCGTCGTCGTCCAAGACGTCACTCTCGTCGGCCAAATCGACGTCCTCGCCGGCCTGGCGAAGGAGGGGTACCTGCTCATCAATACCGGCCGTCCCATCGCCGAGCTCGCGCTCGGGGACCTCGGCGGGCACCGGCCCGAGCGCCTGAGGAGCGTGCCGGCGACCGAGCTCGCGCTCGAACACATCGGCCGACCGGTTCCGAACGCCGTGCTGCTCGGGGGCCTCGCGGCGCTGACCGGGATCGTCAGCCTGGGCGCGCTCGGTGCCGCCATCACCGAACGCTTCCCGGCACCTCTCGCTGAGGCCAACGTCGCAGCGGCTTCGGCGGCATTCGTGCTCATCGCCGGCGACAACGACAAGGAGCCGGCCAATGCGGCGACAGCTTGAAGGCTCGCGGGCAGTCGCTGAAGCGGTCGCCCGCTGTCGGCCCGAGGTCGTCTGCGCCTATCCCATCTCCCCACAGACCCACATCATCGAGGCGATCGGCGCCATGGTCCGCACCGGCGCCATTGAACGATGCGAGTTCGTCAACGTCGAATCGGAGTTCGCGGCGATGTCGGTTTCGATCGGCGCGTCGGCGGCCGGGGCACGCGCCTACACCGCTACGGCGAGCCAAGGACTGTTGTACATGGCCGAGGCCGTCTACAACGCCGCTGGGCTGGGCCTCCCCATCGTCATGACGCTCGCCAACCGCGCGCTCGGCGCTCCTATCAACATATGGAACGACCACAGCGACGCCATGTCGGTGCGCGACAGCGGCTGGATCCAGCTCTTCGCCGAGGACAACCAGGAGGCCGTCGACCTCCACATCCAGGCGTTCCGTCTTGCCGAGGAACTCTCCCTCCCAGTCATGGTCTGCATGGACGGCTTCATCTTGACCCACGCGATGGAAGAGGTCGACCTGCCAAGCCAGGCGCAGGTCGACGACTTCCTGCCCCCCTACTCCCCCCGCCAGGTGCTGGACCCTGCCGATCCCCTCTCGATCGGCGCGATGGTCGGCCCCGAGGCCTACACCGAGGTCCGCTATCTCGCTCACCTGCGCCAGCTCGACGCCCTGGAGGCGATCCCCCGCATCGGGACCGAGTTCGCCGCCGCCTTCGGGCGCGACAGCGGCGGCCTCGTGCACCCGTACCGAACCGAAGGTGCCGACACCGTTCTCGTCGCGATGGGCTCAGTGCTCGGGACGATCAAGGACGTCGTGGACGATCAGCGCGACGTCGGCATCCCCGTCGGCGTGGTCGGCATCACCGCCTTCCGGCCCTTCCCCTTCGCCGCGGTCCGCGCCGCGTGCCAGGGTGCCGAGCGCATCGTCGTGGTCGAAAAGGCGTTCTCGCTCGGCTTCGGCGGCGTGCTCTCGAGCGACGTGACGATGGCCGGCGCGGCACCGCACCATCTCGTGCACAGCGTGATCGCCGGGCTCGGTGGCCGCCCGATTACCAAGGCGGCGATCGCCAGCCTCATCGAAAGAGCGCGCCGCGGCGAGGTGGGCTCGCTCAGCTTCCTCGACCTCGACGAGGACCTGATCGCCGGGGAGCTCGCCCGAATGGCGGCCGAGCGGCGCTCGGGCCCGGTCGCCGAGAACCTGCTGCGCGATCTCGCCAGCGCGCCACATCGCTCTCGAGAGACAGGACGAGCATGATCCCGGTCCCCACCCCTGTGCGCTTTTACCAAGTCGGCAGCTTCGCCGTCGGGAACCGGCTGCTCGATCCCGACCAGCGCACGGTGCAGGCCGACACGGCACGTACGAACTCTCTCGACTCGGGCCATCGCGCCTGCCAGGGCTGCGGGGAGGCGCTCGGGGCGCGCTACGTGCTCGATACGGCGATGCGAGCCAGCGACAACAAGGTCGTGGCCGTCAACGCGACCGGTTGCCTCGAGGTCTTCTCGACGCCCTATCCCGAGAGCTCGTGGCGGCTGGCCTGGATCCACTCGCTGTTCGGCAACGCTCCCGCCGTGGCGACCGGCATCGCCGCGGCGATGCGGGCCAAGGGGCGGTTAGACGTGCGCGTCGTCGCCCAGGGCGGCGACGGCGGCACGGTGGACATCGGGTTCGGCACCTTGTCGGGAATGTTCGAGCGCAACGACGACGTGTTGTACGTCTGCTACGACAACGAGGCCTACATGAACACCGGCGTGCAGCGCTCCGGCGCAACGCCGCCGGCAGCTCGCACGGCGACGACCGAGGCGGTCGGCCCGGCCCCAGGGAATCCCTTTGGCCAGGGAAAAGACCTCCCGCGTATCGCCATGGCCCACGAGATCTCCTACGTCGCCACGGCAACGGTCGCCGACCTTCACGACCTCGAGGCCAAGACGATCCGGGCGATGGCGCACCGAGGCGCCCGCTACCTGCACGTGCTCGTCCCGTGCCCCCTCGGGTGGGGCGCCGCGTCGAAGGACACCATCCGCCTCGCCCGCCTCGCCAAAGAGACAGGGCTTTTCCCCGTCTTTGAGGCCGAGCACGGTGAGGTCGTCTCGGTTGCAAAGATCCGCCACAAGACGCCCGTCGTTGAGTACCTGAAGGCCCAGCGGCGCTACGCGCACCTCTTCAAAGGTGACCACCAGGACGTGATCGACCAGCTGCAGGCGCTGGCTGACCGCAACGTCGGCCGCTATGGACTGGTGGATCCGACGAGCGCTGATGCGCCGCAGCTCACGGAGGACTGATGGAGCACCCCTTTGCCATCACGCTCGAGGTCGGCACCAGCCACGCCAACCACACCGGCACCTGGCGCGTCGAGCGCCCGATCTATGTCGACCGTCTGCCGCCCTGCAATGACGCGTGTCCGGCCGGCGAGAACATCCAGCGCTGGCTTTACCACGCGGAGTCGGGGGACTACGAAGCGGCGTGGCGCCAGCTGATAGAGGAGAATCCCCTACCGGCGATCATGGGTCGGATCTGCTATCACCCCTGCGAGACGGCCTGCAACCGCGCCCAGCTCGACGAGGCCGTCGGCATCAACGCCGTCGAGCGTTTCCTCGGCGACTTGGCGATCGAGAAGGGCTGGGCCTTCGACTCCCCAAAGCGCGAGACCCAACAGCGCGTCCTCGTGGTCGGTGCCGGGCCCTCCGGGCTGGCAGCCGCCTACCACCTCCGGCGACTCGGCCACCACGTCAGTCTGGCCGATAGCGCACAAAAGCCTGGCGGGATGATGCGCTACGGCATCCCCGCCTACCGCCTCCCCCGTGCTGTGCTCGACGCCGAGATCGAGCGGATCTTCGCCCTCGGGGTGGAGTGGATTGCGAACCACCGCGTCGACGACGTCCTCGCCGAGCGGGAGCAGGGACGCTTCAACGCCGTCTACCTCGCCGTCGGGGCCCAGCTCGGCCGCAGGATCGACGTCCCGGCCGGCGACTCGGCACGCATCGTCGATGCCCTGTCGCTGCTCCGCAGTGTCGAGGAGGACCGCCCCGTGCTGCTCGGCCGTCGTGTCGCTGTCTATGGCGGCGGCAACACGGCGATGGACGCCGCGCGGACGGCCCGCCGCCTCGGGGCGACCGAAACCGTCATCGTCTACCGCCGGACCGACAAAGAGATGCCCGCCGAACGCGAGGAGCTCGAACAGGCCTTGAGCGAGGGCATCACCACACGCTGGCTTTCCACCGTCGACTCGATCGAAGCCGACCACCTCGTCATCGAAAAGGTCGTGCTCGAGGACGGCCATGTGGTGCCGACTGGTGAATTCGAGCAGCTCCCGGCGGACGCGTTGGTGCTGGCGCTCGGCCAGGACAGCGACCTTTCGGTCGTGCAGGGCGCGGAGCACATCACGGTGCGCAAGGGCGTGGTCGAGGTTGGCCCGTCGATGATGACTGGCGAGGCGGGGATCTTCGCCGGCGGCGATGCCGTGCCCTCCGAGCGCACCGCCACCGTCGCGATCGGACATGCCAAGCGCGCCGCCCGGGCGATCGACGACTACCTGGCGGGACGGACGCGCCCCGTCGGCGAGCGCCACGGGCTCGCGAGCTTCGAGCGCCTGAACACTTGGTACTACGACGATGCCCCGAGAAGTCGGCGCCCCGAACTCGCCGCAGCGCGCCGCGTCGACACCTTCGCCGAGGTCATCGGGGGCCTCAACGCGGGCACCGCCCTGTTCGAGGCGCGCCGCTGCCTGTCCTGCGGGAACTGCTTTGAGTGCGACAACTGCTTCGGAGTCTGCCCAGACAACGCCGTCATCAAGCTGTCCGACCGTGAGACCGAGGCCGCAGGAGGACGCCGATACGCCTTCAACTACGACTACTGCAAGGGATGCGGGGTCTGCGTCGAGGAGTGCCCGTGCGGGGCCATCGACCTCGTGCCCGAGGCGAACTGAGAAACCTGCGCCGGAACAATCCGGGCAGTGTCGCCCGAGAAGCAAGGAGGGGTGATGAACGAGCGTGACGATCACCGGCCGATCGTGGTCGGAATCGATGGCTCTCGAGAGAGCGCCGAGGCGCTGCGTTGGGGCATCGAGTATGCGCGTCACACCGGTGCACCCGTCCAGGCGGTGATCGCCTGGGAGAACACGCTGGGCTTCGGCTTCGTGCCCCCGGGCGCGCACAGCCTGGAGGAAGAGGCCCGGCTTGCCCTCGAGCGCACCATCCAGAAGGTCTGCGACGAAGAGGCCGCACCCGTCCCGCCGATCGAGCGCAAGGTGATCCGCGGTCACTCGACGCCAGTACTGGTCGAGGCCTCGCGAGGTGCTCGGATGCTCGTGGTGGGCGATCGCGGCTACGGTGGCTTTGCAGGTCTCCTCCTCGGACACTGTGGAGAGAACTGCGCCCGCCTGGCGGGCTGCTCGGTGGTCATCGTGCGGGACGGACGTGCTGGGTGAAGTTCGCCGGGAACGTCGGTTGGGTACGCATCGAGTCGGTCTGTCCTGCTGCGGGACAACCTTGGATCTCGCGCCCGACCGGGAAGTGCTCTCGGCCCCGGGAAGGTGCGGGGACTTGGTCTCGGGGCGAGCACTCGTCCGGCCCCGCCGGACGGTGCTCCGCCCCGGCCGGGTGCAGCCGATGAGCCTGCGACGAACCCGCGCATAACCTCCTCACGTGGCTGAGTCGATGCGGGCCTATGCGGTCGATGCGCCCGGCCCGATTGCCACGCATCCGCTGGTCGAGGTGGAACGGCCCGTGCCGACCCCTGGCCCCGGCGAGATCCGCGTGCGCGTGGAGGCGTGCGGGGTATGCCGGACCGATCTGCACCTCGCTGAGGGCGATCTCGCACCGCGCCGGCCCCGCGTCGTCCCGGGTCATGAGGTCGTGGGGACCGTGGACGCCCTCGGTGAGGGTGCCGAACGGTTCTCCATAGGCCAGCGCATCGGCATCGCATGGCTTGGGGCAACATGCGGTCGCTGCCGCTTCTGCGTCGCCGGCCGGGAGAATCTCTGCGTCGCGCCCAGCTTCACGGGATGGGACCGCGACGGGGGCTACGCCGAGTTCGCGCTCGCCGATCAGCGATTCGCGTACCCCATTCCCGCCGAGCTGGGCCCGATCGAGGCCGCTCCCCTGCTGTGCGCAGGGATCATCGGCTATCGCGCATTGCTGCGCGCTGAGCTCCCCCCAGGCGGTCGACTCGGAATCTACGGCTTCGGCGCCTCGGCGCATCTGTGCGCCCAACTGGCAATCGCACAGGGCGCCCGCGTCCACGTCCTTACCCGCGGCGCCGCCGCCCGCACCCTCGCGCTCGAGCTCGGCGCGGCAAGCGCCGGGGCAGCGGACACAGCTCCACCCGAGCCGCTCGACTCGGCGATCCTGTTCGCCCCGGTCGGCACGCTCGTCCCCGCGGCGCTCGCCGCGCTCGAGCGCGGCGGCACACTCTCGATCGCCGGGATCCATCTGAGCGACATCCCACCGCTGAATTACGCCGAGCACCTGTTCGGCGAAAAGAGCGTCCGGAGCGTGACGGCGAACACCCGACAGGACGGGCTCGTCTTCTTAGAGCTTGCTGCCCGCTTGCACCTGCGGGCCACCACGAACCCCTATCGTCTTGGTGACGCAAGCGACGCCCTGCGCGATCTCGCCGGCGGCAACTTTGTTGGGGCCGCCGTCTTGGTCGCCGACCAAACCCACCTCAGAGCGACTGCGACGCCGAGCTCATCGGAATGAACAGCTGATCTTGCGCCACATGGCCGTGAGCACTCAGGCGCTGTTTGCCCCCACTCAGGCGCTGTTTGCCCCTCGGCCAATAGGGGCTTTTTCCCGAGCACGCATGCGTTCCAGCGCCCCAATCATGCCCGCTGAGTACTGCGGAGTGCTGCGCTCCACCGCACGCTAGGCACTGCGGCGCATCGCTCGTAGCATTCGCCGGCGCTCGCGCTCCGTACGGCCGCCCCACACCCCGTCCTCGAGGCCGTAGGCAAACGCGTAGTCGAGGCACTCGCGACGGACCCGACAGCTCGAGCAGACCCGCAGCGCTGCGCGCAGCAACACCTCCTCGTTCGCGTAGAACAGCTCGGGCGATCGCCCCCGACAGGCCGCCTGGTCCATCCACGACTCGTCGGGGCGCATGTTCTCCTCCCGTGCCTGAGGTCACGCCGTCGCGCGGCCTGGCATCGCTTGGGTCAAGCATCAGCCGCGGCCTCGACGAGGCGTCAGAGGCGAAAGACCCCTTGTCCGAACGCGAAGTCCCCCTGCTCGGAGCTCCGGTCAAATGTACCTCGCCACCAGGACTTCCTGCACGTCCCTTGTGCCATTAGTCACTTGTTCGTTTCTCTTGCCGGATGCTGTTCTGCAGGGGTTGCACTATGAGTGGTGCGGAATTGCGATGCGAGCGCAGCGCGGTTCCACCGAAGGGAGAATCCTCATGACCCCGATTGCCCAATGCCCGCCGACCAACCCATCGCGCCGGCACAGTCGGCGTCGCGCCCGTTACCTCGCGCTGTTCCCGCTCACCGCCGCTGCCGCCTTGGTCCTGCAGGGAAGCGCTGTCGGCGCCACTCGACCACGCACCGTTGCGTTCGTCGGTCATTACAAGGGAACTGCTGCGCTGTTGATCAACAATGGCACCGCCACGATCTCGTCGGTGCACGGTTCGGGCACCGGAACCCTCAGCCTCGTTGGCAAGAGCACGATCAGAGGATCTGGACACGCCGGCGCATCGGCGCTCTGCGACCCGTTCTCCGGTACGGGTGCCATCCTCGGCACTGGCGGGACCATCAGATTCACGGTCGCCAATTCGACCTCCAAGGGCTGCTCGAGCGGCGAGAGCGGCCCGGTGACGGTGACCTTCAAGGGCGTTGCCAAAGCAATCGGCGGCACCGGCAAGGACAAGGGGGCGAGCGGCTCACTCGTCTTCGCCGGCACCATGAAGCTCGGCGGCACCTCGGGATCCCAGTCCGGCACCTTCACGGTGACGCTGCACGGCCGTTTGTCGTTCCGTTGAGCTCGCTCATCACCCGCAGATCAAGGAAGGGAGAAGCAGATGAGAACATTGGTTGGAGGAGCGGTAGCGCTCGCGCTGGCCGCACCGGCCTGGCTGGGCGTGCTCGCGACGAGCGCACCGAGTGCAAGCGCGGCCTCGACCACGACCACCACGTCGCCGGCGCCCCCAGTGCAGGGAGCGAGCCACCACGCACTGTTCTTGTACGTTGACACCGTGCAGGGCAGCTCGGGTTCGCCCAAACCAAGCGCGCCGTGCGGGATGACCAACCTCTTCCAGCAGACCCAGCAAGTGGTCTTCCGGATGTGGGGCGTCAATGTCCGCAACGGCGGCATGCCGCTCACGGGCGACAACGTCAAGGCCGCGTGGGTGTACGTGCCTGGGGTCGGCAAGATCCCGCTCGCCTACGGGACGCACGGGACGACCTCGTACTGGACCGGTGCGTGGATTCCGACCAAGGCCTATCCACTCGGTGTCGTGGACTTCCACGTGACCGTCGTCACCAAGGCCCAGGCCGCTACAACAACGACCAAGGCCATCCGCTCATTCAGTGGCGTCTTCTCTCAGCGGGGACTCCCCGCTTCCTCACGGCTCACCATCAACTAACCCACGGTGTCCCTGGTAGCCGGGGGCGCCTCCTGACGCGCCCCCGGCTACCGACCGAACTCCCGCGCTTCCCCCCACTGTCGAAAGGCTCGCCCCGATGCACTTCATTCGCGCTCGGCTGGTCGCTGGGGTAATCCTCGGCGTCGCCACCGCAATGGTCTCTTTCACTCCGGCGGGTCTCGCCGCGACAAAAGCGAGCTCACCCAATGCGGTCGATCTCCCTGTCCCGGCGATCCCTGGCGTCGCACCGCTCCCCGGCCCGATCGCCGCCCCGGCCAAGCCGGCCAGCAACATGGGCATCTTGCACATCAGTCCCGATCAGGCGGTCGCGGGTACGCCGATGCGTATCTCGGGATCCCACCTCCCCGCAAAGGCATCAGTCGAGCTCACCTGGTCGAGCGCCAACAACACCTGGGTCGTCGACCCCGAGCCCGACTCGGTGAACTACCTCGGCCGCGCCTCGACCGCGGTCACGGTCGTGCTCGCCCACGCGGCGACCAATGCCGCTGGCGCATTCTCGACGACCGTTCGAGCTCCTCAGGATTGGGGCGGGGTGCACGACATCTACGCGGTCGTCGACGGCGTTGAAGACGCGCACGGCGGTTTCATCGTCAGCCGCTCGGTCACCATCAGCCCGCGCAGCGGTCCGGTCGGCACGCCGATCACCGTCACCTACCGCGGCATCGGTGCCTCGCTGTACGAGGGTGGCGCGTCTTTGCTCTATGACAACCACTACGTCGGCGAGATGATGGCGAACTGGACGCGCGGCGTGGCCCGCGTCGTGATCCGCGCCTCGGGAACGGTCGGGCCCCATGTCATTCAGGTCGGCGATGCGATCAGCTTCTTGTACCTCAACTTGCCTCAGTCGCCCCTCCCCTTCGCTACGGGAGCAACCGCCACCTTCCAGGTGACCGCGGACTCGAAGCTGCCAGCAGCGTCGATCGACTGGCCCGATGATGTCGCCCCCACCATCTCAGCACGCACGACTCTGGCGCAGACGGGGGCGACGGTCACCTCGGGCGCCTCGCTGGCGCTCTCAGTAACTCGGGGCGCCGTCGGCGACTCCTTCCAGGCCACCGCGAGCGGGCTCACCCCCGGCGTTCCGGCGCAACTCGTCTGGTCCACCGTGGTTGGCAGCCGCGTCAACTGCAAGAGCGTCTGCTGGGCATTCACCTCGGTGCCCCTTGCCACCGCCACTCCCTCGGGCGCGAGCCTGTCGAGCAATCTCACCGTCCCCGACGGCCTCGGGGGCTGGCACGTGGTCCAAGTCGAGCAGGACAACAAGGTGCTCGCCCAGGTTCCCTTCTACCTCCAAGAGAGCCTCGTCGGCCAAGGAGTCTCAGCGATCACGCTGAAAGAAGGTCAGGCCTTTACGATCCACCTGAAGGGCGTCGGCTGGACCCAGCTCGACAACACGATTGCGGTCGACTACGACAACAGCTACCTCGGCTACGGCTGTGGCTTCAACTCCAATGGCGACGTGGTGCTACCCCTGCACGCCACCGGCGGCCCGGGGATCCACCTCATTGACATCTATCCGATGATCTACACCGAGTCTCCGTCGTTTGCCAACACGCCCTATGGCATGGTGCCCGTACTCACCTACGCTCAGGACGAGCCGGCGCTCGCCCTCGGCTATCACCTCCCCTCCATCCGCCTCGCGATCCGCATCGTGCGCTGAACCGCACGGATGTCCAGCGCCGCCCGCGTCATGCGGGCGGCGCTGGCGCGCCCGGAGCCGTCTTGCGCCCGGGCAGCCACCATGCAGACCGCCCGAGCAGCGCGATCGCGGCGGGCAGCACGAGGGCGCGCACCACCGACGCGTCGATCACGACACCGATGGCGAGACCGACTCCGAGCTCTTGCAAGCCCACGACCGAACCCGCATAAAGGCCGAACAGCGCCGCGACCATGATCAACGCGGCGGCACTGACCACCCGACCCGTCCCCGCCAGGCCGGCGACGATCGCCGACGCGTCATCAGCGCCCGCGCCGCGCGCCTCGCGGATGCGGCGCACGATGAACATCTCGTAGTCCATCGACAGACCGAAGAGCATCGCCAACAAGAAGACCGGCACCCACGCCTCGAGCGCACCGACGTGGTAACGGCCGAACGGAACGCCCACCCCGAAGCGGAACACCGCCACCACCGCGCCGAAGGCGGCGGCCATCGCCACGCCGTCGAGCGCGATCGCGAGGAGTGCCAGCGAAAGCGAGCCGAAGCTCACGCTTTGCAGCACGAGACTCGCAAGCGCGAGCCACGCCACGATAATCGGGATCGCCCCGTCCACGCGCGTGACGAAGTCGACGCCCTGGGCCGGCGCGCCGCCGACAAGCAGCGAAGCACCCGCTGGCAGCCGCGCCTCGCGTGCCAGGCGGCCGCGGATCTCGCCCACCAGCACGCCAGTCGCTGACGCGCCCAGTGACGAACGGGCGACGACAACCATGAGCCGGTCGCGGCGCGCGCGATCCACATAAGGAGGATGAGAGCCGATGGCAACGACCGCCACGTCTTGGTTGGCGAGCAGCTCACGCGCAAGGCGCAGCGTCGCCGCCGCGACATCGGCGCGCAGCGCACCGCCGGGCACGGGGGTCGTCACCAACACATCGATCGGCGTGACCAGGCCGGGCGCGAACCGCTCGGAGAGCACGGTGAGGGGCGGGACCGAGGCAAGCGAAGCCGGCAGCGCGCTGAGCGATGTCGGCGCGAGACGCAACCATCCGAGCGGGATCGACAGCGCGACGAGTGGCACGAGCGTGCCAACGAGCGTCCATCGAGGCGCACGGACCGCCAGGCCGGCGAGGCGCCTCCAGACGGGCGATGCCGCGCCCGACAAGCCAGCGCCGCGGCGGAACGAGCCGAGGATGCTCAGCAGCACTGGCTGCAGGCTGAGGGCCGCGGCGACCGCCACCAGTGGCACGAGCACCCCGGCGATGGCGAGGGAGTGAATGAAGGGAACGTCCACGACAAAGAGCGCCGACAGGGCGACGGCGACCGTCAGACCCGACCAGGCAACCGTGCGCCCGGCGCTCTCCATGGTCGCCAGCACCGCCTCTTGCCGGCTCCCGCCATCCATGGCGTACTCTCCGTAGCGGCGGACGATGAGGAGCGAATAGTCGAGTGCGATGCCGACCCCGATGAGCTCCGCAAGGTTCGGCACATACAGCACCATCGTGACCACATGCGCAAGCACCCACAACGCACCGAGCGCGACGGTGACGGTTCCCACCGCCGCCAGCAGCGGGATCAGCGCGGCGAGCGAGGGTCCGATGACGGCTGTGATGACGACGAGGGCAACGGCCGCAGCCACCACCTCACCGACCGCAAGGTCATGGGCGAGCAAGGGCGTGACATCGGCTTGCAGGGCAGGGGCGCCCGTCACTTCCGCTCGATCGAGGTGGTGCTTGAGAAGTGCCGCGCGCAGCTCCTTGGTGGCCGCCGCAGCAGCCTGCAAGTCGAGCGGGCTCTGCACGGTCGCATAGGCCGCGCCGCCGCTCGTTGCGAAGGTGCTCGTCTTCGCGCCCTCAATGACCGACGCGGCGGCGCGCAGGCGATGGTCGTCCACCGACAACTGGGCGGCGCGCGCCGGAGCCTGGGCGAGCACCACGACAAACGCGCCCTCGACGTTGGCGCCAAAGCGCTGCGACAAGAGCGCGTCCGCGGCGGCGCTCTGACTCCCGGGAACCGTCAGCGAAGTCGTCAGCAGCGCCGGCAACGCCCGGGCACCGATCGCGCCGAGTGTCCCGAGCACGAGCCACAGGCCAAGCACCAGGTTCTTATGGGCGAGCACCAAGCGTGCCCACCGCCTGGTCATGACCCCGATCCTAGTGATCCGTCCCGGTCGCGCGAAAACAGAGCAGGGCCCTGGAACCCGCGCCCTGCGCCTGCCGCTGCCAACAGGCGGGGCAGCGATGGCGGGCGGGCCCTGCTCGGTCCCCCCAAGCTCTAACAGTCGGGGAGGATCACGACGCCGAGATGGGCCGCGGCTCGCGTTCGAGGCGCTCCTCGAGCTCGACGATGAGGCTGGTCGTCTTGAGCACCGTGTCGGGGTTGAGGCTGATCGAGTCGATACCCAGCTCGACGAGGTACTCGGCCATGTCCGGGTAATCCGACGGCGCCTGTCCGCACAGTCCCGAGTGGATGGCGTTCTCGCGACAGCCGTTCACCGCGAGCTTGATCATCTCCTTCACGCCCTCGTCCCGCTCGTCGTAGTCGAATGCGACGATCTCGCTGTCGCGATCGACCCCCAAGGTGAGCTGGGTGAGGTCATTTGAGCCGATCGAGAAGCCGTCAAAGAACTCGGCGAAGCGCTTGATCAGCACGACGTTGTTCGGAATCTCGCACATGGCATACACCTTGAGGCCGTTCTCGCCGCGGCGGAGCCCAAACTCGGCCATCTTGTCAAGCACTCGGCGTGCCTCATCAACCCGGCGGACGAAGGGCAGCATCAAGATCACGTTCGTAAAGCCCATCTCGTCGCGCACCCTGCGCATCGCCCGACATTCGAGCGCGAAGCCCTCCTCATAGGCCGGGTGCGCGTAGCGCGAGGCGCCACGCCAACCAAGCATCGGATTGCTCTCCGCGGGCTCGAAGGCGCTCCCACCCACGAGGCTGGCGTACTCGTTGGTCTTGAAGTCCGACATTCGCACCACGACGGGCTTTGGCCAAAACGCTGCCGCAATGGTGCCGATGCCCTCGGACAGACGCTCGACGAAGAACTCGCCACCGTCGCTGTAGCAGGCGGTGAGGCGATCAATGATCGCTCGCTCGGCGGGGTCGGTGACCTTTTCGGGGTGCAGCAGGGCAAGCGGGTGGGCATGGATGGAATCGCTGATGATGAATTCCATCCGCGCCAACCCGACGCCGTCGTTCGGCAAGAACGACGTCTTGAACGCGAGATCGGGGTTGCCCAGGTTGATCATGATCTCGGTCCTTGGCCGCCGGAGGGTGGCCAGCTCGGTTCGCTCGATGTGGAAGGGAACCTCGCCCCGATAGACACGGCCCGTGTCACCCTCGGCGCACGAGACCGTGACGCGCTCGCCAGATGAGAGCGCCGTGGTCGCGCTTGAGCAGCCCACCACGGCGGGGATCCCAAGTTCGCGGGCGATGATGGCGGCATGGCAGGTGCGGCCGCCGCGGTTGGTAACGATCGCCGCGGCCATCTTCATCACGGGCTCCCAATCCGGCGTCGTCGTGTCGGCAACGAGGACCTCACCGGCTACGAAGCTCGAGAGCTGCTGGAGGTTGTCGATTACCCGGATATTGCCGAGCGAGACCCGCTCGCCGACCGACCGCCCCTCGATCAGCACTTCGCCGGGCTCGTCGATGAGGTAGCGCTCAAGTGTGCTCCCGGCCCGCTGGGAGGCAACGGTTTCGGGACGGGCCTGGACGAGATAGATCTTGCCGTCGCTCCCGTCCTTGGCCCACTCGATGTCCATCGGGCGCCCGTAGTGCCGCTCGATCGCCATGGCGTAGCCCGCGAGCTCGAGGACCTCGTCGTCGCTCAGGCAGTATCGCTCGCGATCCGCACGCGGCGTTGGGACGTTGCGCGTGGTCTGGCGCGTCTCACCCTCGACGAGCACCATCTTCACGCCCTTCTCCCCCAACAAGCGGCGCAATACGACACGGTGCCCCTGCGCGTAGGTCGGCTTGTGAACGTAGAACTCGTCAGGGTCGACGGCACCCTGGACGATGTTCTCGCCGAGCCCGTACGAGCCGGTGATAAAGACCACGTCGGAGAAGCCGGACTCGGT
This sequence comes from Actinomycetes bacterium, assembly GCA_021809805.1. GTDB lineage: Bacteria > Actinomycetota > Acidimicrobiia > Acidimicrobiales > Bog-793 > JAKABX01. The sequence goes on from JAJZKA010000048.1 coordinate 21,787, forward strand.
ATCGAGGGTGAACACCACCCCGGAAGACGCGATGTCGGAGCGGACCATCTTCATGATGCCAACTGACAGGGCAACCCTGAAGTGGTCGAACCCCTGGTCGATGCGGTAGTGGATGGCGCGGTCCGTGAACATCGACGCGAAGCAGCGCCGGATCGAGTCGAGCAGGCTCTCTTGGCCGCTGATGTTGAGGAAGGTCTCCTGCTGACCGGCGAAGCTGGCGGTCGGCAGATCCTCGGCGGTCGCGGACGAGCGCACCGCGAGGCGGACTTCGTCGCCGTAGTCGCGTTGCAGTTGGCGGTATGCCTCGAGGATCTCGCCGGTCACGTCGTGAGGAAGCGGCGCGCCGTACACGATCTCGCGGGCGCGCCGCCCACGCCGGGCAAGGTCTGCCACGTCATCGGGATCGAGTCCGTCCAGCGCCTCATGGAGCCGCTCCCATGCCTTTGCCTCGCTGAGCGTGTGGCGATAGGCGTCCGCCGTCAGCGCGAAGCCGTTCGGTACGCGCACACCCTCATCGGCAAGTTCGCGGTACATCTCCCCAAGCGACGCGTTCTTGCCACCGACGATCGGGAGGTCGGCGACACCGATCTCTGAGAAGAAGCGG
>JAJZKA010000207.1 GCA_021809805.1 Actinomycetes bacterium
GGGCAAGCACCAGCATGGCCGAGACCAGGATCAACAACCACGCGGAGTTCATCTGGTCCGTCGCCGACCTGCTCCGAGGCGACTACAAGCGGTCCGAGTACGGCAAGGTCATCTTGCCGCTCACGGTGCTGCGCCGACTCGACTGCGTGCTGGAGCCCACCAAGGCGGCCGTCGTCGCCCGGGCGGCGAAGCTCCGGGGCCAGGTCGACAACGTCGAGCCAGTGCTGTGCGCGGTGGCCGGTGAGCGCTTCTACAACACCTCCCCGATTGACTTCCCTCGCCTGCTCGACGACCCCGCCCAGGTCGCCGGCAACCTCCGGGCCGATATCGCAGGGTTCAGCTCCGGGGCGCGCGAGGTGCTCGAGAAGTTCGACTTCGACACCCAGATCACCCGCCTCGCCCGCGCGGACCTGCTCTACCTGGTCGTCTCACGCTTCGCCGAGGTCGACCTGCACCCGGGCGCCGTGTCGAACCTCGAGATGGGCTACCTCTACGAGGAGCTCGTCCGGCGCTTCTCCGAGCTCTCCAACGAGACCGCCGGCGAGCACTTCACCCCCCGCGAGGTCATCCGGCTCATGGTGAACCTGCTCTTCGCCACCGACGACGACATCTTGACCGACGCAGGGGTCATCAAGACCCTCTACGACCCGGCCTGTGGCACCGGCGGGATGCTGTCGGTGGCAGAGGACCATCTGCGCTCGATGAACCCGTCGGCCCGCCTGGAGGTCTTCGGCCAGGAGCTCAACGACGAGACCTACGCCATCTGCCGCTCCGACATGATGCTGAAGGGCCAGGACGCCTCCCACATCATCTGCGGCAACTCCTTTAGCGAGGACGGCCACAAAGACGCCCGCTTCGACTACATGCTCGCCAATCCCCCCTTCGGAGTGGAGTGGAAGAAGGTCGAAGAGGCCGTCCGAGCCGAGCACGAGGCCCGGGGCTACACCGGGCGCTTCGGAGCCGGCCTGCCCCGGATCAACGACGGCAGCTTCTTGTTCCTCCAGCACATGCTCTCCAAGCTGAAGCCACCCGAAGAGGGCGGGAGCCGCCTCGCGATCGTCTTCAACGGCTCGCCGCTGTTCTCCGGGGCAGCCGGATCAGGCGAGTCCGAGATCCGCCGCTGGATCATCGAGAACGACTGGCTCGAAGCCCTCGTCGCCCCCCCCGACCAGCTCTTCTACAACACTGGCATCTCCACCTACTTCTGGGTGCTCACCAACCGAAAGCGCTCCGAGCGCCGCGGCAAGGTCCAGCTCATCGACGCCCGCGAGCAGTGGGTGAAGATGCGCAAGTCCCTCGGGGACAAGCGAAAGGAGATCTCAGCCGAGGGGATAGCAGAGATCACCCGCCTCTACGCGGACTTCACCGAAGGCGAGCGGGTCAAGATCCTCTCCAACGAGTCCTTCGGCTTCCAGCGCATCACCGTCGAACGCCCGCTCCGGCTCCGCTGGGAAGTGACTGCCGAAACCGCCGAACGCCTTGCCACCACCAAGCAGTGGACCAAGCTCACCTCCGACCAGCAGCACGACCTCTCGGCGCGCCTGTCCGAGCTGGTCGGCATCTCGACCTCCGAACGATCCACCATGGCGACCAAGCTCGGACCGATCCCCAAGGCAATCGAGAAGCAGGTCTGGGACGTCCTCGCGGTCGCCGATCCCGAGGCACCGATCGTCACCAACCGCAAGGGGGACCCCGAGCCCGGTCCCCGATCTCCGGGACAACGAGAACGTTCCCCTACCACCCATCCCGGTCACCTGGGCGGCGGACGGCCAATTCCACCGAGCGCCTGGCGAGCGTCGAGTACCGAAGCGCCGTCGAGGACTACATGGCCGAAGAGGTGCTGCCGTATGTTTCCGACGCCTGGGTGGACCACGCCAAGACCAAGATCGGCTACGAGATCCCCCTCACCCGCCACTTCTACAAGTACGTCCCACCCCGCCCCCTCACCGAGATCGACGCCGAGATCAAAGCCCTCGAAGCCGGGATCCAAGACCTGCTGCGTGAGGTGACCGAGTGATCGATCCAGCCAAGCTGAAGGAGATGGTCAAGAAAGCATTGGAGGTGCCCCCCGATGTAGTTGACACCAACTCGTTTCCAAGTCTGCTAGAGCAGGAAAGAAACAACCGATGGGAGCGCATCCTTAACGTATTCGTGGTTGCCGCGGACCTGAAGAACTCCACCCGTCTGGGCACTGGCAAGTACATCAACGGCACGGTTGGGATATACATGGCTGCTACCGATATTGGTGTTACGCTGCTAGACGACTTTTGCCCTAGCTTCATTGATATTCAGGGTGATGGATTCTTCGGTGTCTTCCATGGAGACAAGGCTGGACAGCAGGCACTTGCCGCCGCGATGATGCTCGCTCACTTTAGCAAGTATCAGTTGGAGCCGAGCATCCGCCAGAAGCTAGGTATGGAATGCCCGCAAACTGGCCTTAAGATTGGCGTAGCAACTGGACGAGTTGCAGTAGCGTCGATAGGTGTCCGTGATTACGCACGCCCCGTTTGGGCAGGCAAACCAGTCAACTGGGCCTCAAAATGCTCAGAATCAGCTTCCGCACACCAAGTAATCGCAACAGGACGCGCCTTCGATCATCTAATTAATACGAATGACTATCTCAAACAGCCATGCTATCACACTAACCATCCTAAGGAAGGCTTCTTTGGGAATATAGACGGTACGATGTGGAGGCACGTCTCCGTCCCCGGGCTGCCGTCGGATGTCAAGTGTGTCGCGCGAGACGTGCCATGGTGTGGTGGTCATGCAGAGGGTAACGAAAGTGCCGCGGACTTCTGCCAATCCGTTCTCGACGGCGAAACAGACAGGCACGTGTCGTGGCTGAGGCGAAATGGATTCTGACGTGGCAAGCTACGCGTCCACGCTGTTAGCTGAAGCGCGCGAGGAGGTAGGCAGAGCGGACTCCAAGGTGTCGATCCTGCTGGCAGCTGCAGGAGTTGCGGGAAGCGTGCTGGCCGGTGCCTCAGTGGCAGAGGGTGCCTCGCTGACACATCTTCCCCTATGGGCAGAGATCTTGGGCGCACTCGGACTCGGCAGCTACGTCCTCGGCACCAGCGCTCTCGGCTTGGCACTTCTCCCGCGCACGAGACACCACTCAGCGCCCGATAAACTATACTATTTTGGGCACGTAGCTACCTACAGGACGCCGGAGACCCTTGCCCTGGCTCTCGAGAGGGCGGCGGAGTGTTCCGAACACCGCACGATCGATCAGCTTTGGCATGTAAGCCGTATCATTGTCCGCAAATATCAGCTTCTTCGGGCGGGGATGGTCTTGCTCGCTATAGGACTCCTGCTGTTTGCCACCGTTGCCCTGGCATCCGGGCCTGTAGCATGAAGCGCGCGTTCCAAACAGGGCCCGCCCGGTGGGGTGACGGAGTGAACTGGCGGGGTACAAGGCTGAAGTTCCTGGCCGCTGTGCCGATCCGCAATGGCCTCGGTGAGTCGGGCGGCCAGGACGAGCCAGCGTGGCCACGCTACATTCGCACGACCGACATCGCCGGCCCGCGGACGCTGCGTGACGACGTCTTTGCGTCGCTCCCGCCCGACGTCGCACGTGGCGCAATGTTGCGCCGAGGCGACATAGTTATGACTGCTGCCGGCGCGACAATCGGAAAGACTCTTCTCTACGCTTCCGATGACCCGGCTTGCTACGCGGGCTACTTGGCTCGCTTCCGACCGAACACCGACGTGGACGGACGATTCATCGCCTACTGGATGGAGTCGCAGCCATACTGGGATCAGATCGAAGCGGGCAAGGTCGTCTCCACCATTGAGAACCTCAGCGCCAGTAAGTACCAGAACCTACGGCTGTCAGTGCCGGACCTCGACCACCAGCGCGCCATCGCCGACTACCTCGACCGCGAGACCGCCCGCATCGACGCCCTTATCGAGAAGAAGCGCCAGATGGTCCGAGCCTTGGAATTGCGTCTCGGTGTACTGGCTCACGATCTGACGACGGCAACTGGGAGGGAAGTGCCCCTGAGGCGTGTCATCCTCCAGATCAAGACCGGAACGACCCCTCCAGCCGACCAAAT
>JAJZKA010000049.1 GCA_021809805.1 Actinomycetes bacterium
GTCGGTCGGGGGCGAGCACGTGGCCGTAGACATCGGCGGTCATGCGGATCGAGGAGCGCCCCAACACCTCGCTCACGACCTGCAGCTTGACGCCCGGAGCGAGCATCAAGCTGGCAGCGGAGTGGCGGAGCTTGTAGGGGTGCCAGCGCCCGAGCCCGGCGTCCGCTCAGACCTTTGGAAGCCCCGGTAGCGTTGCGGGGATCGATCGGCGTGCCGAGCGAGGTCGTAACGACGTAATCGCTGTCGACCCACGCCGCACCGAGCGCCAGGCGCTCGGCGTCCTGGCGGGCCCGATGGGTCCGCAGCGTGGCGCTAAGCGGGGCGGCCAGGGCGATGCTGCGGCGGCTCTCTTTGCGGTCTTGGTCTCGACGGTCACCAGGCCGTCGGCCTCCCGGCGGAGCTGGCGGCGCACCACGAGCACGCGCTCGTCCAAGGCGACGTCGTCCCAGCGCATCCCGAGGGCCTCGCTCCGGCGCAGTCCCGTCGAGAGCATCAAGACGTACAGCGCCTCGCTGCGATGACCCGCCAGCGCCGCGAGCTGGCGGGTCTGGCTCGGGGTGAGGGGTGCGGCCCTCCTTGCGGCGCTGCTTCGGACCCCTCGTCAGCTTGGCGACCGGACGCCGACCGAAGGCGGGGTCGAGTTGGTGGTCAGCGATGCACTTGTAGTTGCTCGAGGTTACCGAGGAGACCTGGTGGCGCCGCACGTCGTCGTGCCAGCGCCGGAGAGGTCGACGACGGTGATCTGGTGTCGGGTGGCGGCAGGCCGTCGTCGACCTGGCGCTGGAGGGTCTTCAACTTGGCGAGTCACTCCGACCGCGCGCTCGCCGAGACGGTCTTTCGCTGCGGGCGGCCGTTCGCGTCGTAGCCGAGCTGGACGGCACCGAGCCAGCGCCCGTCCGGAGCCCGCTTGGAGAGCAAGCCCTCGCCGTTGCCACGCTTCCCCGCCATGCCCCATGCAAAGTCCTGGTGCCGCCAACCCGGAGCCTCCCGCCGAGGGCGGTTGCTGACGGGTTGGTGACGGCCGTCTCCATTGCGTACATTCTCGGTCCTAGGACCCTCAGAGACAAGTTATCCCCAGCCCGGCAATCGCCTGACCAGGGGATTTGTGGTGGGCCGTAGGCACTCGTATTCGAACCTCGATGACGTGCGGCTTTGCCTCGAACAGCTCGGCCTGTAGTAGCCACTTCGTCTCCGCGTGCGGTGCCGTCAACACAGAATGCTATCATTAGTTGATAGCATCAAGGTATGGCTTCATCGAGAACCACCTTCACGCTGGACGAGGAGTTGGCTGAGCGGGCTCATCAGCTCGGCGTCAACATCTCGGCAGCAGCGCGCAAGGGAGTCGCTGATGCGGTGCGCGCCGCGTTGGAGCGGTCAGACCGAGAGGCGTACCTGAGGCACCCCGAACGTGCAGACACCTTCTGGACCGAAGCTGAAGCGTGGGGCGAGCCATGAGGCGCGGCGAGCTTTGGCTGGCGGAGGTCGGTCGCAAGAGGCGACCCGTTCTCCTGCTCACGCGCTCCGAGGTCCTCGACGTCCGCGAGCTCGTCACCGTGGCCGAGATCACCACATCGATCCGCGGTCTGGCCGCGGAGGTTGCCATCGACCACGTCGAGGTTGGCCTGGACCGACCCTCGGTCATCAACTGCGACGGCCTTCACACGGTCACTCAGGCATCGCTCACCGGTCCGGTCGGACAAGTTGGCGATGACGTCATGCGCAAGGTCTGCTCGGCGGTCAGCTACGCACTTGGCTGCTGATTGGAGGTGTGGGGTGTGAGAGTCACCGTCGGGCACACAAACGAGATGGGTCGTCGCGTACGACCAGCAACAGAATCCGGCGCGCGGGGACCGGGACGGTTCGAGTAGGGAGATTTGGCTACTACGCCTCGTTGATGACGATGGTCGCCGACGGGCACGGCGAGGCCCTGCCCGAGCTCATCCGCCGCCGCCAGCTCTCCTCGTGCCGCCACGATCGGGTGCCGTCTTTCGTCGCCGTCGTCACGAGCAGCGCCGCGTCGGGCGTCGTCGTCCACGAGGTGCTGGCGGACTCGGGCTATGCCCACAAGGTGCCCGAGCACTTCGCCCTGCCGCTTCGCCGGATCGGGGCGCGCCTCGTGATCGACCTGCACCCGGCTGACCGGGGGATGAAGGGCACGTTCTCCTCTTCTCGCCCGGCGGGTCAATCTCGTGGTCGAGGTGCGCGCCGATCCACCTACGGACGACCCGGTCCAGCTCGGGGACATCGTCCCGAGGTGCGCGCCAGACCCGCTCGTAGTCGATGCCGTGATATGCGTGGTCAACGACGATCCGCATGCCCTTGATCTCGGCCCAGGGCAGCTCGCTCGTGCCGGCGACGAGCTCGCTCGGCAGCTTTGTCGCGATGTCGCCGAGACGCCCCACGACCGCCTCGCCCGCGAGGCGGAGAGGTCGCTCGCCGTCCCAACGATTCTTGCCGAGGGCGACCCGCTCGGCGGCGGCGTCGATCGCTTCAGCCAGGTCCTCGAGAATCTCCTGGGCGTCCCGGCGCGCAGCGCTCACAGGTCGATCGCCTCGTCGCGGATGCGACGATGCCGCGGACTGAGGCCGCCGGTGGAGATCACGTCGACATGCATCCCGAGCAAGGCTTCCAGATCCTGGGTGAGCCCAACCTGGTCGAGAAGCGATGCTTCCGCGTCGAAGTCGACGAGCAAATCGACATCGCTCGACGGTCTGGCCTCGCCTCGGGCAACCGAACCGAACACGCGTACCCGCGACGCATGGCGCCGACGGGCAACCGCCAGGATCGCGTCGCGTCGCGCCGACGCCGGAGGGCATCAATCGTGGGCACGACCTCCACCATGTCCAAAGCGTACAAGGACGGGCGAGGGCCTGGTCGGACGAACCGACACCGCCCGCGAACCAGACGCCGGCCGAGCAGCGAAGGAACGTCGACGGGAAGAGCGGTTCGTGAGCCGTTCCGCCCCATGGACAAACTCTCCACGTAGCGGTGGTGGTGGGCCGTAGAGGACTCGAACCTCTGACCCCTTGCGCGTCATGCAAGTGCGCTACCAACTGCGCCAACGGCCCGACTGAGGTCGACGCTAGCAGGTGCCATCGCCAACGGCGTACAACCGTTCCCGGACAGGGCTCGCGCGGTCAGTGGCCATGGGGCCCTGTCCTAGGATGCCGGCCGTGCTGACCCTCCCCCGACGCGGGTCCGGTACCGACACCATCGGACCAGCGAGCGCCGCAATGGCCCTCGTCGGGCGAGCGGTGGGACGGCTTGGGCGCTGGGTCGCGAGCGGTGGCTTCTCAAGCTTCATCGCGGTGGCCGGCGTCACGGCGTTCGTCATCGCCGAGCTCCGTCCCGATCTCCTCTTCGCACAGACGATGGACGTCGGCGGGGACAACGCGGCCCACGTCGTCGCTGTCAACTATTTCGTCCACCACCTCATCAACCACGGCGAGCTGTCCGGTTGGGACCCGCAGTGGTTCGGCGGCTTCCCTCTCTACGTCTTCTACTTTCCCCTGCCACCGACGCTGGTCGCGTTCTTGTCGCTGTTCTTCTCCTACGCCGTGTCCTTCAAGCTCGTCACGGTCCTCGGCTCGGTCCTCACGCCGGTCGCGGCCTACACCTTCGGCAAGCTCGCGAACTTTGAGCAGCCGGTCCCGGCGCTGATGAGCGTGGCAATGCTGCCCTTCCTCTTCAATACCTCCTACACGATCGACGGCGGCGACATCGTCTCGACGATGGCGGGTGAGTTCTCCTTCAGCCTCGCCCTCGCCCTCGCGCTCTTCTTCCTCGGGGTGTTCTGCTATGCGCTGCGGAGCGGCCGCCTGCGCTGGCTCGCCGCGCTGCTGTTCGCGCTGACCCTGCTCAGCCATGTCGTCCCGGCGCTGTTCGCCGGCGCCACCGCCTGCCTGATCGCACTCACCTCGACCCGTCGCCACACCAAGATGGCGCGATCGGAGCTAGTGAGCGGCGGGGCCCTCGTGGGCATCGGCCGGCTGCGCCGCGTCCACCTTCTGTTGCGGGCGCGCATCCCCCAGCCGTTCCTCGTGCTCGCGACGACGGGCTTCATCGGCGCCCTGCTTGCCTCGTTCTGGCTGATGCCGTTCGGCATCTACCTCGGCTACGCGGCATCGATGGGCTACCAGCGGGTGCAGGGCATCGTCGCCAACTTCCTGCCCGGCCCGGCGGACGACGCGGTGTGTGCCCTCGCCGCAGTCGGCGTCGTGCTCGCCGTGGTCTTCCGGCGCCGTGTTGCCATCGCGCTCACCGTGGCCGCCGTGCTCTCCGTCGGTGCCTTCAGCCTTCTGCCGGACGGCCTTGTCTACAATGCCCGCTGGCTCCCGTTCTGGTCGCTCCTCACCTGCTTGCTCGCGGCGTACGCGCTCGGCGAGCTCGGGCGCCTGGCTTTCGGGGCGAGCGCCCGTGTCCACTGGGCGGGGGTGGTCACCCCACTCGTCATCGGGCTGACGAGCCTCGCCGTCACCGCCGCCTATGCCGGCGTGCTGCCGGGCTATTACACGCCGGTCGGGGCTCGCATCGAGACACCGTCGTGGGTCCAGTTCAACTACACCGGCTATCAGGGCAAGCCCGACTGGGGAGAGTTCCAGCAGCTCACCGCGATGCTCAAGCGCGTCGCCAAGGTGCACGGATGCGGGCGGCTCGACTACGAGTACTCGCCGAACACGACGAACGGCTTCGGCTCGACCCTCGTGCCGATGTCCTTCCCGCTGTGGACCAACGGCTGCATCCAGCCGATGGAAGGCGTCTACTACGAGTCCTCGTCGGCGATCTATTACCACTTCCTGGATCAGGCCGAGCTTTCCCTCGATCCCTCCAACCCCGTCGCCAACCTCCCCTACGGCACCTTGAACGTCGCAGACGGAATCCGCCACCTCCAGCTCGAAGGGGTGAAGTACTTCCTCGCCAGCTCCCCGACGGTCGAGGAGCAGGCGGCCGCCGACCCCGCCCTGGTCGCCGTGGGTTCGAGCCCGGAGACCGCGGACGTAGTCGACCGCCCCCCGGGCTCGAGCCAGCCGCCGCTCTCCTCCAGCTTCAACTTCGTCCTCTATGAGATCAAGAACGCACCGGTGGTGACTCCGCTGCACTTCAAGCCGATCGTCGAGCACCTCTCGCGCACCCAGTGGAAGTCAACGTCCATCGCCTGGTTCCAGAACGAGAGCGCGTGGAGCGTCGAGATTGCGAACTCCGGACCGCTCGGCTGGCCGGTGTACGCGCCAGGGACCACCGTTCCGGCCAAGGACGCGATCCGCGTGCCCGCCACGAAGGTGACCCACGTCCGCATGGGCAACCAACAGATCTCCTTCGACGTCAAGCGGACCGGCGTGCCCGTGATGGTCACGATCCCCTACTTCCCCAACTGGCACGCCCACGGGGCCGCCGGTCCCTATGAGGTGACCCCCGATTTCATGGCCGTCGTCCCGCGCCAGCACCACGTCGTCTTGGACTACGGCACCACCACGGTCGACTGGGCGGGACGCTTCGGCTCTTTGTTCGGGATCCTCGGAACGCTCGCGCTCGCCGGCTCGGTCCCCCCCGTGGCACCGGTGCCGCCGCCGGGACGCCAGCGCCGGCCCGCCGACACCGCGCAAGACGCGGAGCCTGAGGCCACGGCAAAGGCCGCGCCTGACAGCGCCACGAGCGGCGAGGGCGATGACAACGAGGACGATGACGAGGACGAGCCTGCGGCGCAGCGCCGCGCACGGACCGATGGGATCGATGAGGAGCTCGGCGCATGAGCACGATCGGAGCAGGGCCGGAGGCACTCGCACTCAGCATCATCCTGCCGGCGCACAACGAGCTCACCCTGCTCGGCTCGACGGTGACCAACCTGCTCACCGGACTCGACGACCGGGGCCTTGGCTATGAGATCGTGATCGTCGAGAACGGATCGACCGACGGCACCTTGCAACTCGCCCGGGTGCTGGCCGCCCAGGTCCCCGCCATCCGAGTCCTGGCGCTTGAGCACGGCAACTACGGCGCGGCCCTCGCGACCGGCTTTGCGGCAGCCCGCGGCCAAGTCGTCGTCAACTTCGACGTTGATTACTACGACCTGTCGTTCCTCGACGCCGCCCTCGACGCGCTCGCGCAGGGAAGCTGTGAACTCGTACTCGCCTCCAAGCGAGCGCCCGGCGCGCGCGACCGACGCCCCCTCGTGCGCCGGGTCCTCACGTTCGCCTTCTCGACCTTGCTGCGGCGCTGCGTCGGGCTTGGTGTCAGCGATGCGCACGGAATGAAGGCGATGACCCGCACCGCGCTCGCGCCGGTGGTCGCGCGCTGTGAACTACGCGGCAGCCTCTTCGATGTCGAAGTGGTCGCGCGGGCGATGCGCGCCGGCCTGCGGGTGCGAGAGCTTCCCGCGGTGGTGGTCGAGCGGCGCCCCGCCCGCACCTCGGTCATGCAGCGCAGCATCGAATCCGGGATCGGCGTGCTGCGCCTGCACCGGCTGCTGCGGGGCGAAGCGGAGGGACCGCTGGACTGACCGGCGCGGCGGAAGCTCGCGCCGGGTCAGTGCTTTTGGAGACGCGTGCGGAGCGAGAAGACTGAGCGCACCGCGCCGATTCCGAGGTTGGCACCACCGAGCGCGTTGAGGATCTGGCGCAGGTCGCCGTCGGCGTTCTTCAGGGTCGCGATGCTCGACGTCAGCGTGGCCTGGGCATCTCCCATCACCGCGTCGATCGGGTAGTCGCTCGGGGTGAGGTTGAGCAGCTGACTGACCGCCAGCTGGTCGGCATTCACCACGCTCGTGAGCTTGTCGCCGAAGTCGCTCGCGAGGTTGCCGAGCTGGCTGGCAAGCTTGCCCGACTGCACCGACCCGATCGCCGTCTGCAGGGCGGTCTCGATCCCCTGCAGCTTTCGCACCTGGATGAGCTGGGCTTCGAAGGTGACGATCGCATGCACGCTCGGCAGGAGGACCGAATTGACGCGGAAGTCGATGACCATCGAGTCCGCCACGCTCTGCAGGGCCGCCAGATCCGTCGCGTTGGCCACCTTGTGGAGCAGGCCATACAGGCCGTGATAGTCCGACACGATCGTGCCATTGAGGTTCGACTTTGTCTGCTGGGGCAGGACCCGCGACGCATCGATGCTATTGCCGAGGTTGACGAGCTGCTGGATCCGCACGGCGAGGGCGGTACCGAGCCAGGTCGTGGCAGCACCGAGTGAGATGCCGGCAGGAAAGATCGGGACGTCATTGTCGTCGGTGTAAGGAAGCGGCCACGCCGGCTGCGCGGGGGCAGCGAGCGTCGTCGTCGTACCGCCGTTGGTCGCAGCCACCGCGGCGGGCACACCCAACCCCGCGCCCGACATCAAGATCGCGCTCAGCAAGGGCGCCGCGAGCAGCGAAGCGGCCCATCGGCGGCCAGTACGCGTGCTCATCGGTGTTGCTCCTTGCTTGCCTTGCACGATCGAAGCAGTCGGCCGCCGCCGGCAATGGTCCGGCCTGCCATTGGCCGGCGACGACCGCCTGGCGCACATCATCGCCGCCCAGTATTGAGGAAGCTTCGGCTACGTGTGAGCAGACTGTAAGGGGCACTCGCCTGCACTCGAGGGTCGCCCAAGCGCCTGATCGAGCCCGTAGCCAAAGAGGTGCCGGCTGTCGTTGCGCGGGTGGCGCTCGGGCCAAGTAAAACTAGCCTCAGAGAGCGTGTCGAGGCCGCTGCCGCCACCGCGTTCACGCCCGCATCGCAGCAACCTCTATCGCGCCCGAGGCCGGGGACGGCGGCGCCTCGGGCCCTCACCAGTCCGACCCGCCAAGCGTCGTTGGCCACGGCGCCTCCTCTTTGGTGCCTTCGGCTTCGTGGCACTGGTGATCCTCGCCGTAGCGGGCACCGCCGCCTACGCCTGGTATCGCTTCAGCCAGTTCCACAAGGTGGCCGTCGCCGGTCTCACGCCGCGCCAGGCCAGCCAACCCTTCGACATCTTGCTGGTGGGTGCCGACTCGCGCTCATTCGTCTCGACCAAGGTCCAAGCAGCGCAGTTCGGCTCGGCGGCCCAGCAGGCCGGTCAACGCAGCGACGTCATCATCGTCGCCCGGGTTGCACCACTCACCCAATCCGTCGAGCTGCTGTCGATCCCGAGCGACACCTGGGTCGACATCCCCGGACACGTCCCGGGCGTGTCGGGGCCGGGGCGCATCATTACCGCCTTCAACAAGGGCCCGGACTTGCTCGTCAAGACCATCGAGCAGAGCTTCCACGTGCCCATCACCTATTACGCAGACGTCAACTTCGCCGGCTTCGCCGGGATGGTGGACGCGCTGGGCGGTATCGGCCTCGATTTTCCCGACCCGGTAAAAGACGCCTACTCCGGACTCGACATCACGACGACCGGGTGCCAGCGTGTGAGCGGCGCGCAGGCGCTCGCGCTCGTGCGCTCCCGCCACCTCTATTACTACTTGCACGGCTCATGGCATTATGATGGAAATTCCGACTTCAGCCGCATCCAGCGCCAGGATGCCTTCTTCCGAGCAGTCGCATCAACGTTGCACAGCGAGTCGATCAACCCTTTCGCGTTGAACGGATTCCTCACGGCCGCGTTGGGATACGTCACCTTCAACGACACCTTGTCGGCCAGCGCGGCGTTCTCGCTCGCCCGGACGCTTCGCTCCGTCAGCGCGGTGGGCTTGCGCGGTGAGACCCTGCCGACGATCGAGGCGGTGATCGGTGGTGTCGACGTGCTGGTGCCCGCCGCCGCTGCCGACGCCCACGTGCTCGACGCCTTCCTGGCCTTCGGCAACGCCCCGACCCCAGCCCACAGAGCACTCGGCGCCCGAACGACCGATGGCGAGCTGACGGCACTGCGCACGCCACGTTCGGCCTCAGTGACCGTCACGACGCTGCCAGGTACCGGCGCGAGGGGCCCGGTCGTCTACAACAACGCGCCGGAGCCCTGGAACCCCGTGCCGTGCTCGCCATGAGTGCGCCTCACGCGAGCGGTTCAACCTCGCCACGCCGATGCCCCGATGAGGAGCTCCAACGCCTTGACCGCGTGCCCGCGAGAAAGGTGGCAGCCACGATCGAGCCGCCCTCAGCGAGATCGGCGACGAGCAGTGCCGCGATTGTGCTCAAGAGCACGAAGTCGCGCTGATGGCCACGCTTTCCCGACGAGATCGAGACGGCCCGCCCCGCATGGTGATCGGGCGAGCCCCCAGAGCGCGGCGCGGTTCCACTCACGCCAGGCCACGGGTGGCCGGATCGACCCCATCGTCGTGACGAGTTTCTCGTGTCGCCTTGCTCGGGGCTGCTCTCGAGACCGTGCGCACCTCAGGTCGCCGACCGCTCCTCCAGCCCATCACGCCCGGGGACGAACATGGCGGGCACGAGCCCGCGCGCTCGAGGGCTTCGAACATCGCCAGTGTCCCGGTAGGAGTAGCGACACCGACGACCTCGCCGATCACCTTGGCGCGCTTCGCCAGGGGTAGAGGAGCCCAGCACCAGGCTCGGGACAAATCGCCCGACCGTGCCGGTGGTATCGAGCGGCGAGGCGGGAGCCGAACCTCGCCGCCTCGCCATGGGGCGCGACGCGCTCTGGCCACGGCGAGACGTCACCCCCCAGCGCCCCGAGGGGTTCCACCATGCCGGCCAGCGAGAAGGTGGCGCGGCTGGGGATGCTTGCAGACCACACCGCCGGCTCCTGCCACGACCAGTGCAGCGAGGCTCACGAAACCGACCTGGCCGACACGCTCGCCGCCCGTGCCGGCGATGTCTATGGCACGCTCCTACGAGGCGCCAAGGTCGACATGTGCGCTGCGCCGACTCAGCGCCGCAGCGAATGCCGCGAACCCGCCCTCGGCGCGCGGCATGATCAAAAAGGCAGCGAGGCGTGCTCGGCTCGAGGTGCCGGCGAGAATCTCACAAAACGCCACGCCCGCAGTGTCCGCGTTCGGCTCGCGCGAGCCCGGAGGCAATCCCCGGCCACCCGCCGGGTAGGGCGAGCGGCAGGCGATGAACAGGTCGGGACGCCATCACGAATGCGCCCTGATCCCGCCCCCGAGCGGCGGGATCAGGCCGACTTGCGGCGCTGGCGGATGATGCGGCGGCGCTCACGCTCGGTAAGCCCGCCCCACACCCCTTCGCGCTCCCGGTTGTTCAGAGCATGCTCGAGACAGAGCTGGCGCACCGGGCAGACGTCGCAGACCGCCTTCGCCTCCTCGGCCTCCTCGTCGGAGGCGGGATAGAACACGTCCGGGTCAATCCCCCGACATGCCGCACGCTGTCTCCAGGTCCCCTTCATCATCACTCTCTCTTGGCGCTTGCTCTGACGTTTGTCTCACTGCTGCACCCGCCGCGCGCGCGCCGCCCCCCAACGACCACCGGGAAGTGCGGTACGCTCATTGCGTCGCGCACCGGCGCGCGACTCAACTGCTCAGCGGACCATCCATTGTGTCGGCTCGACGGGCATTTGTAAAGAGTCAATGGTTCGCGCCGCAGCAAGTGCAGGGACCTGTGGCAGGCTGTCCGCCGTGCGGAGACCAAGTGGCCTGTGGTGACCACCGACCTGCTCGTCATCGATGTCGGCACCAGCGGCGTGCGAGCCGCACGCGTGGACGAATCGGGCACAATCACGCACGCCCGCCACGAGCGGCTGCTTCCTGCTCGACCCTCACCTGGGGTCGTCGAGCACGATGCTCGCGCCATCGCCACAGCAGCGCTCCGCCTCGCCGAGAGCCTCATCGCCGAGCACGGACCGGTCGCTGCGCTCGGCATCGCCGCCCAACGCGCGACCACGATCGTCTGGGACCGCCCGAGCGGCGACCCACTCGGGCCCGCGATCAGCTGGCAGGACCTGCGGACCACCGGGATGTGCCTCATGCTCGCCCAGCGCGGGATCAAGCTCGCACCCAACCAGTCGGCCACCAAGCTCGCTTACCTCCTCGACCGCTACGACCGCGGCCGTGAGCGCGACGTTTGCTTCGGCACGATCGAGAGCTACCTCGCCTTCGTCCTGAGCCAGGGCGCCTGCCACGTCACCGACGCCACCAACGCCGGGGTCACGGGCCTCGTCGACGACAACGTCTCGACGTGGGATGCAGAAATCCTCGAGGCGCTCGCGATCCCGGTGCGTTGTCTTCCCGAGCTCGTCGACTCACTCGGCGTGATCGGCAAGGCCACGGCACTCAGCGGTGCGCCAGCGATCGCCGCCCTCGTGGGCGACCAGCAGGCGTCGCTGATCGGCCAGGGCTGCCTTGGGCTCGGCGAGGCCAAGGCCACCTTCGGGACTGGCGGCATGCTCGACTGCTCGGTCGGCGAGCTGCGTCCGAGTTTCGCCCGGCGCGGCGAGTCCGGCACGTTCCCGATCGTTACCGTCCAGAGCAGTGGGGCACGCCGCTGGGGCCTCGAAGCTGTCATGCTCTCAGCGGGAAGCTGCATCGACTGGTGCTGCCAGATTGGCCTGCTCTCGCACCCTGAGGAGTCCGACGCGCTCGCCGGATCGGTGCGTGATGCCGGGTCGGCGAGCTTCGTGCCCGCGTTGTCCGGCCTTGGTACTCCGCGCTGGGATTTCGGCGCCCGGGGCGCATTCTTCGGCCTCGACGGCGCTGTCGGGCGCGCCGAGCTTGTCCGGGCCGTGCTCGAGGGGATTGCGCACGGGGGCGCCGACCTCCTCGAAGCCGTCGAGTCCGATGCGGGCCTCGCCGTCGAACGGCTCCGGGTCGACGGGGGGATGAGCGCCAATCAGACGTTCCTGCAGCTCCTTGCCGACGCCACGGGACGCGAGATCGCCCCCTCCGCAGTGCTCGAGGCAACCACGCTCGGCGCAGCATTCCTCGCGGGGGTCGCCGTCGGCGTCTGGGGTGACCTCGTGGAGGCGGCCGCCACGACTCCCCCGCGCACGGTCGTTGCGCCCCGCCGCAAGCTCGACCGCGCCGGCTGGCGCGAGGTGCGAACGAAGGCGGAAGGCGCGATCCCGATGCTCTCCGCGCTCAGCTTCTAGCTCTAGCGGCTCTCGGATTCCTCGCCGCGCAGCGCGTCGAGTCTCGGCATCAAGGCATCGACGCGCTCGCGTGCACCGCGAATGCGCCGATCGAGCTCCTCGACAATCTCGATGGCCCGCCGAAAGCGCGCCTCGAGCACGTCGACATCGACGAGGCCCTGGTCGAGCTCGCGCACCAGCTGCTCGAGTTCGCTCGAAGCCTCGGCGTAGCCCAACTCGGCGACGGGGCGCTCGCCCGCACCCGGCGGTGGTGTGCTCACGCTCGCCCTTCCTCCTTGGACATCAACGACGCACCGTGCCCCGCCGCGGGTGTTCGTTCCACATCCGTTGCTTCGACCACCGACTGCGCCGAGCCGTCCGCGAAGCGAGTTCGGATTCGCGCCCCGACTTCGAGCCCAGCGGCACTTCGGATCAGCCGCCCCGCTTCGTCGTGGGTAAGCGACCACCCGCGCTCGAGCTGGCGGCTGGGATCGTAGGCGCGCAGCACCTGCGCGCCGTGCTGCTGGTCGCGCTCGAGCCGTTCCAGCAAGCGCTCGGTCGACGTGGCGCCGTCACGCGCCCGGCTCTCGAGGCGGACACGGTCGCGCTCGAGGCTCGCGACGACGCCGCGCCCGAGCGCCTCGCGACAGCCAGCGAGCGCGTCGCCACGGCGGGCGAGCTGGTGGCGAACGCCCCGGCCAACGGCGGCCTCGCATCCCTCGAGGCGCTGTACCGCGCTCTCGAGCCGGGCGCGGGCGAGCCGCGTGAGCTCGGCGGCGTGCCGGGCAACCTGGTCGCGATAAGCGGCGACGACGGCGACGACTGCCTCGCCGCAGGCCGTCGGCGTAATGCAGGCCCGATGGGCGACCTCGTCGGCTACCGAGCGGTCGCCGGTATGGCCGATACCAGTCCAGACCGGGAATGGCGCACTCGCAATCGCGCGCGCCACCTCCTCGCTGTCGAAGGCCGCGAGATCGCCGCGCCCTCCCCCGCCGCGCACCACTACGGCAAGATCAGGGGCGAAGTGCTCGAGGCGGCCGAGCGCCGCGGCAATCTGGCGCGGCGCCTCCGGCCCCTGCACGAGCGACCCCTCGAGCTCCACGCAAAAGGCGAACCCGCTGCGCTCGAGCTGGCCGACGAAGTCACGGTGCGCCTCGCTCCCTGGGCTCGTGATCACTCCGATACGCAGGGGCACCACGCAGAGCGCGAGCTGCCGATTGGCATCGAGCAGGCCCTCGGCTGCCAAGGTTGCGAGGAGTCGGCGGCGGGCAGCCGCGATGCCACCGAGCAGCGCCTCGACGTCGATGGCGCGCAGGACAAAGCGCAGGCGGGAGCCACCCTCCCAGACGGAGACCCGCCCGCGGACCCGCACCACCTGACCCACCTCGAGCAGGACGCCCACGCTCGCAAGCGCGGCGGCGACCCGGGGCCACTCCCCCGCCCAGCAGATCACTTCGAGCTGCTGGGTCGCGCCGCGCGCAGAAGCCTGCGCGTCGTGGTCGGCAAGCTCGAGGTAGCGGTGGCCCCGCGACTCCTTAAGGCCGCGGATCTCGCCGGTGACCCAGACCTCGCCAGGAAAGGCGAACGTGAGCGCGCGGCGCACCCGGTCATAGAAACCGGCGATCGACAAGGTCTCGTCACCCGGTTCTGCTTCGGCGTCGGATGACTCCTCGGGCTCCAAAGTCGCCTCCGCAGGAGGTGGCTGAGATGGAGCCAGCGCGTGCGCGCTCAGCTCCTCAACGCGTCGCTGGAGCGCGGCCGCAGAGGGCCGCGGGCCGGGTTCAGCCGCCGAGCCGGACTGTTCCTCCGGGCGCTGGTCGTCGCCAGGTCCCACCACCTCGACCACTTCATCGGGGTCGAAGAAACGGAGCGCCTCGCCGCCTCGCGCGCGTGCCATGGGTGCAGGCTATCGAACAGATGCTCGGCCAGCGGGGAGGCTGCGCGCGCCCGCCGCGTCGAAGTGAGAGGATGGGGCCGGCGGCGAGTCGGTCGGGTGGCCGCGGCCAGTGGCGCACAAGCGATACTGGTCGAGGAAGGTCGGGGCTCCATAGGGCAGGGTGCTGGCTAACGGCCAGTCGGGGTGACCCGCAGGAAAGCGCAACAGAGAGCAGACCGCCGATGGCCCGGGCAACCGGGATCAGGCAAGGGTGAAACGGTGCGGTAAGAGCGCACCAGCGACCGGGGCAATCCGGTCGGCTCGGCAAGCCCCACCCGGAGCAAGGCCAAGCGTGGGACGGGCGGCCCGTCCGATGTCCCCAGGTAGGCCGCGTAGATGGATGGTCACCGTCCGGGCTCGTCCCGGATACAGAACCCCGCCTATAGGCCGACTCGCCGTCCGCCACCTGCGGAACCAGCCAGAATGTGGCCATGAACTGGGCTTTCTCCTGACCGCCCGTGACCGCCACTGACCGCTGTTGACCCCCATCTGCCACACTGCCGCATCAGATCGGGAGCGCCGCCGGGACACGCGCGGCGCCCAGCATCCGGTCCGCCACGGACACGTGCGGCCGCCCCTGGCGGACGCCGCGGCTCGTGGACGCGCTGCAGCAGGTTCGCCGGCGGACCACGGCCCGACGCCACCGCCCATTCCACCTACCGCGAGCACTCCCCGGTCATGATGGTGCGGGAGGTGGTGCGTAACCAAGGACGCCGTGCGCTTCGAGGTGCCGCTGTACACGGTCGCCGAGGCCGCTCGAGTGCTCGCGGTGCCGCTGTCGACCTTCCACCCCAGGGCGCGCGGCTACGAACGCCTGCGTCCAGACGGGCGTCGGCATGGCTGCGGGCCAATGGTCTCGTCGACGAGCACACGAACTCGGGTCTGCCGCACCTCCTGCGTCACTCGTGGATGACGGAGATGCTCCGCCACGGGATGAGCCCCATCCAGCTCTCGCTGATCGCCGGAGCGTCCGTCCAGGTGATCTCGCAGCATTACACCCACCTGACCAAGGACGACGCCTACGACTCGATGATGCGGGTGCATTCCGGCGGGCGACCGCGGGACGGGGGGAGGCGGTAAGCAGGGGTGAGGGTCATTCGATCACGCCCCAGACCTTTGGCGCTGCCGCAGGGGACGACGACCAGCCGGCTACCCACTGGTGACGTGGGCAGCGCGCTCGATATCCTTCGGGCACACCATGGTGAGGGGGCAGGTTTCGCACCTTGGGACTCCGGGACGGCACCACTTCCGGCCGATGAGCCAGGCGGGAAGGTCCTCCTTCGCCGATCTTCACCGCAAGGCTCCGCGGGCTGTATGGACCTGAGGCGGCGTCCGCCATCACCGCCACCTCGAACTCGGCGTAGCCCGCCGGGACCGCATCGTGTGGTCGCAGGTGCTTCTTGGTCACCTTGATGAGGCTAAGAAGGGCATGCGACTTGTCGTAGTCGTCGGCACCCACACCCTCCACGGTGGGCTCGTTGTCGACCCACGTGACCGAGTGAGGCCGGGAGGCCCCGAAGACAGTCCTCCGGCCAATCCCGTCGCGTACCTGGACTTCTACTCCGTCCAAGTCGACGAGGGTGATCCACCCTCGTTCGAAGTATTCGAGGCCCTCCGGCCACCTCCATGAGAAGGGCCCAAGTGCCTCAGTCGAGACGATCCGGAACTCTGGGAGCAGCGCCATCCCTAGCGTTCCTCTGGCGGGGCGCCTGCTACCGAGCCATTCACGAGGCGGTCGAGGGCGACACGAGGGACGAGCACTCGGCGGCCGATGCGAATGGAGGGGATCTCGCCCCGTCGGACCGCCTCGTAGGCGAAGGCTCGGCTGATGCCGAGCAACCCGGCAGCCTCCTCGACGGTCAGAGTGAGACGTCCGGGTGCCGTCGTCGACGCTGCGCCGGACGCCCTCCCACCTGGTGGCTGCTCGGCAACAGGGCAATAGGAGGGGGACCGAAGGGGCTCGTGGCGAGCCCCTCGGCGAGGGCGGCCGGTTGGCCGGACCAGAACTGGGGGTCGGTCACCCCGGCCAGGCGGTTGGGATCAGCGAGCGCTCCTGCCGGATCCGCGATGACTGCGCCGGGTCTCGCCCCACGCAGGAGGCCCGCGATGTGGTCAGGCCGAAGCGCCCACGCCTGGCCGTTGACGATCGTAACGTCGGCGTTCAGCGGCGGGTCAGAATCGCTGGTCTCCACGCGTCCATTGTGCCCGCGAGCCTGAAGCATCAGCAGCCGTCACCTGCTCTCGGAGATGAGTGCCTGGAGTTCGGGGATGGTGAGGGCTGGTCGCCTGCGGTGGAGCATGGCGTGGCAGTTGGGGCAGACGGGCCGTAGATCGCCGACGGGATCGACGCGGTAGTCATCGCCGACGGTCGAAAGCTCGCGTAGGTGGTGGACATGGATGAAACCTCGGCCGAGCGAGCCGTAGCGCTCCTCGAAGCCGAGACCGCAGGCGGCACATTTAGGCCCCCAATGCGACAGACAGGCGGCGCGGGCACGGGGATCACGTTCGTACCGATTGACCTCGGCGCGGGTGACGGCACCCTCGGAATACGACGCACCGGCGGGCACCTCCTCCGGCGAGCGGAAGAGGAGACCGCCGGTGTGGCCGGCCCACAGGTCCTCGACCAAGGCGGCTGCAGCGTGGTCAAGTTCGACGCCAGACCCCTGGATGCGGTCCCAGTGCACGTCGGGTATGGCCGCAGTTATGACGTCCGTGGGCAGCCGATCGGCTGGCTCGACAATCGTGTCCCACTCGACCTGGGCGTAGGTCGTCTCTCGACCGGACCCGTCCCAATGGGGACCAACCTCGACCTCCGACGTGAAGTAACCGCTGGCGACGATGCCACGGTCTCGGCGCTGGCGGAGCAGGAAGGCACGATCGCCGACAACGATGCCCCCCGAGCGGATGCCGACGCTCCATCGGTCACGCTCGCGCCGCCCCCCGCTGGTCGTCCGGAGAGCACGCTCGAATTCGTCGGATGGCCACTCCCAGCGGTCAGGATTCCAGGTGAGGACGAACGTCGCCATAGGGCACGATTCTCGCGAAGCATGCGGTCGACATGGGCCGCCCCAACGCCGACGCCGTGGAGCTGACCCGCAAGCATTGCCGCAAGGGCAGGTTTGAACTGATCGGCGGCAACAGCATGCTCGGGAATGTGCTGCGGGTCCCGATGGGCCCCATAGGGCTGTGGTGTGAGCACGCAGCTACGCCCCACATCAAGGTCAGGGGTAGATGAAACTCAGCGACGGCGCCTCGACCAGGGCACGTTGCGCGGCCTTTCGTGGGTTCTTGCCGAGACCATCCCATCCGACGATCAATGCGTGGGCACCGTTGCGAGGATGACTCGGGTCCGGGACGTCGGTGGGCCAGAGATCGTTTCGCACATCGAGTGGTGGAGCGGCGCGCACGTCGGCAACCGTGAGACGAACGACGAGGTTGGATGGTGCGACGACCACGTCCCGGACGCCAAGCCCGGCGGCGGTCAGGAGCTGCTCGCGGTACACCGACACGCCGTCTTCGCCCCGCTTTGGTGCGAACGCCCCGGTGCTGGGTCGTTGAGCACCGGTGAGTGGATCGATGTAGACCATTGCCGGACTGTTATCCGATAGCCGTCGGAGCACGGCGTCGTCGTCCGGAACCGCCGTGGTCGCGGCATCCACGGGGGGTGCGGAAGCGCTCTCCGACACCTCTCAGCGAGCGCGGAGAAGGCGGGTCGACAACCGCTCAACGGCACGACGTGCCGTTGAGAGATCGGCCGGTCCGTGGGGCATCAGTTCATCGTTGACCACGATCGTGCCCCCCGCATCCGTCACGAGCAGGTGTGCTGCGCCCTCGCCGTCCACCTCAATCTCGACGGCTTCGCGCCCAGCGTGCCATTCGATCTGCACCCCGCCGTCGGGAAGCGGAAAGACGAATGGAGGAACGGCCAGGTCGCTGCTGATCTGACCGACGATCGCGACGACGCTGTTGACTGCCTCCATCGAGATGGGGTCGGCAGCGCCGCCGTCCCAGCCAGCGTCGAGGCGAAGCAGTTCGTTGAGCTGTGTCTCCATGTGAGAAGCAAGCCAATCGCGGCGAAGGCTCCCGTCCGGGCCAAGCACGCGGATGGTGACCGCACGGCTCGTCCGTCCGGCACCCTGCTGGTAGAAGTCCTCTGCCGAGCGGCGCTCGGCATCAACGGTCATGCCGCGGGGATAGAGGGTGGCACCCGCAGACACCGGCTGATCCACCAGAAGCGTCATCGGCGTCTCTCCCACAGATCATGCATGGCGTCGGGGGTCAACACGGTGAAACTCCGGACGACATGAGCATGAGCTTGATCCATGAATCGTAACGTATCGGCCAGCTCAGGACCGGCCGGCGCGCCCCGAACTGTCAGCGTGAGGAACAGGGCCGGTCGCCCGTCGGGCCGCTGGGCGGGGTCGACGGCGACATAGAGACGCACCGGCGGCCTCCCGATGCCGAGAACGCCGAAGACCGTGGCGCAGCGCCCCTGCTCGGGCTTGCCCAGGTCGGGCGAGGGCGCATCCCAGTGGCGGAGGATCCGCCCGAGATCGCCCATCTGGTCGGGGGCGGTGTCGACCGCATTGATGTAGGTGACCTCCGCCTGAGTGACTGTCACCTCTCCGATCCCCCGGTCGGTGACAAACCGGGACAAATCCTGCGCCCGCTCCTCGAACGCTTGCCGGACGCTCGGGTAGCTGGGGTATGGGACGTCAGAGGTCTGGCGCCAGTTGACGGTGAGGCGGTCGTGCTGGAGCTGAATGAGCGACGATTGGTCGTCGCTGAGGAACCACGTCCGACTCTGGAGCGCTGGACCGACAACGAACTGGACAGTCGGCAACCCGCTCCCGACCTGCTCGATCGCGGGTGGGAGCGGCGGCTGCTCTTGGACCAGCGGATGGCTCTCCCGCCACTGCTCGCGAAGTGGCGCCAGCTCGATCGGACGGAGCCCGAAGAGCGGTCGGAACTGCATCCCGAGGACAACCTCGACGACGGGGGGAGCATCGAACTCCGGAAGGTCGTCTTCGAGCGTAGGGGGGCCGCTCAACGCCTCGCCTCGGAGCGGACGCGAACCGAGCGGGCGGCGGGCGGACTCGACCGGGTCGAATAGTCCATCGGTAAGGACGATACCCGGCCCGACGACCGACACCCTGGACCTTGACGGGATCGTCACGGGCCGGGCCGAGGTGGGAATCAGAAACGCGTTAGATGCTCGGCGGCACTGGGGTCGCTTGCTACTGACTCGCTACTGAACCCTGGCGGACGGGCAAGATTCGGGCCCACGGACAAGACTCAGCACATACCCTGAGCTGCCCTGATGGACTCGGGCAGACGGGCTGGACGGCCGGGATGCGACTTATGATCCCTTTGCTCGCGGATGGATCGTGTCGCCGCGCTCGAGCATCGCAACAAGCTGTGTGATCCGGCTCACGCGCGTCTCTGGGCGCCGCGCCGTGGTGACGCGGTAGAGCACGGCGTAGCGGTTGGCTCTGTCGAGGTCGTCGAAGGTCTTGCGTGCTCGCGGGTTCGCAGTCAGGGCAGCAGCGAGATCGTCGGGCAGCTCGATGGTGGCCGCCCCGTCGTAGGCGGCATGCCAGGTGCCGTCTGCCTTCGCTCGTTGCATCGCCACATGACCGGCGGGGCACATTCGGCCTTCGCCGACGAGCCGCTCAGCGAGCGCGGTGTTGCGCTTCGACCACGCGCTGCCGGGGCGTCGAGGCGTGAACCGCCGGCGGAAGGTCGCCTCGTCGCGCCGGGCGAGCTGCCCATCAACCCAACCGTGGCAGAGTGCTTCCTCAAGCGCCTGGTCATAGGTCAGCTCGGTCGGGCGAGTCGTCCCCTTTTTGGCCAACACCAACCAGACGCCACCGGAGTCAGAGGCGCGCTCCGACAGCCACTGTCGCCATGCGGCCAGGTCGGGGAGCGTGAGCTCGGGGACGTCACTCATACCGATCCCGAATAAGAACGTATCGATCCCAGTACCACCATCAGTCCGCGATGAGGGTACTCAGGCAGAACGGATGGCTCGGTGGCTGGCACCCCGCGATCCGTTGAGCGGATGGCCAGATGCCCGTAACGCCAAGCGTGGCCAAGTCCGCGAAGTCGTCCGCCAACTCGACACGGAACAATCGCGCGTCCAAGGTGCCAATCCAGGGAAATCGAGGCGAATGGGATGGCAGTACTCATGAGTGCAGACCCCTTCTGTTCTCTTGAAATGGCCCGATTGCCGCGGGCGAACTCACATTGGCTCACCGATTGACTGGACGCTTCCAAATCGCTCAATTATGCGTCACTGCGTCAGGACCACCAACGAGGATCACTTCGCTCTTGTGGCGGGCGACCAGGGCTCCGCCCTTCGTCGCGGGCGACCACACGCCAATGCGCCCCGTTGCGGATGAAGTTTCATCGAAGGGACGAAAGCGCCGGCTGTGTCTGTTGGCACAATGATTACCACCGCGCATACCCCATAAGAGGTCGGTCGAGCCCGATCACGCGCGACCACGGAACTCCGGGTTCCGATACCCGAGTGCTCATCGTCCCAACGAGAACTGTCGATCCACACGACCCGCGCTGTCGATGTCGGCGAGGAAATCACCATCCCACGTTTGAGTCGCGCACACCATTTCGGATTGATCACCTGGCCGATGGACCAACCCGCGTCGCCGGCTCGGGTAAATAGACGGCTGCGGTGACGCTCGGATCAATGCCGTGGGGAACATGGGCTGGCGCGAGTCGACGAGAACGACCTCTGTATTCGGGGTTGCCTGGTTCACCTGCGTCCCGTCGACGCGGAGATCGCCGCCCGCCCGCGTGTCGTCATCGGAACGAGCGACCGATCTTGGTCGATCTCGGCGAGCCAAGTGCGCTCTCCCCGTCCCGCTCGACACGCCGAAAGAGGGCGTTCTTCTCCCCGAGGAGCGGTCCTTTCTCGGGTCACCAACACCGAGCTGCCCCCACCTTCGCGACGAACATCCCCGGCACGGGTCTCGGGGGCCCAAGAATGGGTGCGCCGTCGTTCCACGCGTCTTGAGCCTCGTTATGCCAATCGCGGCGGCACTTTGCGCGGGTGAGATGGGATCAGCCTCTTGGCCTGCAGCGCGGCGCTGAGGGCGACGGTGTTACCACGTCGGTGACTTTCAATGGCGACCTCTGTGAACTTGATGACGTGCTCGTCACCGTGAGCTGCGGCTCCAATGGCGATGTCCCCTTCGCTCAGCCACTCAGAGGTCGGTTCGGGTCCGGATTCGACAGAGGAGTAGATGGCAGTGATCGCGGCGGTGATCGACCACGCTTGCTCGTACGTGCGGACCCAAAGATCCCTCGGGAGGCCAGCGAGCGCCAAACGGGCGGCACGAGGAGCCGTAGAGGCGTGGACGAGCATGACCGGCTCGGCATGGGCGCTGCTCAAATACCGGGTGATCGTGGTATCGACGAGCATGTCCAAGGCCGCTGGCACTGCGGCGGGGTCGTTCACCGGCTCCAGCCGTGCTTGCGCGCTCGGCCACTCCGGCTGCTCACCGAGCAGCGTGAGGCGCTCCCCGATTCCTCCACGCGCTCTGGGAGCCGGAACCAGACGCAGAGCGAGCTCGGCAGGCAAAGCCCCGTCCGGGCGCGCTTGGTGCGCAATTGGTTGCCAGCGCGAAGCCCAATACCCCAACGCTTGGGCCAGTTCAGCCCGTCGGGAAGCGGTATCAGCTTCACCGAGCGCTCTCACCGCGTGCCCGGCGCGAATCAGCGGATGGGCCGCGCCCGCGATCGCGCCGAGCAGCAGCCGAGGCCACCAGATCGCCAGCAACTCCTGCCATGAGCGACGTTGCACTTGTCGGGAGAAGAATGCGAGCCAGTCACCCAACCGAGCTGGATCACCGAATGGCTCTCGCCACTGCGATTCAGCGATGGGTGCGCGCGACGCTGGTCGTGGTTCCAGCCGAGCGGTGTAGGCCGCCACCCAGGCGTCCACCCGTTCCGCATGGCCCATCCGCATCAAGGCGTCCGCGGCCATCGGACCATGATTCGACAGCCGTCCGTCGAACTCCGGCCCCGTGGCCGCAAGCCGCTCGTAGACCTCATCAAGGTGATCATCGACTCGCATCACCCAAGTGCATCACCTCAAGTTAACTTGAGGTCAAGCGCAGCCCAAGATAGCGTCGACTGGGTGAGAGCTGGCGACGAGCTGACCATCGGGGAGGTGGCGGCCCGCAGCGGCGTGGCCGTGTCCGCCGTCCGTTTCTACGACGACCAAGGTTTGATCAGCTCTGTCCGGACCCCGGCCGGTCACCGCCATTACGTGCGCTCTACCCTGCGACGAATCGCCTTCATCCGCGCTGCTCAGCAGGTAGGGCTCAGCCTGGCTGACATCCGCGACGCCCTC
>JAJZKA010000208.1 GCA_021809805.1 Actinomycetes bacterium
GTCTAGCTCAGATCGCCGATGTTGGACAAGATGCCCATCGCTGGCGCGGCCTTGTTCTTGAAGGACTGCTCGGTCCGAACTTCGAAGTCGAACCGGGGGCCGCCGTTCGCACGATCCGCACCGTAGTCGAAGCGGAAGAAGTCGTACAGAGTCTCGACCTCGATCGGGTTGACCATGTTCGCCCCAGGGAAGGGGATCTCGTCCGCAACCGCGATCAACTGTCCGGGCGGAAGGTACGGCATCAGGTGAAGCTCGATCGGCCTTCCGTTGACGGTCTTGTTCAGGTAGGTGGCAACGTGACCACCGGCCACGACGTGCGCCCTGCCGTCCTTGTCCGTAGGCACCAGCCAGGTGATGGCCTGGGGGTTGTCCAACACCGCGTTGGAGATGTCGTTGATGACCTTTGACCCACACAGCATCCGAGTCGTCGAGATGTTGTAGTTGTCATAGATCGTCCGGTTCATGTCGTCGATCTCCAGGATGGCCGCACCACTCACGGTGAACGGGTGGCCGTTCAGGGATGAGTAGTAGGCGCCCTGGCTAACTCCGGTTCCGGGAGTGACCAGGTTGGCCTGGAAGCCCGACTGGAGGTCGTCCGGGTTGGCCGAGAAGTCGCCCATGATCGAGGCGTTGAGGCCGTTCTGCCAGTAGGTCTGGTAGGACTGGTCCGTGGTCGGAACCGCAGGTCCGGCCTGCCCGGCCTGGAACAGCCCAGGAAGAGCCGGAATGGTCGCGGCAACGGTCGGCACCGAGGTGATGTCAACGGAGTTGGTGTAGGTCGTGGTGTAGTAAAGCTCCGTGCCGGTCGCAGAGCTGACGAACCACTGATACCCAGCCGCACCCTTGACCGCCGTCACGTTCGCGGTGACGCTGGCATCCGGGCCGGTGACCGCAACGCTGGCCTCAGCCGAAGCCACGCCTGAACCCTGAGCCGAGAGACCGTTCCCTCGGTACCAGTTCAGCCCGGACAGAGCCGCGCACTTGACGTACACGGTCCCGGTCGCGATTGTGCCCCCCGAGGTGGAGGGAACAAGAGTCGGAGTCGGACACACCGGAAGAGCGAAGGACTGCGCGTTGAGCTGGTGGATCTCCAGCGTGATCAACTGCTGGTTGATCGTCTGGATGGTGTCCACCGCCAGAGCGTCTGCGGTCCCCTCAGCCTCTGCCAACGCGTCCCAGGTGACCTTGCCCCCGGAGCCGATCACGGCATAGGGCGAGTAGACCCACTGGTTCTCGACGTTGATGACTGGAGCGGCGGTGTCACGCGGGATGCCACCGTCGGGCTGAGAGCTGTTGACGTTGAGCAAGACCTGCCACGCCGAGAACCGAGCACCACGAGGGGCCGGACGGCGAGGGGTCGAGTTGAAGAACGGGGTATCGACAGGGACCAGAGATACCAACTCTTCCACTGTGATGTTGTAGATCGCAGAGGTGTTGGTGATACCTGCGGTCGCTGCCTTCACCATCTGGAAGGTGTCCTCGGTGATCCCGAGGGCGTCAGCGCCCCATGACATTGCTGTGTCTCCTTAGTTGGATCGGATTCAGTGGTTAGCGGCGGCCCATCGCGGCGCGAGCGTTTGCGAAGGCTTCCGGGGGCTGGCTGATCAGGGCGACGGGACCGTGCGGCAGAGCGTTGCCGTTCTCGTCCTGCGGAACCTGGATCGAGTTGTTGCCCAGGAACTTGGCCTTGATCATCTCCTGCTTGAGCGCCGTGCGCTCCTGCGGAGTCGAGGCCGCGTCCAGCGCCTTCTGCACGGCCTCCAGCCCGGCCGGAGGGGTGCCGCGAAACACCGGGCGCAACCCGGCATCGTTCATCGCCGCACGACGAACCGGCGTGTTCTCCAGCGCCATGACTCGCTTGGCCAGCTCGCCGTCCTCGGGAGCTTCGGCTGCCTTTGCCATCTTTGCGGTGGCCTTCGCAGCGCGCTTCGCTTCCTTCTTGGCGGCCTTCTCGGCCTTCTGAGCCTTGGCCCGGTCGCGGTCGTCGAGCAACTTGAGCAGTTCCTCTGTGGTCATGTCCTCTATCTCCTTTGCCACGGTGCTGACGGCGCTGAAACTGCGCACCGCAGCGTTGATACGCTTTGCCGCTTTCTTGGCCTCGCGCTTCTCGCGGGACTCGAACTGGGCCGCCAGGTTGAGGGCTTCGCGCAAATGCGCCACAGCCTCCGACGCTAGCTCTACGTCCTTGTCCTGCCACGCGGGGTTGCCGGGATCGGTGTCGGGGTTGGCTCCCGTAGCCTTGGCGGGGTTCTTCATTGCGAGATGCTTCTTGCGCTTCTGGGCCTGGGTAGCCTCGAGGTTCATCTGATCCGCGTTCGGATCGACCTCTGACTCGCCCTCGTGGTTCTCCACGGTCTGGGACTGCCCTTCGCGCTCCGCTCGCTTGGTGTCGCGCTTCCTGCGGGGTGCCAGGGTTCCCTCAGACGATGCCTCGTTCGGCCCAATGGCGTTCTTGGTGGCGGACTCTTCCCGCGTCTGAGACAACGCCTCGGTCTCGGGCAGCGTCTTCTCCGGCGCGGTGTCGCCGTAGCCGGTGTGCTCATTCGGGCGAGGCTGGGAGTACGGCTCGGTCTTGGGCTTGCCAGCGTCGTTCTGGACATCACCGCTCACGATCTCGTCCTCCCCGAGCTGGCGGGTCTGCCCGAGTGAGTCATCAGGGCTCCCGGCCAGCTCGCGCCCCTGCACGCCGGCCTGGGAAGCGGTCAGCGCCTTGCTGACTCGCCAGTCCTTCGGCAGCATGTGGGTCAGTCCCAGCGCCTTGGCGCGCTTGATGATGTGCCGCTTCGCCTTGCCTCGGCTGCCCTTGTAGTTGCCCAGCCTGCCAATCGCTGACTTGAGATGGCCTTCGTCCGCAATCGGAAAGGCTCCGTCCGGCATGGCCATACCCGACGCGGCATACTTCCGGCGAGCCTCGGCGGAGACGAACTTGACCACGCCATCGTCAAGCTCGGCGTCTTCCCCCAGGCTCTTGAGCATGAGGAACGGGGTGCCGTTGGCCGGGCCATGCACGGCATCAACGCGGTCTGGGTCGAGGTATTCGAACTCGGTGATCGCGAAATCTTCCACTGTGGTTACCTCTGTGATATACTTCTCGACATGGCTTCATGTCGCCAGTGCCCGAAGGCCGCAGTGGCTCGCGGGTTATGTTCGACTCATTGGACGGCTTGGCGGCGCAAGACTGGCGACGACTTCATGCCCCTCTATGGGGATATCGTTGGCCGCTTCCGGGCCAAGGTTGATCGACGTGGCGATGCAGAGTGCTGGCCGTGGCTCGGCACCGTGGAGCGATCAGGCTATGGGCAGTTCTTTACCAATAGCAGTCCGCGCCTTGTCAAAGCCCATCGTTTCGCCTATGGGCTACTTGTTGGGCCGGTCCCTGCAGGGCTTGAACTGGACCACATTTGCCACGACCCCGCGATATGCCGATTGCGCAGTCAGTGCCCTCACCGCCGATGCGTAAATCCCGCACACCTCGAGCCAGTCACCGCCCTAGTCAACACTCAGCGCAGCGGCGGTATCACGGTTGGCCTCGCGGATCGCACCCACTGTGCATACGGTCACCCCTTCAGCGGTGACAACCTCATCATTCGCGAGAACGGCCCAAGGCGATGCCGTGCGTGTAAAAACGAGTCCTCTCGCCGCGCCTATCTCCGTGAACAGGTCAAGAAGGCCGCAGCCGAGCAAGCGCCTCGGCACTTGGCACACGGCGACGCGCCTTCCCTTGCGGGCTGAGGCCATTCAGCCGCCCGGCCTTGATGTCCTGCCATGTGTCGGCTCCCCACTGGATGCCCAGTAGCCAGTCGCCCTTCTGGACCACATAGCCGCTCGGCTGCGGCCACGGGTCTCCTGGCCAGATATAGCTCTCCACCACGACTCCCGCGCCCTCGGTCCCGTCCTCATGCTGGATGCCGACCTTGCCGCCCTTTCGGAGGAAAGACCACGCGGCTTCCTCTAAGGCATCGTGGCCCACGAAGTCACGGAAACCGTCTTGGGCCTTGCCAACATCC
>JAJZKA010000050.1 GCA_021809805.1 Actinomycetes bacterium
TGGTACCGGGCTCGGGCAGCTCGAAGTCGGCGCGGCCGCATCGGGCAGGAAAGGGATCTCGGCGCTCGCGGCGAGGCCCGCGCGGTTGTTGCCGGCCGCTTTGTTCGTCGTTTGGCTCATGTGCATCGAGGCGGCCCTGGCCGCATCGCCGACTCGGTCGGGCAGTGGCGCGAACGTTCGGGCAAAGGATGGAGGCGGAGGAACGACGAGCGTGTGGCGCGCCGGCGTGTTGGCAGACTCACGAAGCTCGTCGGGGAGCAGGGCACCGGGTGCCTCGGGCTCGCCGGGGCGCTCAGGCGCCGCGTCGTCGCGCTGGAGGTGCTGGATGCGGGTCACAAGCGCGCTCAGGTCGCGCTCGTCCTCCTTGCCGGTCGCCTCGATGGCGCTGAGCAGACCGCGGATCGAGTCGACGACCTCCAACAAGACGTCAGTGCGCGCCCGATTGAGCAGGAGCCGACCGTCGCGCAGGTCGCTCAGCAGGCTCTCCGTGGCATGGGAGATGTCTTCGAGGCAGCGATAACCGAGGAAGCCTGTCGTGCCCTTCACGGTGTGGATGGTTCGGAAGATGCTGGCGAGCAGCTCGCGGGAGTGCGGGTCGCGTTCGAGCGCGACGAGATCCTGGTCGAGCTGGTCGAGGTTCTCGCTCGTCTCGACCAAGAACTCCTGGACGATCTCGTTCACGTGCCGACTCCCTCGGCGCAGATGTACTGGCGCAGCTGACGGATCGCGCTGGAGCGGATCTGACAGACGCGGCTCTCGCTTACCCCGAGCAGTCGGCCGATCTCCGCCAGGGTCATGCCTTCGCCGAAGCTGAGCTGGGTCACGCGACGCTCCCGGGCGCTCAAGGTGCGCACCCCTTCGCGGATCGCGCGGCTCTCCTCGCGGGCGAGGTAGACGGCGGCCGGCTCGGCGTCGGGATCGGTGGGCTCGCGGACCGAGGCGTGCTCGTTGGCGCTGATGCGCTCGTCGAGCGAGCCGACCTCGGCGCTCGCGATCCGCGCCTTGTTCGAGCGCAGCGCCACCACCTCGAGCCCGAGCGCGTTCGCCTCCTCGGCCTCGGTCGGCGCGCGGCCGTACTCGATGGCGAGGTAGTTGTGGTTGTCGATGATCTCGCGCGACCGGCGGCGCACGCTGCGCGGCGCCCAGTCGACCGCCCGCAGGCCGTCAAAGATCGCGCCCCGGATGCGGTGGGCGGCAAACGTGCTGAACTGCGCGCCACGCCCGTTCTCGTAGCGGTCAATCGCGTCGACGAGCCCTTCGGCGCCATAGCCCTCGAGGTCACCGCGCTCGACCCGGTTCGACAGCGACGCGGCCAGCCGGCGGGCCACGTGCTGGACGAGCGGGTAGTAGCTCGCAATGAGCTCGCAGCGCGCCTCGAGATCGTGATCGACGCGGTGCCGCTTCCACAGCTGCGCGAGGTGCTGGGCGTGCTCGTCGATTGCGGGCGCGCCAGTCTGGATCTCTATGGTCGACATACGCGCGTTCCTTCGTCCGTTGTCGTTTCGCACCGCGGTGATCGTCACCGTGCCGTGCTGGTTTTACGGCCGCTTCGCCCGCGCCCTTGAGGGAAGAGGAGGGATCGCGCGCCGCCTCGGTCACGGACGTTCGGGCACGATCGCTCAAGGCCCTCGGGCTGGCCGCCGATACGAGCAGGGACCAAGGCGGTCCCTCGCGGACGCGTGGGCCCAGGGCTGAAGGGTGACTCAGGTGAGGGTTCTCGTCGTAGACGACAGCCGCGCGATGCGGATGATCGTGACGCGCGAGCTGCGCAACGTCGACCAGGTGAGTGACGTCGCCGAGGCCGAGAGCGCCGAGGCGGCGATCGAGGTGCTCGGGAGCGAGCCCGTCGATCTCGTGCTGTGCGATTGGAACATGGGCGGCATGACCGGGCTCGAGTTCCTCCAGGCGCTGCGCGCGGCCGGCTGGGCGGTGCCCTTCGGCTTCATCACCTCCGAGTCGAGCGATGCGGTCGTTGCGACCGCGAGGCAGAGCGGTGCAGCCTTCTTGGTCGTCAAGCCCTTCACGACCACCGAGCTGATCGCCAAGGTGACCGCCACCTTGGCGGGACAGGCGATCGAGGACTTCGCGGGCGGCATCGCCGACGGCGAGCGCAGCGTTGCCCTTGCCACGCTGCTCGAGCAGCTGTTGCGGCGCCCCATCACGGTGCACAGCGCCGCTGTTGGACCACCGCGCCAGTCCCCGCGCTGGACCGCGGACTACGCGGATGACGCCGGCAACAAGGTGGCGCTGTGCGTCGTCGAGTCCAAGCTCGCTTCGTCGATGTCGGCCGCGCTCACGATGCTGCCAACTTCTGCGGCGGCGGAGTGGGCGAGCTCAGGCGCCCTTCCCGCGACGCTGACTGAGAACTTCCACGAGGTCACCAACGTGATCGGGAAGATCGTGCACGTCGGGGACCTCCACTGCGTGCTGAACGAGATCGCCGGATTTGCTCCCGGCGAGCAGCTGCCCGACAGCGAGGCCATCAAAGCGGCCAAGAGCGCCGAGCACTTCGAGGTGGACGTCGAGGGCTATGACCGTGGTCTGGTCTCGCTGATCACGTTCGCGAGCTGATGGGCGCGCCGGCATGGCGCGAGCGTCGCCGGTTCTCCCTGCCCCTCGGCAGGCGGTCGATGGAGCGAACAGGGACTCGCGACCAGCTGACTGGCTTGTTGCAGGCCGCCGCCTTCGAGGCAGTCGCCACCTACGCTCTGGGCCGCGCGCGCTCGATGGACGAGCCGACGGGCGCCGTGTGCATCGTCGTCCGGCCTGGGGCGGCGCCCCGGCCAGGCAACGGCGAGTCACTCGAGCTGAAGCGCTTGGCCGGGGTCTTGCGCCACCATGTGCGCGGCGAGGACGTGCTCGGCCACATCGGCTCGAGCGAGCTGTGCGCCCTGTTGCCCGGCGTCGGCGAGACCGACACCGAAGCGGTCGCGCGGTGCCTCGACGGCGCGCTCTGGGTTGGTGAGCCGGACCCAGCGATCCTGCGGCCCGGCATCGGCTGGGCGGTCCTTGAGTCGTGGGGCACGAGCCTCGAACAAGACCTGCACGAGCTCGTCCAGCGTGCCCGCGACCGCGCAAGGTGATCGCAAAACGCCTCAAGACGGCCATGTGCTCGCCGATATCACGGGGGGGTCGGTGACCACGTCCCGGCGTACGCGCAGAAAGTCCGAGGAAGACCGATGATCGTGCTCCACAACCTGCGCGGTGAGCAGCTTGCCATCAACGGTGCGCTGATCGAGCGAGTCGAGGGAGAGACCGAGACCCACGTCACCTTGACGAGCGGTACGAGCTACATCGTGCGCGAGTCGCTCGAAGCGGTGGTGAACGCCCAGCGCGACGACCGGGCCGAGGTCCAGGCGCTGGCAATCCGTCGCCTGACCCGCGAGGTCGGGCCGGAGACGAGCGCTGGGCGCGAGACCACGACGACCCTTCGCCTGGTGGCACCGCTCGGCAAAGACGAGCACGAGGAGGGGCGGTGAAGGATACCTGGACACCGATGGCAATCGCAGGAGGGTTGGTGTGCGTGATGATCGCCACGATCCTCGACGGCAGCAGCCCGACGGTCCTCCTCAAGCCGGCACCGATCATCTTGGTCTTCGGGGGCACCTTCTTTGCTGCGACGGCGGGCTTCATGAAGAGTGATCTCAAGATCATCAAGTTGATCTTGAAGCGGGCGACCAAGGGCGATGTCTACGACATGGAAATCGCCATCCAGGAGATGTCGCGCCTCGCCGGGGTGGCGAAGACCAACGGCATTATGGCGCTCGACAAGGAGACCCAGGCGATCGAGGACCCCTTCTTGCGCCGCGGCGTCGAACTGGCGGTCGATGGGGTGAACTCCGAGGAGATCATGGAGGTCCTCGACAACGACATCGCAGCGACCGAGGGCCGCCACCGCATGGGTGCCAAGGTCTTC
This sequence comes from Actinomycetes bacterium, assembly GCA_021809805.1. GTDB lineage: Bacteria > Actinomycetota > Acidimicrobiia > Acidimicrobiales > Bog-793 > JAKABX01. Next base: position 3,917 of record JAJZKA010000050.1, read on the forward strand.
TCGGACATGGGCGGCTTCGCGCCCACACTCGGCATCATCGGCACCGTCATGGGCCTCGTGCATGTGCTCGGCAACCTTTCAAACCCCGGTGCCCTCGGTCCGGCAATCGGCTCGGCGTTCACCGCCACGCTGTGGGGCGTGTTGTCGGCCAACCTGATCTGGCTGCCGATCTCGAACAAGCTGAAGCGCTCGAGCAACATGGAGATTCAGATCAAGCGGATGGAGGTCGAGGGCCTGCTCGCGATCCAGGCGGGTGCGAGCTCCCGCTTCGTGCGCACGCGCATGGAGTCGTTCCTTGCACCTCAGGTGCGTGCGAGCGAGGAGAAGGGCGCGGCGGCATGAACTCGGCCCGGCATCGCCATGCTGCCCACGCCACCGATCACGGCGAGGACAACGGGGAGCGGTGGCTTCTCACCTATGCCGACATGATCACGCTTCTCCTCGCGCTCTTCATCGTCTTGTTCGCCATGAGCACGATCAACGCCCAGAAATTCTTGGCGTTCAAGCTCGGCCTCGAGCGGGCCTTCAGCCCTTCGGCGATCGCCAAGCCTGGCTCAGCTGGCCTGCTCACGCAGACGAGCATCGTCTCATCGCTCCAGAGCCATTCGGCGAGCAAGATCGCGGCACCGAGCCAGTCCTCGGCGCAGTCCAATGCGCAGCTCGATCGCATCGCCGCCGAGGTGGAGCGGGCCCTTGGGGCGAAGCACCTGCAGAGCGCCGCCCAGGTGACCGTGTCGACCAAAGCCGTCGTGGTGCAGATCCTCGCCGACAAGGCCTTCTTCGCCTCGGACTCTGCGGCGCTCGGCGCGATCGGCAACGAGGTGGTGGACACGATCGCCGGGGTGGTGCATAACCAGCCGAATGACCTTGTCGTTGAGGGTTACACCGATACCGAGCCGATCACCGGCGGGCCGTACAACTCGAACTGGGAGCTGTCCGCGGTACGCGCCGCGAACGTCACCAACCGGCTGAACGTCGTCGACGGGATCGCGGCGAGGCGCTTGTCCGCCCAGGGATATGGCCAGACCGACCCCGTCAAGTCCAACGCAACGCCAGCCGGGCGCGCGGAGAATCGCCGTGTCGACGTCGTCATCTTGAACACAACGGAGGCACCGTGATGGCACAAGCACCTGCGCCCTCGACCCCGGCGGCACAGGCCGCCGCCGCCCGACTTGCCGGGATGAAGCCACCCCCGGCCGGCGCCCCGGCGCCGGCGGCCGCCGAGCCCGAGCCGCAGAAGAACGGCAAGGGCAAGGCGCGCAAGAAGAAGCTCCCGATCAAGGCGATCCTCGCCGTGTTGTTGCTGCTCGTCGTGGGCTATGTGGTCAAGGCCAAGATCATGAAGCCGTACTACGGGCCGGGCGTCCCGGTTCCCCTCGGCACCACGGTGGATCTCGGCCAGATCACGACGAATTTGTCCGACGGCCACCTCGCCCAGATCGATGTGGTGCTGCAGCTGACCCAGCCGGCGAACACCAAGGTCGTGAGTAAAGACGAGCCGCGGTTCACCGGTGACGTCGTCGCGGACCTCGGCCACGACACCTACGTCGGCCTGCTGAGCCCGGCGGGTCGTGCAGGGCTGCAGGCCGAGCTGCTGCACCAGTTCCAGGCGACGCTCGGCCCGAGCGAGGGGGCCCAGCAGGTGCAGTCGGTCTTCTTCACGAGCTTTGTCTTGCAGTGACACAGCGACGACAGAATTTGCTCAACTGCCTCTCGCCTGATGCCGAATGTCTGCATATGGCTGTTGCCCCCAACGCCGAGCTCGAGGCACTGGCGAGCGCGGTCGCCCGACAGGTCGACGCGCTGGCGCACCTGCGCTTTAAGTTCGAAGTGCAGCAGCTCATGCTGGCGGGGGGGTGGTCCAACTACGTCACCGAGACGACCGACGAGCTGCGTGAGGCGATCGATCAGGTCCAGCGTGCCGATGCGGAGTTCCGGCGCTGTCTCGGCCACGCTTCAGCGCGCTCGCTGGCGCTATCGCCCGAGTCCACGCTACGCGAGGTTGCCCGAGCGGTCGGCGAGCCGTGGCGCTACATCTTTGAACAGGGCCGCGACGAGCTGGGTCGGGCCATCGAGCGGATCAACGCGCTGTGCGCTGAGAACCGCAAGCTGCTGGCGCGCGGCTACCTCGCGACGAGCGATGCCCTGGCGCTGCTCGGCGTCGGAAGCGGCGCCGCCTATGACGCGACCGGCACCGCGATCTCGAGCGCCGGCACCGCCGCCATCTTGGACGCGAAGGGCTGAGCATGGATACCGGCCTCTCCATCGCCGCCTCCTCGATCGCTGCGGCGACGACCGAGATCGACGTCACCTCCGAGAACATCGCCAACGCGCAGAACCCGAGCTATGTCGCTGAGCAAGCGCAGCTCTCTGCGCTGCCCGGCGGGGGCCCGAACGGCACCGGCGACGGTGTCGCGGTCACCTCGATCGGTCAGCTCAACAACGCGCTCCTAAGCGCCAACAATCTCCAGGCCCAAGGCGCGCTCGCGAGCCTGTCAGCGTCCCAGCAGGTGCTGACGGGGATCCAGAACGTCTTCCCACTCGGCCAGTCCTCGGCAGCCTCGGCTTCCTCGGGCACGACAAGCTCGAACACGAGCATTTCCGGGCAGCTGGCGAACTTCTGGTCGTCTTGGGACGGCATTGCCCAGGACCCCTCAAGCCCTGCGCCGCGCACCCAGGTGATCGATCAGGCCCAAGGCCTTGTCACGAGCTTGAACGAAGCGGCCACCCAGCTCAACCAGCTCCTCGGTGACACCTCGACCAGCCTAGGTAACCAGGTCGCGCAGGTGAACTCGCTGCTTGGTCAAGCGGCGTCGCTCAACACCCAAATCGTCGCGACCAAGGGCAGTGGGGGGAGCCCGAACCAGCTCGTCGACCAGCTGAACCAGGTCACCTCGAAGCTCGCGAGCTTTGCGGGCGTGAACGTTCAGATGCAGCAGAACGGGAGCGCGCAGATCTCGATCGGTGGCGTCGCGCTCGTCCAGGCGAATGAGGCCGAGCAGCTGCACAGCACCACGGGCGCGAGTGGCCAGACCGCGATCGTCACCGCGAACGGAGGCGTCACCGTGCCGGTGCAGAGCGGGTCGATCGCCGGGCTGCTCTCGGGGATCAATACGCAGATTCCGGGCTACCTTGGCCAGTTGAACGATGTGGCGAACGCGCTCGCGGGCACGGTGAACAACCAGCTGGCAGCCGGATACACCGCGTCGGGCGTTTCGGGCGCAACACTGCCTCTGTTCACCGCCAACGGTGCGACCACCACCCCCACGAGCTCGGTAACGGCCGCCACGATCACGGTCAACCCCACCTTCACTGGAGCGAACGGCGCGAGCTCCATCGCGGCAGCGTCGGCACCGCCGACGGCCTCCACCCAGACCTTCGACGCTTCCAATGCCCAGGCGATGGCGGAGCTCTCGACCTCGACGACGGGCCCCGATGTCGCCTACCAGCAGCTCGTGGAGAACATTGGCTCCGATACCCAGAACGTCAATACCCAGGTGAGCGCGCAGACCTCGGTGGCGAACCAGGCCCAACAGGCTTTGCAGAGCGCGACGGGCGTGAACACCAACACCGAGCTCACCAACCTGATGCAGTTCCAGGCCTCCTACCAGGCCTCAGCGAAGTTGGTCAGCATCATTGCGACGACGATGCAGTCGCTGCTGGCGGCGGTCTAGGGGCGCACATGTCCTTCATCCAGGCGACGACGCCGATCAACATCACGCCGAATACCCTCGCCAACACGATGGCCACTGGGCTCCTTGGGGACCAGACGAACCTCGCGAACCTCGAGCAACAGATCTCGACCGGCAACGCGATCAACCAGGCCTCCGACAACCCGGCCGGGGCCGCCCAGCTGCTGCGGCTCCAGGCCGGCCTGACCCGGGCGAATCAGTACCAGTCGAACGCAAACGACGGCACGGGTTGGCTCACCCTCGCCAACTCGACGGCCACGTCGATCCTCAACCAGCTCCAGAGCGTGCGCAGCTTGGTCGAGGGCGTGAGCGGGAGCTCCTTGACGGGCAATGCCTCGATACTGCAAACGACGGCGGATCAGGTGAGCGCGGCGATGCAGAACCTCCTCAACCTGGCCAATACCACCTATGCCGGCGGCCAGCCCATCTTCGCTGGCACTGGCGGGGCGACGGATCCCGGGACGGGTGCGATGATCGCCTACGACGCGAGCGGCACCTACGTGGGCGCGGGCAAAGCGCCGACGCGCACCGTCGCTCCAGGGACCTCGATTCCTGTCTCGATCACCGGGCCGGCGATCTTCGGGTCCGGGACGGGCTCGCTGCTTGGCCAGAACGGCATCTTGCAGCGGATCGTCAACGACCTGAACCAGACCAATCCGCCCGGCAGCACGGTCGGAGGCTCGCTCAGCGACCTCCCTAGCGCGTACACGGCATTGCAGGGAGCGCTCACTCAGGCCGAGTCGGCGACCGGCACCCTCGGTGCCCAGCAGGACTCCTTACAGAGCTTTGCCACCCAGGCGAGCGACTCGGTGAGCGCACTCACCCAGCAGCTCGGCAACCTCCAGAGCACGAACATGGCCGAGGCGATCACGAGCTTGCAGCTGCAGCAGACCTCCTACCAAGAGGCGCTGTACGCGACCTCGCAGCTCAGCACCGATTCGCTGGCGAAGTACCTATGAGTGCCGTCTCCAAAGCGTTGGGAGCAGCAGAAACGATGACCGAGGCCTTGATGATCGAGGACGGCACGAAAGACGACCTCACGTTCGCGCCCAGCGGTGAGCAGTTCATCGCGCTGATCCGCCCGCTGATCGGATTCCCGGGCTCGCTCACCTTCAAGTTGCACACCATGGGCGAGGCCTACGAGCCCTTCCTGGCCCTCTCCTCGATCGACGAGCCGGGGATCGAGTTCATCGTGGTGCGACCCGGGCTGTTGTTCTCGGACTACGTCTTTGCGATCGACGACGACGACGCTGCCGCACTTGGTCTCGCCAAGCCGGGCGATGTGGACGTCATTGTCCTCGTGACGCGCCGGCACGAGGCCGTGCCGACGGTGAACCTGATGGGCCCGCTCGTCGTCAATCGGCGCAGTCGGGTGGCGACTCAGATCGTGCTGCACGACGGGGGTTTTGCCGCCGCCGTCCCAGTCGATGCGCGAAGCGCCCGCGCCAAAACCTGAGGACGGGCGCGCCCGGCCTTGATCAGCGGGGCGGCGTGAAGGCTGCCCGGGACGCCTCGGCGCCCGCACGGGCGCTGCAGCCGACCAGGTGGTCATTGACCAGACCGAGCGCCTGCATGGCGGCGTAGAGCGTCGTCGGGCCGAGGAAACAGAACCCGGCCGCGCGCAACGCGGCTGAGCAAGCGATCGACGCTGGTGTCGAGGTGGGGACGTCTTCGGATCGCGTGGGGGCGACAAAGTCTCGCGGCGCGAAGCGCCACAACAGCGCGGACAGCGAGTCCCCGGTGCGCTCGAGAGCGAGCGCCGCCTTGGCGTTGGCGATCGTCGCCTCGATCTTGGCGCGGTGGCGCACGATGCTCACATCACCGAGGAGGCGCACGACGTCCTCTTCGCGGAAGTGGGCGAGCCGTTTGGCCTCGAAATCGCGAAAGACGCGTCGGAAGGCCGCGCGCTTGTTCAAGATTGTCTGCCAGGAGAGTCCCGCCTGGAAGCCTTCGAGACAAACGATCTCGAGGACATAGCGCGCATCGGTGCTTGGGCGGCCCCATTCATGGTCGTGGTAGGCACGGGAGGTGGCGTTCGCCGCGCCCCAGGCGCAGCGCGCGAGGCCGTCCTCGCCGGTGACGAGATCGGGCCGCGCGTCGACCGGGGGAGTCATGGTGCAGGACCGAGCAGGTGTTGCTCAGGGGCGTCGGCGCGCGGCGCTCAGCGCCGCGAGATCGGCCTCGCTCCAGGCCTCACCGGCACCGGCGTTCGCCGCCTCGAGCTCGCGCCAGACCTCGTCGCGCAGCACGCGCACCTCCCGGGGCGCCTCGATGCCGATCTTGGCCTCCGCACCGCTGACCGAGAAGATGGAGACGCCGATCTCCCCAGCGATGCAGGCGAGCTCCAGCTTCAGCACCGCGCGCCCCGCCTCGACCGCTTTGAGGGACAGCGCGAGACCGCTCGTGTGCACGCACTGGCCGATCGAGCGATTGATGAGCACCACGGCGTCCGGGCTGCCGCCGAGCTCAAGGTGCAGACCACGCTCGTCCTCGCTGAGCGCCTGCGGGCCACGCAGTGCCAGACAGACCGACCCAGCGGTCGTCTGCAGGGGAGACAGGACGACCTCCGCGCTGAGGCAAGGCGCGCTGAGCGAGAGCCAGGCCCGCTGGTCCACCACGCCGGCAAGGGTGAGCTTCAGCCCACCGTCGAAGAGGATCGACTCGAGCGGGCGTCGCCGCAGTACCAGCATGGCCGCCTCCCTCGAGCTCGCGCCGGTCTCCTGACGCGCCCGATGCTACCGGAGCGGACCGCTCCTTCCGGTGGGGACGTCCGAGCCCGGCCCGGCGACAATCTCAGCATCCGGGCCGGCTCCTTCGCCGCCGAAGAAGGCAGCACGTGACGCTTTCACGCGCTCGATGCGCTCGGCGATCTCCTTGTGGCGGGCCTGGCGGGCGTAGTTGTCGAGCGTGCCCTCGACGACGGCACCGACCGCCCAGCAGATGGCGAGTGCCAGCGCCAGACGGACGAGAGCGGTGGTGAGGCTGATCCCGCCCGACAGCGCTTGGAGGATCGAAGGGGTGGAGAGCGCGATCGCGGCGAGGATGACAAGCTCGAACCGCCGAACGCCTCGCATTGCATTCACCAGCCCTGGGAGCGGCGCTCGAGCGCCCGCTCGGCGACGGCCACCCACGCCGATGCGCTCGCCGCCTCGCCGTCGATGCGGGCGATCGGCAGGCCCGCCGACAGCACGCTCGCGGGCGTGAAGGTTGCACCGCAGTCCTCGAGCACCAGCCCGTCCACTCCGCCGATCGCCGCCACCCTCGCCTGGACGTCCTCGGTCTTGGCGGTGGCGCTCGCGACGAGCAGGGTCATCGAGGGCGCGAGGCCGCCCAGGACCGAGCGGGTCCACTCGCCCGCGCCGGCAAAAGTGGGAACCGAGACCGCGACGACCACGGCGCGGCCGCGCCGCCAACCGGGGGAGAGATCGGCCGCCTCGATGGCGTCGTGCGCGACGAGGTGGTCGTCGAGCGCGCTGCGGCCACGGCGGGCGAGCGCGCGCGGGATGGCGGCGTGCATGTCGATCTCCACCGCGATCGCCTTGGCCGCCGTTCGCGCCCGCCCACCGGAGCCGACCACGGCGATCAGGCTGCCTGGCGTCTTGGGCACGGCGCGGGCGAATGGCGCCAGGGCGAAGGCTTCGGGGAGCGAGGTGAGCCCAACGGACCTGGCCCCGAGCAAGCGCAGGGGAAAACCGACGAGCGCGAGATCGCTCGACAGACCGGCCGGAAGCGCCATGCGACCGAGCGCGCCGCTGCAGGTCGACTCGAGGTCGAGCACTGCGAGCTCTTCCTCCATGGTCTTTGGGTGCGCCGGGTAGGGCGGCACAGCCAGGTTCATCGGTGAGGGCGCCGGTGCGACTTCGAAGAAGCGGGCGGGCGGTGTGCGCACCTCGTCGCTCGGGGCGAGCGGGGCCAGACAAAGGTGACCGAGCAATGCGTTGGCCGGCTCCTCGTCGCGCAGCACGCGAGTCGGTCGGGTCGCGTCTGCGCGCGGTGGGCTCGTCACGGGAGGCGCCGTCGCGCCAAGATGAGCGCCGAGGAGCGCGAGCTCGGCACCCGGCTCCTCGCCGAGCGAGCTCGCCACCTTGTCGAGGATCTCCTCGAAGCTCTCTTGGCGCGAGCTGTGGAGGTCCACCTCGTCCTCGGTCTGCTCGATCAGCCAGGCGAGCGCCGCGCCCGTGGCGCTCTCGGCGGCCGGGACCGCCGGCGCGCCGGGCACCACGGAGCCAGCCCGGGGCGTGGCCGAGGTGGGAGCTGGGTTTCCTGCTGGCTGCGGGAACATCGCCGGGACGACTTCGACGCGGTAGTGCATCTTTGCGAAGAAGCCGAAGACGCCGCCCTTGCGAATGGCGATGGGCTCGGAGATCTTGGCACCCGGTCCGTGCGTGGCGAACACCTCGAGCAGGAGTCGCTTGGGATCCGGGCCCTCAAAGACCAATGGCTGCGACGGCGTTGACATTGCCCACCACCCCAATTCTCTCGAGCTGCACCTGCCGGCCGATCTCGTTAACCGACATCACGGCCAGCCTGGGGAGCGCCGCGGCAAAGAGCCGAGCGAGGCCCGGGCGGAGCGCGGATGCGGTAATCAGGACCGGCTCGCGCAGTTGGCGCGTGCCGGCGTCATAGAGGTTGCGCACCTCGGCCACAAGATGCTCGGTCACCTGTGGCTCGGTCGCGATCAGGCTGCCGGTGTCACTCTGCTTCAGCCCGGCCAGCAGGATCTGCTCGAGGCCGGCCTCGAGCGTGATCACTGGGAGCTTGCCGTCGCGGGCGTGCTGGGCCGTGATCATCGGACCGAGCGCGGCGCGGGCGGCCTCGACAAGGGACTCCGGCGTCCTGTTTGCCTGGCGGGCCCGCCCGGTGCTCGCCTCGAGGATACGCACGAAGTCGGTGATCGGCACCCCCTCTTCGACGAGGCACGTGAGGACCTTGTGCAGCTCGACGAGGGAGAGCTGGGCGAGTTTCATTTCCTCGACGAGTGCCGGGTCGGTGGCCTTGGTCGCATCCAGCAGGATCTGAACCTGCTGGGTCGACAACAATGCCGCGGCGTTCTGGGTGGCGACCTCCGCCAGGTGGGTGATAATTGCCGAGGAGGGATCGATCGGGGTCACGCCAGCCACTGCGACGGCGTGCTCGCGCGCCTCGGCGGGGATCCACTTGGCGGGCAGACCGAACGCGGGTTCGACCGTGGGGGTGCCCGGCAGGAGTTCGATCCCAGGGCCGATGGCGAGCATCCGGCCAGGGTGGGCCTCGCCCCGGGAGATCTCGACACCATTCACTCGGATCGCGTAGGTGCCCGCGGGTAGGTTGATGTTGTCCCTGGTGCGTACGGTCGGGATGGCGAATCCCCGCTCGAGGGCAATCTTGCGGCGCAAGCCCCGCACCCGCTCCAGCAGGTCACCGCCATTCGCGGAGTCCGCGAGCGGGGTGAGGTCGGCGGCGAGCTCCAATTCGAGGCGCTCCGCGCGCATCTGGGTGGCGAGCGCTTGAGGGGTGTCGTTGGTCGTGGGATCGACCGGTGGAGGTACGGCCTCCGCGGTCGCCGTGATCTCATCAGCGGCGCGCTTGAGGCGCGTGCTGAGCGCGATGAGGCCGATCCCGATGATCACGAAGGGGAGGTGCGGCAGACCGGGAACCACGGCCAGCACGGTCATCGACACCCCCGCCACCAGCATCGCCCGGGGCTGGGCGCGAAACTGGCGCACGACGTCATTGCCGAAGTCCGTGTCCTCCTCGCTCGTGCCGCGGGTGACGATGAGGCCCGTCGAGATCGATAGCAAGAGCGCCGGGATCTGGGAGACAAGACCGTCGCCGACCGAGAGCACCGAGTAGGTGTGGATCGCGGCGCTGATGGACAGGTGGTGTTGGAGCACACCGATGCCGAGCCCACCGAGCAGGTTGACGAAGGTGATGATGAGGGCCGCGATGGCGTCGCCCCGCACGAACTTCGAAGCGCCATCCATGTTGCCGTAGAAGGCCGAGGTTTCGTCGATCTCTCGCCGGCGGCGTCGCGCCTCTTTCTCGTCGATGATTCCGCTGTTGAGTTCACCATCGATGGCGACGAGCTTCGGGCCCATTGCATCGAGGGAAAAGCGGGCCGAGACCTCCGAGACACGTCCGGCACCGTTGGTCACGACGACGAACTGAATGATGATCAGGATCAAAAAGACAATAATTCCGACGACAACCTGGCCGCCGATCACGAAGCTGCCGAAGCTCTGGACGACGGTCCCGGCATAACCGTGCAGCAGGACGAGTCGGGTCACGCTGACGTTCAAACCGAGGCGGAACATCGTCGCCACGAGCAGCACCGAGGGGAAGGCGGAGAAGTCCCTCGCCTTCTTCACGTGCATCACCGTCAACAAGATGATGATCGCGGCCGAGATGTTGACCGTGATGAACAGGTCGATGATAAAAGAGGGGAGCGGGACAACGAGCATCACCACGATCAAGATGACTGCGGTGGGCACCCCAAAGATGCCGAGTCGCTGCCGGTTGTCCACCGAGCCCTAACGGCGCACATGCCAGGGTCTTTTAGATCAGACACCGAACGATCCCAGCGCCGGGGATGAACCAGATCGACCGCCTTCTGAGCGGCACCCGCCAAGCGCAAACGCCGCTTCGTGTCCCGCGGGCGCAGGAACACCGTCGCGCTGACCCACGGCCTCTTAGATGTGGATCAGCGTGACGCGTCGAAAAGACTGAGCAACCGAGTCGACGCCTCGCCAGCAACATCTCGAAGCGACCATTCGAGTGCCGTGTGACGAGCCCCGAGACTAAGCTCACGAACCGACTCCGGGTGAAGCGCGACGATCTCCATGGCATCGGTGAGGGCGTGAACGTCGACCTCGAACCAAAAGGCTTCTCGAAACACATCAAGATCACATGATGCGCTACAGGGAACCTGGCGGGAACGCACGAGCAGCGCGTTCTTCTCCGTGGCAAACTCACGATGTCCGCCCTGATCGGGGCACACAATCGGCAAACCTTGACCCATGGCTTCGAGAAAGGGAATGCCGAAGCCTTCCCCGCGTGTCGGTAGGACGAAAGCATCCGAGCGGGCAAGGAGAGCCCTCAATTGAGCTTCACCTAGGGTCTCGGTGTGCAACTCGATCGAGTGCCGCAACAGGTCAATGTGCTTCGAATCGATGCGACTCGCACACCACTGCCAAAAGTGAGCAGCATCGATTCCACCGGTCTTGATGAGGAGGCGCGCGTCGTGCCCCCGGACAAGAAGTCCGTTGAACGCCATCAGCAGGGCTTCAGGATTCTTGCGAGACTCGAAGTTGAACACCGAGCTAAACGTTGTCGGAGCAGGAAGCCTTGGCTCATCGCGCCCATCGCGAGGCGAGCTGACCGGGACGTGAACCGGAAGGTCGATCAGCATCTGGCTCGGCACGCCCGCGGCGCGACAGGCATCGCTCACAAATCTCGACATCGTCCAGATCTCGTTGGCCGCGGCGACGCGTCTTGCCAAATGACCAGGGAGGGGCGTCGCTTCGTAGGCAAGTCGGATGACCGTCTTGGCGGCACGTACGTAGGGAAGCAACGTCGGCAGCCAACCAGGGGGAACATCAACGACGGCGACATGAGACGTCAATGCGAGTACCTCCGAAAGTGCGGAACTCGGATTCGCACCGAGATCGATCCGCTCGACGAACAGATCATTGCTTGCCAGAAGATGTTCGTCGAAGAGTCGCCTTGCCTGGACAGACATTCCACTTGTTCCCGAGAACAGACCGATGTGAACCGCTGTTCTGTGTCCGCGGGACACGGCAGGAAGAGCGCGCACCTTTGGGCGGCGCAGCTTGCCGACGGCGAGCACGTCGAGCGGAGCGTCAGGCGCGAGGCTCCGGCATCCGGACGCGATCGGACTAAAGCCCGCACCCTCGAGGAGCGACTTCAGCAGGTCAAGTGGATAGGGTCGCACATGAGTAGGATCAAGCCAGAAATTCGTACCTGACACGAAGTCGATCGAAAAGTCGGGTGTTTGGATCACGATGAGACCGTCGTCGTTTAGGTGTTGAGATGCCCATGAAAGCACTGATGTGGCATCGCCAGTCGTCAGATGCTCGATGATGTGCCCGAGGAACATCCCATCGAACTTTCGATCGCTGATCACTGCAAGGCCCTCTGGAAGCCACGCCTCGTAGACTTCGAACGCCTCCTCGTCCCTGAGGCAAGCCACGAGGTCCGGGTCACCGTCGACGCCGGTCACTTTCACGCCACTGGAGCGCAGCGTTCGCAGCATTGCCCCCTTTCCACAGCCGATGTCGAGCACCGTCTCGGACTCAGAGAAATACGGTGCGATCGACAAGGCGATCCTGGTCACGGCCGCAAGATCGCCTTCGTAGCGATGCGCAACTCCCTCAGTACGCATCGTGTGCGAGAGCGCAGCAATATTCACGCGCCAGTCGGCAGCTGACCAGGTATCCCTATTGCTGGTTGTACCGGTGAGGCCGTGACGAACCCTCGCCACTTCCCGAGCGGGAATCAGCGACATGGCGAGATCGGCGAGGCGCAGCGCGCCGTGCGGGTCATTGACGCCGAGAAGATGTTGAGTTGCTGCGACCCACGACTGCGGCGAGGGTGAGCTCAGGAATCGGCCAACCGCACCAGCGGTGCGCGTAAATCTATCCTCCGGAATGGCGCCGGTTGCCAACGCCGTGATTGCGCTCGAGGCCTCTCGCGCGCAATCCTGCCAGCGGTATTGTTGTGCCATACGATATGCCGCGGCGGCCACGGGCGCCACCCGGTCTTGGTCACTGATGATTGTCCGGAGATGCTGCACGATGGCCTCTACCGAGGGCGTCAAGGTTCGCGGGAAGTCCGAGGTGACTAAACCGTCGATCGATGGCTGTTCAAAGACGTCGACGGTGGCGGCGATTCGAAATGCCGTCTCGTCGGTGCAGTACGCGTCAGTTGCACCCCCGCCGGTGACGATGGTTGGGATTCCGGTAGCCATTGCCTCGAGGATTGGTGAGCCGAAGCTCTCTGCTCGATACGGATGCACGAGCGCGGTTACGCGAAGGGGACGATCGGGAGGGACTGACCGAAGGTCGACGAACATGGTCCGCCGCGCGACGCGAGGCGCCGTATTTACTATTGAGGAAGCCGAACCAGCGCGAGGTTCTGCGCTGTACCAATCTTTCGCGTCCACGAGCAGGGTGACCTGATTGAGCTCGTCATCTCTGAGCGCGTCGAGCGCCGATACGAGCAGGTCGAGCCCATTGCGCTGAGATGCTCCACCCAGGAATAGAAAAGTGATTGGCGAGCTGGCATCCGAGGGAGTCACGGCGGTATGAGTGCTCGCCCCCTCTGGCACGACCCAGATGGAATCGGCCGGGATGCCACTACGGACGTACCCGTCCTTGACGTCTAAGGAGGGAACCCAGATCGCATCCGCCGCATGGAGCGGCTCGAGCCATGCGAGGGGAACCGGCCCGAACTCCCAGGTTTGATGGAGCACCAATTTGGCGTCGTCGCCCCGTGTCCGCATGGTGGGCTGCCGTAGCCGCCGTATTCGCACATGCAGCGTGGCAGACTCGAGGAGGCCACTCGAGCGATCACCGCGAGCGCGTTGGACGTCGTTGACTTGGTCGGCGCCAGCTGTGCAGCCCTCGAGAACGACCGGGAGGCCGAGATCGCGCAGAGCATTCGCGAACGAGCTCGTCGCGCGTCCGACGGGGGTGTTCAGCGTCGTTGGTCCTTCTATGGTCAGCTTCACGATCGGCTCCCCGGCCGCGGCGGTTGCGGCCTGACCTGGTGGTGGCAATAACAGTGCGCTCGCACGGCGAATTGAGGGTCGCCTTGCTCCCTAGCGGCAATGGTGTGCCGAGGGGATTGGCGGTGGATCGCATTTCGCCCGCCGATGCGATGTTGCGGCGAAGTGCTGCCGAGAGTGTCTTGCAGGGACCACGCCGTTCACCTGAGACCGAAGAGCACGTGACGACGGTGACACCTTCCGACTACGCATCAACTGTGCTCACTTGGAGCGATCGGCGGGGACCACGCCCGCGCCACCTTGATGGTGGGTCGAGCTCGCTGCTCGCATTGGAGGCGTCTGGTGCACGGATCGTCGAACGGTCCCAGACAAGACGTCGCCCGGCGGAGGTGCGTGTCCGTCATGGCCGTGCAGTTGACTTGCCGATAAGCGCTGCTGGTACGTCGGAGTTCAGGAGGTGTCCGATGCGCTCGGAGGCGATGGCCCCGGCGTGCGTCGTGGTGAAACCAGTCAGAATGCGTTGACGACCGCGTGTACCGCGGAGTCGTGCCTCTTCGCGATCGTTCGCGACAGCGCGGAGAGCGGCGGCCAACTCCTGGCGTTTGGGTTCGAACCACCACCAGCCGGAGTTGGTGGGGGTGAGTTCGGGCACGGAAGTCGGCACCCTGCGGGCGGAGATGAGCCAGCTCGTGCGCTCGTTGCAGAAATCCAGAGCAGCACCGCCGTTGGTGACAATGGTCGCAATACCGCTCGCCATTGCCTCGGCAATTGGCAGACCGAAGCCCTCCCCACGATAAGGGTGAACGAGGGCAGTGCAGGCGCGGTACAGCGCCGCCATTTGGTCGCCGCCCAGATCGCCTTCGACGATCTCTAGCTCGGCGCCAGATCCGTTCGCCGCCCTGCGGAGATCGTCCTCCAAGGTCATGTTCCGATACACGGTTTGTGAGCCGAATGGCTTTACGACGAGGCAGACATCATCGTCGCGAGTAAATGTGGTCAGATAGGTTTCGAGCAGGATGTCAATGCCCTTACGCTGAATGCAACCGCCAACGAAGAGAAAGCGCACGTTCTTTTTCGTGCGCAACGGGTAGGGGGACCCTTCTGGCGAGAAGCGCAGCGTGTCAATTCCGTTTGGCACGACGTGTACTTTCGACGAAGCGACCCCGCTCTCGATGGCACATTGCTTGACCCAGCTCGTGGGTACCCAGAGCTCATCGACGACGTCACGGACCGGGCCGATCCACTCGGCCGGGAAGCAGCCAAATTCCCAAGGTTGAATAAGGACGAGGCGTCGGGCCGATGACGGCGTGAAGTCAGGTGGCCATTGATGGCGAACTTCAAGTGCTCCACCGCTCGGCGGCCGGCTGCGGTGCTGCACGTCGATGCCCCGAAGGCTCGCGAGGACTTCAGTCTTGGTTGACTGCGCCTCGGGAGTGAAGACCTTGAGTTGCCCACGATATTCATTGGCAAGCTCGCGAACGAGCTCGCGATTGACCTGAGCGAGGCTGTCGAGCGAGTAGATCGCTCCGCTCCAGTGGATCATGTTTGCGGTGGAAGACGCACTTCCCGAAAGAGCTCCGCGTGGAGACGAATCGACAAGCTCGGCTAAAGAGGAGGGATCGGCTGGGGCGATATCGCCATGCATTGGTGGCGGCTTTTCCTTGTTGTCTCGCGAATGCATCTGTGGTGGGAGTTGGCGGGAAGCTGCGGCGTGAGATGAGCTGCTGGGCTCGCTCTCAACAATTGGGCAGCTGATCGCGGGAATACCGCACGTTGTTGCGAGCGCGAGCCAGCTCCTACGGTGCTGCCGCGTAAGGAGGACAAGAATTGCACCGGTCCGCAGCCACGGCGTCGGGTTGGCTACGGGGCCGACAAACATTGCGTGTGGAAGCTCTTGTCGAAGCGGGTCGGTGTGTGCTCCAGCAAGGATCGTGAGAGGATGGGCGCGGAAATCTGGCGGGATCAGGGAGCCGAGCGTGATTGCCAATTGATCTGGCGCGAAATCGTCGCGCCAAGACGGGTCGAGGACGACCACGACGCCACGTCGCAACTCATCGGGTGTACTGGAGAAATCGCCGAAGAGGAGACCGACGTCGAGGTTGTGCGCAGAGGAATCATCCTCGAGCGCGACGACGCTGGCAATGGGAAAAAGGCGACAGAATCGCTCGGTGAGAGATGCCAAGTCGCTGGTCAGCACGACGGTGTCGTAAGGACGATCAGCGTAGAGGCGAGCAGCGGAGCGAAAGGCGGCCTCGCTGTTTGGGATCGGCCCTTCTTCCCAACAGCGCACGCTGACGCCGAGGGGTGCGAGGAGGTGGTGCACCGGCTCCCATGGCGCTGGCTGGACAAGGGTGACCTCATCACCGTTCGTGGCGGCACTCGCAGCGAAGTCAATCGCGTCAAGATGAGCCACGTAAGTGGAGATGACGAGCATCACGCGTGGATCGATCGGGGAGATGACGCGAGGTGGTGATCGGCGGGGCGGTTCGAAGGATCGAGATTCCGCGCCAAGGAGTGGGCTGATGGCCGAAATCTGCTCGAGCAAGGTGGGCCAGTCTTCTCGGGCCGTGGACAGGGCCGCGGCGTGATACGCGGACCGCGCTCGTTCGTCGCCAAAGCTGTGGAACGCAACCGCACTCGCTAGCGCCCGGGTGTGTGCCGGACGGCATTCGTCGATCGCGCTGCCGATCAGTGGACACGACGTCCAAAGGCCTGCGCCGCGTAGTCGAGCGGACCAGACGAGCTGTCGATCGACAGCTAGTCCGAGTGCGACCTGCGCCGCAGCGGCAAGAATCGGGAGGGACGCGGGGTCGCTGCGGTACCACGCTTCGAGCACCTCATCTGCCTCGGTCGGCGGGAGTTGGATGATCTGGGGCACGAATGCAATGCGACGCTCAGGGCGGAGCGCTTCGAGGATCTCGCAGACGTCTCGTGCGCTCGCGCGGAGGAGTTGAATGAGATTTGCGATATGGAGGTCGATCCCGTCGGAGGAACGGAGCACATCGAGAAGCGTGTCAGCGGCCTGGCTATGCTGCTCGAGGGCAATGAGTGCTTTGGCACGGGCCACCGCGATGAGGGAAGGACCGTATTCGAAGCCGTCGTCGTCGCGGCCACCAGTCACATGGTCGAATGCGGCGAGCGCGAGCTCGGGTTCTCCACGTCCGAGGCGCGCATGTCCCTCCACGATGTATCCGTGAAAGGGCTGCGTCGTCAGTTCTTTGATCTGCGCGCTGACGTTGAGTGCCTCATCAAACCGGCCAAGCGAGAGCAAGCCGTCCGCGAGGGCGCGCAGCGCGAGGCGCTTCGTTGAAGGTCGTTCGGCAAGCTCCAAGACGCGCGTGCAAAGCTCGCAGCCTTCGTCAAAGCGGCTGGCCAGCATGTAAGAGCGAGCGAGGGAAAGCGTGCGGGTCGCGAGGTCGAGGTCGGAGCCACCGGTGAGGTCACCGAAGGCCGTCCTCAGGTTGCGTTGCGCCTTGTCCCGCTCGCGCAGCGCGTGTTGCAAATAGCCGCGATGTTTGATGCGTGCAAGATCTTGCATGGCAACATTGATGAGCTGCTTGGTGTGGCGAGTGACGATCTGCTCGTGGAGGCGGCCTTCCCATTGACATGTCGCGCGACGGAAGAGACGGGCAGCTGGGTGGGTCATGACGGTGCCTGCTTCGGTGCCTTGCAAGTTATCGATCGGCACGAGGTAAGCATCAAGGGTGCTCGCGCTGGCGCTGAGAAGGGCTCGCACGGCGGCCGGGTTTGGACACTGCAAGATCTCGTCTGCGTCAATCCACAAGATCCACTCCCCGCGGCAGCGCTCAAGGGCTTCGTTCCGCGCTCGCGCGAAGTCGTCGTCCCAATAGCCCTCGAACACGTTCGCCCCAGCGCGTCGAGCGATCTCGACGGTACCGTCTGTGGATCCCGTGTCGTAGACCACGAGCTCGTCCGCGAGCGCGGAGGCCGCCCGGAGGCACGTCGGGAGCTGGCGCTCCTCATCTTTGACGATGAGCGCGGCCGAGATGAGGAGCGGGGCGTCCTGCAGGGCACCTTCCGGGTGGTCGGCGAACGCGTTCTCGGCGATGAGGAGGACTTCTCCTTCGCTGTGCATGCGCTGGAGAGCGGCTGAAATAGTGGTCGGGCTGGCGAAGTCGTCAAGCGAGTTGCGAGCGAGTGCGAGGTCACGGCGCAACAGCACGCACGGGCCGCCGAGAAGCGATGCTGGCGTGAAGCGATGGGGTAGCGACGCGCCGATGTCGCGAAGAAAGGCGCGTTTCACCCCAATGTCGGCGCGGCCGTAGGGGACTTCGGTGCAGCGCTGGTCGCCGTCGCCAAAGTTGCTGCGCGGCGCGACGACGCCGACGCCGTCGCTCGCCCCTTCAAGCAGGATGGTGATGAGATCGCGGCTGGGTGTGATCAGCGCATCGACAAAAAGGAGGTAGTCGGCCACTCGAGGCAGCGCGCGCGACCGTTCGAGAGTGCCGTTCGTGCGGCGCTCACGCCACGCACTGAGGCGTTGCGAGCTGCGACCGGTTCCGAGGAGAACGACGTTGTCGCCGGTACGAAGCTGGGGATTCAGCGCGCCGAGCAGGTCCTTTGTGCGGCGCCGGTCTTCGGCGGCGAGCACAGCAATGGTAACCGGTGGCCGCTCTGGCGCAATCGCCATCTCTCCTCCAGGGGTTCATCGCGCTGAGACGTGCTCGTCTCTAACGGTGAACAGAGCAGTGAGTTGAGCGAGCGGAACGTCCCAGT
>JAJZKA010000209.1 GCA_021809805.1 Actinomycetes bacterium
AGCGCGGCCACGGCGCTCGCGGCGCCGTGTCACTGCTGCGGGGAGCGGTAGAGGTCAGATCATCGCGTGTCGGCACAGGCCACCTGCACGAACGCAAATGTTACATAACGTACCTTATCGGCGATGCGGAGCAGGGGTTTGGCGCCATGCAACCGATGAGCTGGTTCAACCGCTGCGACGGCGTCCAAGGCGGTCACCCACGGCAGTCACATGGCTGATCTCGAGACGTGCTTGTCGAACTGATCGGCATACGGCGCGGCCGCATCGCTGAACCGCGCGCCCCACGGCCTCGAATCTCTCGCGTCGGCCTTCCGAGCGAGAGGAACATCGATGCGGCTCTCACGACGTGGTCTGCAGCTTGCGCTGGGCGTGTTATGGCTACTCGACGGCGCACTTCAGCTGCAGCCGGTGATGTTTACCCGGCAGTTCGCCCGCGGGATCATCGAACCCGCCGGGTCGGGCCAGCCGGCCCTCGTGCACTGGCTTGTCACCAGTGCGGCGGCGGTGATCGGCGCCCGGCCCGTCCTGTTCGACGCGCTGTTCGCGTCGGTACAGCTCCTGCTCGGCATCGGGCTGCTGTGGCGGCGGACGTCCCAAGGGGCGCTCGTCGCTTCGATCTCATGGGCGCTTGGCGTGTGGATCTTCGGCGAAGGGCTCGGAGGGGTTCTCGGGTCGGGCGCGACCTTGCTCAACGGCGCACCCGGCGCGGCGATCCTGTACGCCCTGCTTGGTCTCGCGGCGCTGGATGTTGACTGGCGCGGAAGACACCTCGCCGTAGCGTCCCGCTTTCTCGCGATCGCGTGGGCGGTGATCTGGACAGCGCTCGCCGCCCTCGCCCTCGCCCTGGGAGCAAACGCTGGTGGCCAGATCGCCGCCAGCTTTAGGGCGAACGCTTCGGCGCTGCCAGGGCTCCTCGAGGTTCACGCGAACGCGCTGGCGGCCCTGCTGCAGCACGACGGTGCCCTTCCCGGCATCGCGCTGGGTCTTGCGTGCGCCCTCATTGGCCTTGCGGGTCTCTGGACGGATCGCTGGCGCGTCGTGGCTGGCGTTGCCGGTGGCTCGTTCGCCCTGTTCACGTGGGTTTTCGCAGAGGCACTCGGAGGGATCGGCACGGGCAAGGCGACCGACCCCAACAGCGGTCCCCTGCTCGTCCTCTTTGCGGTCGCGCTCTCCTCCCAATCCCTTGGAGCCCGACGCCAACTGGTCGCCACACCGCTCGCCGATGCCCCCGTGCACGAGATGAGTGGGAGCCGGTCTCATGCAGCGTGACTCGCGGGTCCAGCGCCGATCGGCCATCGCCCTCGTCGATCTCTTGCTTCGGCTGCTGACCGCGGCCGGTCTCGCGCTCGATGCCGGCGTGCACGCCTCGCTCGCCCACCTGTACGACGGGGTCGGGGGCTCGCTCAGCGAGGGCGATCTCTTCCGCATCGAGGCCGCGCTCGCCTGCCTCGTCGCGCTTTGCGTGCTCGCAACTCGCTGGCGGCCGGCGTTCGTTGCCGCCGCCCTCGTGGGCCTCAGCGCCATCGCCGTGCTGTTGGTGTCGCGCTATGTCGACCTCGGCGCGATCGGTCCGATCCCGAACCTCTACGAGCCGGCATGGGACGTCCAAAAGTCTCTCGCTGCAGCTGGAGAGATCGCAACAGTGCTCGCGAGCTCGGCCTGGTTGGTCCTCGAGCGAAGGAACTCCCAACAAAGAAAGGAACAGATCATGCCCCTCAGTCGTTCGACCTCACTTGTTGGCGTGGGAATCGCCGGGGTCCTCGTCGCGGCGGGCATCGCAGGGGGCGTCGCAGGGGGCGTCGCCGCTCGCGGCGCATCCCCCTCCCCTCGTGGCTATGGGCACCACGCGGCGTTGCAGCACGTCACGATCGTGGGCAATAACCAGCTGCGCTTCGCCCCAAGCACCGTGCACCTGCGCCCCGGCAAGGTGCGCATCACGCTGAAGGACGCGGGTGCCTACCCGCACAACCTCGTCATCCCAGCGCTCAGGTTCACCTCGACTAGCGTCACGGGTGATCCGGGCGGGACCGTCGTGTCCTTCACCGTCGGCTTTGCTCACAAGGGTCGCTATCGCTTCTATTGCGCCTACCACCAAAGCGCCGGCATGGTCGGCACCTTCGTGGTCTCATGAGCTCCGCTCTTCGCCCCGAGCTCGCTTGCCGGGGGGCCAAGTCTGTTCGCCATCGGCGCCGGTCCTTCGAGCCGTGGCACTCCCGGGCGCTCGCTTGAGGCAACGGCACCATGACTGCGACACTGCTGCTCGTGGCTGAGCAGGCATCCTCTGAGCCGCTTGGTGAAGACCCTGTGCTCGCCAAGCGCCTGGTTGCAGGCGATCCTGACGCGCTCGGTGCGCTCTATGACCGGCACGGCACGATCTGCTACCGGCTGGCGCTCCGCATTACGGCCAGTGCGGCACTCGCCGAGGAGGTCGTCCAAGAGGTCTTCCTGACGCTGTGGCGCGATGGCGGCTTCGAGGAGCGGCGCGGCAGCCTGCGCGCCTACCTCTGCGCGCTCACGCACCACAAGGCCGTTGACGTGGTCCGTCGCGAGCAGGCGCTGGCGCGGCGCCAGGACCACTACGGTATTCGCGAGCAGTCCGTGAGCAGTGGGCGCGACGAGCCCGAGGCAGCCGTGCTCGGCGAGTTGCAGGACGGTGACGTCCGCGCCGCGCTGGCCGATCTGTCACCCGCGCAGCGCGAGGTGCTCGTCCTCGCGTATTTTTCCGGGCGCACCCAGCGCGAGATCGCGGAGATCACCGGAGTGCCACTCGGGACGGTAAAGACGCGCATGTTCGCCGGAATGCGCAGGCTGCAGGCGAAGTTGCGTGAGCCCGACGGCGAAACTGGAGAGGACGCGCGATGAGCGACGACCGATTCCCCCCCGAGGCGTTGGACCATGAGCGATTCGACGAGCTCGCCGCTGGCTACGCGCTCGACTCCCTTGAGCTCGAAGACCAGCGCGAGTTCGCGGAGCACCTCGAGCACTGCGCCCGCTGCCAGATCCTCGCGGCCGACTTCGCCGAGGTGGCGAGCCAGCTGGCATCGGCGGCATCGGGCGCGACCGCTCGTCGTGAGCTCCGGGACGAGATCGTCGCGACGGCTCGGCGGACGCCGCATGGGGCCCGCGACGATGAGGCGTTGTCGAGCACGGAGGCTTCATCGCTCGCACCGCTCACCCCGCTCTCTCCCCCGCTGGCGCGGCACCGATCCCGCGTCCTCATCGCCGTTGCGGCCGTTCTCATCGTCGTCGGTGGGATCCTCGGCGGCGTGCTCGGCAGCCAAGGCGGCCTCGGCCCGCCGCCGGCGAGGTGCACCGCGAACATCGGTTGCACCGAGGTCACCTTGACGAGCGTGCAGACGCACCGCGCCGTGGCTCGCGTCATCGTCGCTCACGGCTCGGTCTGGCTCCGCCCGCTCCGCCTCTCGCCCGATGCGCGGGCGCGAGAGATCTATGTGCTCTGGCAGATCGAAGGGTCCCACGCGCCACGCGCCGTTGGGGGATTCGATGTCGTCGCCGGCCGGCGCGCCGCGGTCCCGATCGGTGCGCTCGTCGCTCCCCGTCGTCGAGGGACGTCCTTCGCCATCAGCCTCGAACCAGGCCGCCATGTCCCGCGCGCGCCGACGCACGTCGTCGCCGTGGAACACCTTGCCTGAGCAGACCTGATTCGCCCCTGCGCTACGGCTTGTCCCGGGCTGATCTCAAGGAGCACCGCGCGATCAGCGCCTCTCGGCTGCTGCGCAGTGGGAATCGCCCTGGAGGACTCGAATGGCATCCGCGAGCGGAGTCGGTTGAACAAGGCGCAGTGGGCCACGCTGCACTCCTGGTCGTTTGCACAGCTCGACTCCTTCGTCGAGTACGGGTGAGAACACGGGCATTCCGGTCGTCTTCGTCGATCTCGCCCAGACGATTCAGACCTGCGCTATTTGCGCGAATGTCGCCAATAGAGCTCGTAAAGGCCAGGTGATCTCCCCCTGCACCAACAC
>JAJZKA010000210.1 GCA_021809805.1 Actinomycetes bacterium
GCGAGGGCCCTACCGTCTGTATTTATGGAAGATAAATCAGAAACTTTCCGCAAGCTTTTCGAATCACGATGACCTTGAGCGCGCGTCGTACAGAGGTCGCTGGTGCCACGTCACCGTGGATGGTGCGCTCGGAGGGAGGCGGCATGGACATCTCAGGGCGAGCCTGTGCTGCAAAGGCGCGAAATCTGTACGGGCATCGCGTGGCGACGAACCTCACAGCCAAGGGGGCATCCCGACTCGTGGGCATGCCCCTCAGTCGCCGGAGGACTGAGCGCTGGACAGCCTTCACTCTTCGCGGCCTATTCCCTCAATCGCCAAGAGTGCTCCGAGCGACTCAACCGGTGCCTCGCCGTTCCGACGTGCGTCGGGCGCGCTGGGTGGTCGCTCCGATGCCACTCGGTGGCCAGCGGCGTTTCGGCGCGCATGGCCGTCGTCCCCTTGAGATCCCACCGGCCGCCTTCGTGGCCTCGTCATGACCGACCTCACGCCACGCCAGCTCGGGCGCACTGGTCTGTCGGTGACGCCGTTGTGCATTGGCACGAGCGCACTGGGCTCGATGCCGCATCTCTATGGCTACTCCGTCGACACGGAACGAGCCAGTGCAACGCTCAGAGAGGCATTCCGGGGCCCCGTCAACTTCCTCGACACCTCGAATGACTACTCCGGCGGCGAGGCAGAGCGTCGCATCGGCGCCGTACTCGCCGAGCTCGGCGGACTGCCCGACGGCTACGTCGTCGCCACCAAGATCGATCCTTCACGCAAGGGCGCTGAGCTCGACTTTTCAGGGGAGCGCGCGCTTCGCTCCGTCGCCGAGAGCCAGTTACGTCTCGGTCTGGAGACGCTCCAGCTGGTCTACCTCCACGACCCCGAACGCATCTCCTTCGAGGAGGCGATGGCGCCAGACGGTCCGGTCGCCGCCATGCAACGACTGCGCAACGAGGGGGTGATCGCGCATCTGGGTGTCGCCGGCGGCCCGGTCGACCTCCTGTCGCGATTCGTCGCCACGGACTTGTTCGACGTCGTGATCTCCCACAACCGCTACACCTTGCTGGACCGGTCCGCGCTCGGTTTGTTCGAGCAGTGCGCAGCAGCGGGGATCGCAGTCGTGAACGGGGCACCCTTCGGCGGCGGGATGCTCGCCAAGGGACCGGATGTCCAGCCCCGCTATGGCTACCGGGAGACCGCTGAGGAGGTCCGAGAGCGCGCCCGGGCCATGCAGCAGGCCTGCGAGCGCCACGATGTACCGCTCGCGGCGGCTGCCTTGCAGTTCTCACTGCGCCAGCCGCTCGTCGCATCGACGATCGTTGGCGTCACCCGGCCCGAGCGGATCGCCGAGACGCTTGAACACGCTGCACTCGCGATCCCCGAGGAGCTGTGGGAAAAGCTCGACGCGCTCGCCTTGCCCGCAACGCTGTGGCTGCGGTGACGACCAAGGCGAGCATGCTGCCATGAGAGCAGCGCTGTTGAACGAACCGCGCACGCCGCTCGAGATCGCGCAGGTCGACCTCGATCCGCCCAGAGAGGGCGAGCTCCTTGTCCGAGTGGAGGCCGCCGGGGTCTGCCACAGCGACTACCACTACCAACAGGGTGATTTGCGGTGCTCGCTCCCTGCGGTGCTCGGTCATGAAGGAGCAGGCATCATCGAGGCGATCGGGCCAGGCGTCCGCCACGTGTCGGTGGGTGACGCCGTGTCGCTGCTTTGGCGCCCACGGTGCGGGGAGTGTCGCGCCTGCCTGGCGGGCCACTCAGAGCGCTGCGCGCTCGGACGCCTCGAGGCAACGACGGGCGGATTGCTCGATGGCACCTCACGCCTGTCCCGCGAGGGAGCTCCCCTCTATCACCTCCTCGGCGTCTCATGCTTCGCAGAGCGGTGCGTCGTACCCGAGCGCTCTGTGGTCCCGCTCCCCGACGGCGTTCCGTTCCCAGTCGCCGCCGTCGCGGGCTGCGCGGTGATCACCGGCGTTGGTGCCGTGCTCAACGCGCTCGAGCACCCCGCCGGGCGTTCGTTGCTCGTCGTCGGCGCGGGCGGCGTCGGCTGCGCAACGATCATGGGCGCCGTCGTCGCTGGAGCCTTTCCGATCGTCGTGGTCGACGCCAACCAGCGCGCGTTGGACCTGGCCCGCTCGCTGGGCGCGACCGAGACCGTCCTCGCTGGGGACGATGTCGAGGTCGCGATCCGTGAGCGGTGCCCCGAGGGCGTCGAGTACGCAATCGAAGCCGTTGGCCGGCCCGAAACCTTGCGTCTCGCCTTCAGCGCGCTGCGAAGCGGCGGCATGCTCGTCGCCGTCGGACTCGGCGCCATCGGCCAGGACTTTGCGCTCCCGATCAACGACCTCGTGCAGCAGGAAAAGCGCGTCGTCGGGAGTCTGTACGGCTCAGCCAGTCCTGCTCTCGAGCTTCCGAGGATTTTCGCGCTCTACCAGTCGGGCAAGCTTCCGCTCGATCGTCTCATCGGCGCGACCTACTCACTCGAGGGCGTCAACGACGCCTTCTCCGACCTCGTCGCCGCAGGGCGCGGCCGCGGCGTGCTGATCCCGGGGTCCTGAGTGTCAACCCTTGACGCCGAGCAGCATGGACGGGACGCGGAGCTCGCGGAGCTCGAGCGCTTCGCGCGCTATCCGAGCCTGGCGGACCGTGTGGTGGTCATCACGGGAGGGGCAAGTGGCATTGGTGCCTCCCTCGTCGCCCACTTCTGCGCTCAGGGCGCCTCCGTCGCATTCATCGACCTGGCGCGAGCGCCCGCGCAGCAGCTCTGTAGGGACATTCGAGCCCGCGGCCTGCCGACCCCGCTGGCGCTGACCGCCGACGTACGCCGCATCGACGCGCTGCGCGCTGCGCTCGCACGCACCGAAGTCGAGCTCGGACCGATTTCCGTGTTGGTCAATAATGCGGCAAACGACCGGCGCATGCCGAGCTCACAACTCTCGGTGCAGGACTGGGACGATGCGATCGCCACCAACCTCCGCCCGCACTTTTTCGCGACCCAGGCGGTGGCACCGGCTATGGCAGCGAACGGTGGCGGATCGGTCATCAACCTCGGATCCGTAAGCGCGCACACCAACTTCGTCGATCTCGCCGGCTACATCGCCTCGAAGGCGGGAATCGAGGGCCTCACGAGAACGCTCGCTCGAGAGCTCGGACCCGCCGGAATTCGCGTGAACTGCGTCATTCCGGGATGGATCATGACCGAGCGCCAGCGCGGGGAAGTCGTCACACGCGAGGTGCTCGCCACGCTCGACACCGCACAGAGCCTGCAGCTCAGACTGACGCCGGCCGATGTGGCCCGCCTTGTTCTCTGGCTCGCGGCCGACGACAGCCGCGGAGCAACGGGCCAACGCTGGGTCATCGACGCCGGGTGGATTTGAACTCAGGACTGCGCGCGCTGCCAACGGGCGGGCGCGCAATAGGCCAGCCCGTCGATCGGCTCGCAAACCTTCCAGCACGCTGGGGTACCTTTCGACTTGTCACGATCGGCGCGCCACTCCGATCCGAAGCTCAGCGGTTCTCCTAGACCGCCGGCCGCCACGGCCCGGGATCTTCAATCTTCGCGAGCTGGTGAACGCGGGCGAAGTCATGCCTCATCGCTGGCCATCTTGTTTCACGACGTCGCGTCCGCCTTGACGAAATAGAAAAGCATCGGACGCCCCGACTCGACGATCGCCACCGGGAGCTGAACAACTGCATCCCACGTGCACCAGAGGAAGGACTTCTCAGCGCCCTCGCGGTACGGCGGGGCGGCACTCACGGTGTCATGCGTGGTCATCGGATCAGGGATTTGTGCCCCACGTAGCCAGGACGCTCGGGGCGATGCCGTGGGACAGGTAAGGCACCGCCGGTTGCTTGGTGTGCACACGGGGTCATCCCGCCGGGCGAGCTCTCTGGAACGTCGGGTCGCACAGGTCGGGCTCCTGCCGCGCCGGCAATCGCCCTCGCACCGCAACTTGCTC
>JAJZKA010000051.1 GCA_021809805.1 Actinomycetes bacterium
CGAGCGGGCGCCACTCGCCAGCCGGACCACCAAGGCTGCGGCCACCGAGCGGGCGCCGGCGAAGAGGGGCACGAAGAGGGCCGTCAAGGCGGCGGAGAAGACCCCCGGTGCCGCCAAGGTGCCGTCCAAGCGGGCGAGCACTGCGGACAGCCAGGCGGCGAAGAAGCCTGCGGCGCCACGGCACGCCCGGAAGGCGCCGACATGAGCCCGGTGTCCGGTCCTCCCTGGCGCCCCGAGGACTTCATCCCGCACCGGATGCCGTTCCTCCTGCTCAGCGAGATCACGGCGCTCGAGCCTGGGATCTCGGCGAGCGGAGCGTGGGAGCTCGGCGACGAGCCCTTTTTCGCCGGGCACTTCCCCGGTCGCCCCACGCTGCCGGGGGTGCTGATGATCGAGTCGCTCGCGCAGCTCGGGGCCGCGGCGGTCCTCGCCGACGACCGCTTCCGTGGCCGCCTACCCCTCTTTGGCGGGGTCGACCGGGCTCGATTCCGTCGGCAGGTCTCCCCTGGCGATCGCCTCGAGCTCGCCGTTGAGCTCGGCCGGCTGTCGGTGCGTGCCGGCACCGGGCACGGGGTGGCACGCGTCGGTGGCGAGGTGGCATGCGAGGCGGATCTGCTTTTCGTGCTCGTGGCGGCGTGAGGTCGCGATGCGGCTTGTCACCTGGAACATCAATTCCCTAAACGCGCGCCAGGCACGCGTGGAAGCGCTGCTCGGTGAGCTTCAGCCGGATATCTGTTGCCTGCAGGAGACCAAGATCGCCGACCGCAGCTTCCCGGCGATGGCCTTCGAAGCGCTCGGCTATGAGAGCGCCCACCACGGCAACGGCCGCTGGAACGGCGTTGCGATCCTCTCGCGAGTCGGGTTGAGCGAAGCACGCGCCGGGTTCGTCGACGATGAGGCCGACAGCATCGAAGAGTGCCGGCTCCTCCAGGCGAACTGCGGGGGCACCCGGGTCATGTGTGTGTACGTGCCGAACGGCCGCTCGGTGGACTCGGAGCATTACGCCGCGAAGCTCACGTGGCTTGCGCGGCTTCGCGATGAGCTGGGCCGCACCTGCGATCCCACCACGCCCCTCGTGGTGTGTGGGGACTTCAACATCGCGCCAGGAGACGACGATGTGTTCGACCCGGCAGCCTTCGTCGGGGCAACCCACGTCACCCCGCAAGAACGCGCCGCGCTCGGTGATTTGCTGGCCTGGGGCCTCGTCGACGCCCAGCGCCATGTCGTCCCTTGCGGGCCGGGCCCTTTCACGTGGTGGGACTACCGGGCGGGGGCCTTTCACAAGGGCGAGGGCATGCGCATCGACCTCGCCCTGTGCACCAGGCCCGTCGCCGAACATCTCATCGAGGTGCGCGTCGAGCGCGAAGCCCGCAAGAAGGGCACCTTTGACGTCGCGCCTTCCGATCACGCCCCGCTCGTGCTGGACTGGCAGTAGTACCTGCGGACGAGTTTGCGCGACGGTCTCATTGCGGTGGAGGAGGGCATCAAGATCCCGAGACCCGTGAGGTTCGGAGGTGTCGGTGCCCGGGAGGATCCGCTGAGCGTGGTGGCTGAGCAGCCGAGGTGATCGTTGGTCGCGGTAGCGTGCGGCCGATGGAACTGCTCGATGACGCGGAGCTCCGGCGAGCGTTGGCGAACCTGTCGTGGCGGTGCGAGGGCCGACAGCTGGTCAAGGTGATCCGCCGTCAGGACTTTGCTGAGGCACTGGCGTATGTGAATCTCGTCGGCGCGCTGGCCGAGCAGGCGGGCCATCACCCAGACGTCGAGATCTCGTGGAACACCGTTACCTTGCGCCTCTCGACGCACTCGCTTGGTGGGATCACGGACGCCGATCTCGCGCTCGCCCGGCGAATCGACGCGCTGGCGACGTGAGGCGCGGGTCCCGTCGCATCGGGGACGTCGCACTCGAACTGGTTGGCGTCGACGCGCTTGGCGAGCGCCGCCACGTCATGGCCGACGGCGCCCCCCGGCACCACACCGCGCTGACGCTCTCGCACTGGCCCGCCACCCCGTCGCCTCCGAGGCTGGCTCGCGACACCTCCTGTGAGATCGCGCTCGCCGCGCTCGCTGCGCACTGGCGGCTCCCGCTGGACGTGGACGCGGTGACGAGCGACCACCTCGATGAGGACGGCGCCTGCGCGCTCTTCGTGCTCTCCGCGCCGGAGCTGGCTGCGAGGCATTCCGGCTTGCTGGCGGGGGTGGCCCGCGCTGGCGACTTCGACGTCGTCGCCACGATGGCCGCAGGACGCGTGGCCTGGACGCTGCGGGCGCTCTTTGACGCCGAGCGGTCGCCGCTCGCCGTCGGGACGTCGTCGCGAAAGGGGGACGAGTGGACGGGTCGCGCCTATGACGGCGCGCTCGCCCAGCTTCCTGGGTTCCTCGAGCACCCCGAACGCGCGATCGAGCTCTATGGCGATGAAGAATCGGCCTGGAGCACGGGTGAGGCGGCGCTCTCGGCCGGTCGCCTCCGCACCACGCGCGACCGCACGCTCGATCTCGCGGTCGTCGAGGCGGACGATGCGCTCGCGGGCGGCCCCTTCGCCCGGATCGGCCATGGTCACGCGCTCCCCGTCCACCCGGCGGTGCTGCACCGGGCGGTCAGCCAGAGCCGTGTACTCGTGCGCTGGGGGGACCGGTGGTGCTACTACGACCGCTACGAGACGTGGGTGCGCACGGTGTGTCGGCCCCGGCTCCTGCGCCGCGAGCTCGGTCCGCTTGCCGCGGAGCTGAGCGCGGCCGAGCCCGGCGCGACCTCCTGGGTGGCCGATCCGTGCGGCGCCCTTGTCCCTGTGCTCGCACCCCTTGGTGGTACGAGCGAGCTCGCGCCCGAGTTCATCGTTGCCGCTGTCCGCCGCCACCTTGCAAGCGCGCCGCCCGCCTGGGATCCGGCGTGTTCGACAGGAGCCATGCTCGACCCTCGCCCGGCGCGGTGAGGGTCAACGAACCGGCAGCCCCCAAAGGGGGAACCAGCGATCGAGTTCCGGCTCGATCTGAAGGTCGCCCCGGACCGCCTCTTTCAACCTGAGCTCGGCGCCGTTGTCCCGGCGCTCTCCGGAGAGGGGGACGAAGGGGTAGAAGGTGCCGCGCTTGAACAGATAGACGAGGTAGGTGCTGGTTGTGCCGTTGTCTGAGAAGCCGAAGACCGAGCAGAGCAGTTGGGGGCCGTACCCATGCTCGTGCAGTGTCGAGTTGACGAAGTGGACCCGGGTCACGAGGCTGTCGAAGTCCGAGGCGCCGAGCACCACCCAGCGATAGCCGTACTGGTCGGCGGGCTCGAGCGAGACCGTGTTCGCCTCGTTCGAGCCCTCGTCGTCATCGAGGCGGAGCAGCGATACGAGCTCTTGCTCGGCACCCTCGAAGGCGGGGCCGACGCTGGGCTTGAAGCAGACCCCGGCATGCAGGGTGGGCGAGAGGCTCTCGGCAGCCTCCAGGGTCAGTGCCGCAGCGGGCAGCGCGAAGAGCGCGTCGAGATTGGCGCCGACGGGTTTGGTGCGCCCGAGGATGGTGTCGAGGAAGCCCACGCTCAGGCGAGCCCGCGTCGCATCTCGGCATCGAGGCGGGCCAGCTGCTCGAGGCGCTTTTGCAGCGAAGGGTGCGTCGAGAACAGCGACGAGAGGCTCGCGCCGGGCGCAATCGCCGGGGCGAAGTAGAAGGCGTTGAAATGCTGGGCGGCACGCAGGTCTCGCGTCGGGATGCGGCCGATCTCCCCGCTCACCTTCTGAAGCGCTGACATCAACAGCGCCGGCTGGCCGATCAGCATGGCGCCGGAACGGTCGGCCGCCAGCTCGCGATAGCGCGAGAGTGCTCGGATCAATAAGAAGCTGATCGCGTACACGATGGCGGAGATCAGGACCATGGCGAGTTCGAACATCGCCACCTGGGCCTGGGCATTGTTGTTGCCGCCGCGCCCCCGGCCGTAGTTCCCGCCGCCAAAGCCGCCAAAGAGCCCGGCATAGGCGAACATGCGCGTCATGAGCCCGGCCAGGATGCCAAGGAAGCTGGCGATGGTCATCACGGCGACGTCATGATGCGCGACGTGGGAGAGCTCATGGGCGAGTACCGCCTCGAGCTCGGGCTCGTCCAGGCGGCGCAGGATGCCGGTCGTCACGCAGATGACGGCGCTGTTCTGGTTCCGACCGGTGGCGAAGGCGTTTGGGATGTCGCTCTGGGCGATCGCCACTTTGGGCTTGGGCATGTCGGCGAGTGCCACGAGCCGGTCGATGACCGCGTGCAGCTGGGGTGCCTGCTCGCGCTCGACGAGTCGACCACCCATGGAGAACAGGGCGATGCGGTCCGAGAAGAAGTACTGGACGAACAAGATGACGAGCGCGATGCCGAGCACGGGAGCGAGACCCATGTGGAGGATTTCGAGCAGGACGGTAATGAAGACCGCATAGAGCAGCCCAAGGAAGAAGACCGTCATCAGCATGCGGGCGCTCAGCCCGCGGTCGGCAGGGTAGCGGCTCTTAGCCACGCTCACTCCTCGTTTGAATCCGACTCGACGAGCTCCCTTACCTCGTCGAGGGTGGCGTCTGGTGCGGGCACGACGAGGTCTGATGGCACGAGCCGGTCGCTGTCGAGCGGCGTGCCACCCTCGGTGACCTCGGCGATAACGGCCGCAAGCGCCCGGTGGAACCATTGCTCGTCATTGGCGGAGGCGGCGTGTGACAAGTCGCTGTCGAGCTTCTCGAGCCTGGCTCGCGCCTCGTCACCGAGCTCGTACTGGCCGCCGTTCAGGACGCGCACGATCACGCCGCGCCTCCCTGGCCCGGCAGGCTGAAGGGGTCGCCGGCCGGGGCGCCCTCGGGCGGTTCGACCTCTCCGTCGCTCACCGTCTCGTCGTGCGTGGCCTCGCCGGGCGCGCTGGCCTCAGGGGCGCCTTCCGCCGCCGCGCTGCCGGCGCTGATCGCCTCTTGGGGGCCACCTGGCAGCTGGCCTTTCAGCTTGGCAAGCTCCAGCTCGACCTGGGAGGACTGACTCGTCTTGTCGAGCTCGGCCTGCAGCGGGTCGCTGTTGCCGGTGAGGTCGGTCAGCGCGCCCGAGGACAGCAGCTCGTCCATCGCCCCCGCGCGTGCCTGCATCTGGGCGACCTTGTCCTGGGCCCGCTCGAGCGCGAGCCCGGTGTCGCCCATCGACTCGGAAATCCCGGCCACGGCCTCGCCGATGCGGGTCTGGGCCTGGGCGGCCGTATAGCTCGCCTTCAGTGTTTCTTTCTGAGTGCGGAACGCGCTGACGCGGGCCTCGAGCTGCTGGGTGGTGGCCACCATCCGCTCCTCTTGGGAGACCAGCTGGTCATGCTGGCTCTTCAGTCCCTCGAGCTGGGTCGCGATGCCGGCCCTGCGGCTGAGCGCCTCGCGGGCAAGGTCTTCGCGGTTCTGGGCGAGCGCCTGGGTGGCCTGGCCCTGCAACTTCTCGGCCGATGCCTGCAGCTGGCGCGCCTGCAGCTCGATCCGCTTGCGAGCGGTGGCGATCTCGGCCACGCCCTTGCGCACCTGTTGCAGCTGCTCAAGCTGCTTTTCATAGGAGAGGTCGAGCGTCTCCCGCGGGTCTTCGGCCCGGTCGAGCACCTTGTTGGCCTTGGCCTGGACGATGCCCGAAAGGCGCTTCATCACACTCATGTGCGCTCCTCGACGACGAGTTCATACCGCTAGGCCGCGCCCGGCGTGCAGAGCCTCGCGGCGACACCCGTCGGGCAGGCGCCCTTGTTAAGAGCATATGCCGGGGTGGCGGGTGCCGTCCTGGCGGGCGACTCGGAGCGTCCACCGGCTCGCCGCCGCCCGGTAGCGTCGCGCCATGGCCGATCAGCTCTGCCTCCTCAGCGTGCACGCACACCCCGACGACGAGGCCTCCAAAGGGGCGGCAACGGTCGCGCGCTACCACGCCGCCGGCATCCGCACGGTGCTCGTGACCTGCACCGGCGGCGAGGAGGGCGAGATCTTGAACCCGGCGATGGACCGCCCTGAGATCCACGAGAGGCTGGCCGAGGTACGCCAGCAGGAGCTCGCCGCCGCGGCCAAGGCGATCGGCTACGAGGAGGTGGTCCTCCTCGGCTACCGGGACTCGGGCATGCCCGAGAGCGCGGCCAACGCGGATCCCCGCTCGTTCTGGCAGGCGCCACTCGCCGAAGCGGTCGGCCGCCTCGTCGAGGTGATTCGCCGCGAGCGCCCGCAGGTCCTCGTCACCTATCCCGACGATCAGAGTGGCTACCCGCACCCGGACCACCTGCGCGTGCACGAGATCTCTGTCGCCGCGTTCGAAGCCGCCGCCGATCCGGACGCCTACCCTGGCCTCGGCGAGCCCCACCAACCCCTCAAGCTGTACTACTCGCTCTGGCCGGTGGAGCAGATGCTTGCCCGGCACGAGAAGTTCCTCGAGCTCGGGCTGCCGTCGCCCTATGCCGAGCGGCTCGAGGATGGCTGGCTGGACCGCATGCCGGAGATCGACGTCACGACGCGCGTCGACGTCGCCGGGTTCGCCGACGCGCGGCGCAATGGGCTGCTTGCTCATGCCACTCAGATCGACCCCGACTCACCCCACTGGTTCGGGCTGCCGCCCGAGGTGGAGCGGGACCTGCATGTCTTCGACCCCTATTACCGCGCCCGCAGCCTCGTCGAGGCGCCGCTTCCCGAAGACGACCTGTTCGCGGGCGTTCGCGAGGCCCTGGCCGAGCTCGAGGCGGTCCGCACCGCGTCGCCGCGCTCCTCCTAAAAGCCGAGCATCGCCCCTTCGCGGCGCTGCATCGGCCATGATCGGCGTCCGACACGGCCGAGGAGGAGGCGGGGCAGCGATGGCGAAGTGGCTAACCCAGGAGTGGATGGACGCGAGCCTGGCGCTGGCGGCAGACCAGCCAGAGATCCCCGGCGCCACGGCCCGCATCCAATACGTGGTCACCGGCGGCCCTGATGGTGACGTCTCCTATTACTGGGCCGTTGAGGACGGGCACCTTCGGGAGAATCGGCTTGGCGTCCTTGACAACGCCGAAGTGACGCTCACCGAGACCTACGAAGACGCGCAGGCAATGCAAAAAGGCGAGCTCGACATGAACGCCGCGTTCTTCCAGGGCAGGATCAAAGTCGATGGAGATGTGGCCAAACTGATGTCGCTGCTGCCAATCACGATGTCGCCTGACTTCGCTCGCTTCCAGCAGGCCGTTCAAGACATGACCGAATATTGATCACGCGCCGCTCGAGTTGATTTTCTGCCTCTCGGGGTAAGCAATCAGCACCGACAGGGGATGGAACCGCATCCCCGGGGTACGCAATCACCGATACCCGTACGGGCGCTGCCCCTGGAAAACTCCGAGTAGGCATATGAGCAGCCAGATAACCAGCATTGCCGGTGAACGGGTCGTGATGCCCCGCAAGCTCGCTACCTACGTGGCCGCCGCCGACGCAATCTCGCGGGCCGGACTTGCTGCACAGCTGCGCACCCAGACTGACCTCTTGCTGGTCGAGGACCCCAAGCGTGCGAGCGTCGCAGTCGTTGGAGTTGACCAGGTTGAAGACCAAGAGGCGAGGGTCATCCGCACGCTGTTGCGCAACGGCTGCCTGCACGTCGTTGTGGTCTCCTCCACCCTCGACGACCGGGGCGTGCTGAACGCGGTTGAGGCGGGTGCCTGTGCAATCCTGCGCCGCATCGAGGCCACGCCCGAGCGGCTCGCTGCCGTCCTCGTCGCCGCCATGGAGGGCCACGGCGCGCTCCCACCCGATCTCCTCGGCTCGCTCCTGTCCCAGGTGAGCAAGCTGCAGCGCAACGTGCTGGCACCTCGCGGGCTGCTTGTCAACGGCTTCACCGAGCGTGAGATCGAGGTCCTGCGGCTCGTCGCCGACGGCTTTGACACCGAGGAGATCGCCGAGCAGCTCGCCTACTCTGAGCGCACGGTGAAGAACGTGCTGCACGACGTCACCTCGCGCTTTCACCTGCGCAATCGCTGTCATGCGGTCGCCTATGCGATTCGCGCTGGTGTGATCTAGCGGCTCGCCGAGCTCGGCAGGCGCTCCCGTCCCTGTTTGCCTCGCCCCGCGTGACCGGCGAGGCTGTAGCCCCATGACGGCCGAGGCGTGCACCATCGGGCCGTCGGACCGCCCCCTACGGATCGCGCTCCTCTCCTACCGGGGCAACCCGACCTGCGGCGGCCAGGGCGTCTACGTTCGCCATCTTTCCCGTGCGCTCACCCGGCTCGGCCACGAGGTGACGGTGCTCGCAGGGCAGCCCTACCCCGAGCTCGCCAAGGGGGTGCGCCTGCTTAGGGTGCCGAGTCTCGACCTCTACCGCGAGCCGACGCCCTTTCGCACCCCCAAGCGGCGCGAGCTCACCGCGCCCGTTGACCTGCTCGAGCTGGCGACGATGTGGACGGGAGGTTTCCCCGAGCCCCGGACCTTCTCCCTGCGCGCCCGCGCCCTGCTGGCCTCGCACCTCGAGGACTTCGACCTCGTCCACGACAACCAGTCGCTTGGCACCGGCCTGCTCGGGATGCTCGCAGACGGCTGGCCGGTCATCGCCTCCGTGCACCACCCGATCTCGGTCGACCGGCGCCTCGATCTCGCGCACGCCACCTCGCTCAAACAATCGCTCTCGCTGCGCCGGTGGTATGGCTTCGCAGCAATGCAAAACCGGGTGGCGCGGCGCCTGACGCGCCTGCTCACTGTGTCGGAGTCCTCGCGCGCCGATGTGCTTGCCGAGCTCGCCGTCACGCCCGAGCGTGTCCGCGTCGTGCCGGTCGGGGTCGACCCGGCGCTGCATCGTCCGCGTCCCGAGCGCCCGCGTGTTCCCGGCCGCATCATGACCACTGCCAGTGCGGATGTGCCGCTGAAGGGCCTCGTTCCCCTCCTCGAGGCGATCGCGAAGCTGCGCACCGAACGGCCCGAAGCACACCTCGTGGTGGTCGGCCGGTTGAGGGCCGACAGCCCAACGCGCCGCACCATCGAGCGCCTCGGCCTCGAGGGAGCGGTCTGCTTCGTCGCCGGCGAGAGCGACGAGCGCCATGCCGAGCGCTACTGCGAGGCAAGCTGTGTCGTGGTGCCCTCCCTCTATGAGGGCTTCTCGTTGCCGGCGGCCGAGGCGCTCGCGTGCGGCACCCCGCTCGTCGCGACGACTGGCGGCGCGCTGCCCGAGGTTGCCGGCCAGGATGGGGTGCACGCCCTGCTGGTGCCGCCGGGCGACCCCTCGGCGCTGGCGATCGCAATCAGGCGCCTCCTTGAGGACGATGAGCTCGCCACGCGGCTCGCGGCGGCGGGTCGGTCACGGGTGCTCGAGCGCTTCACCTGGCAGGCGACCGCGAAGCGCACCGTCGAGGAGTACCTGATCGTGCTCGACGAGCACCGAAGGGCTGTTCGCGCGTGCTGACGGTCGACCTGCGGCGCGCCAGGATCGCGGCGGGGACGCGAGTGCTCGATGTCGGCTGCGGAGGCGGCCGACACGCCTTCGCGTGCGCGACGCACGGTGCAGAGGTGATCGCGCTCGACGCCAGCCGGGGCGAGCTCGAGCCGGTCGCGGCGCTGCTCGCGGCGATGGCCGAGAGCGGAGAGATCCCCGCGTCGGCGCGTGCCGCGGTGGCGTGCGCGGACCTCGCGCAGCTCCCCTTCGGCCCCGCCAGCTTCGACCGCATCGTCGCCGCCGAAGTGCTCGAGCACATCGTGGACGACCACGCGGCGCTCAGCGAGCTCGCTCGGGTGCTCGCGAGCGACGGCCTCCTCGTCGTCACGGTCCCACGCTTTGGTCCCGAGCTGGTGAACTGGGCGCTCTCGGCTGCCTACCACGCGGTGGAGGGGGGGCACGTCCGCATCTACCGGCGCCGCCAGCTCGTCGATCGACTGCGGCGCGCCGGCTTTTGCGTCGTCGGCTCGCACCATGCGCACGCACTGCACAGCCCGTACTGGTGGCTGCGCTGTCTGGTCGGCGTCGCAAACCAGGAGAACCCGCTGGTTCGCGCCTACCACCGCGTCCTCGTCTACGACATCGTCCGCCACCCGCGCTGGTTGCACGGGCTCGAGCAGCTGTTGAACCCATTCGTCGGCAAGAGCCTCGTCCTGTACTGCCGGCCGCTTCCCGTCGCGCGGGTGGGCAGCAAGTGCGATCTGGCCGGGCGGCACGAGGACGCGCTCGTGGGCGCTGGCGACGACCGTGTCGCTTCCTGAGCTCTCGGCCGCCGCCGGGATCGGCGAGCTTGGCGCCACCGCGGCCAGCATCGCCGCGCTCCAGGGGCCGAGCGGCTTCATTCCGTGGTCGGTCGCGGGGCACGGGGATCCATGGAACCACCTCGAGGCGGCACTCGCGCTCGCCGTCGTGGGCGACGCTGCCGCGGCGCGGCGCGCGCTCGACTTCCTCGCCGCCGCCCAGCGTCCCGACGGCTCTTGGCATGCGGGCTATTGCGGGGACGGGGAGCCCGACGACGACCGGCTCGACACCAACGGCACTGCTTATGTCGCAACTGGCGTGCTTGGTTGCGCCCTGGCGCTCGGCGAGACCGTCCTCGTGCGCCGCCACTTCGCCATGGTGCGCCGGGCGATCGGCTTCGTGCTCGCCCAGCAGCGGCCCTCCGGTGCGATCTGCTGGTCGGACGCCCCAGTCGGGGCCGAAGGCGACCTCTGCCTGCTCGCCGCGTGCTCCTCGATCTACGCGAGCCTGGCTGCCTGGGCGCGAGCCGCCGCGCTTGTCGGCGACACACGCGCCGCCGCCGAGGTCGTGCCGGCTACCCGGCGCTTGCGCGAGGCGATCGTGCGGCGGCCCGAGTGCTTTGCCGACAAAGGCCACTACGCGATGGACTGGTACTACCCGGTTCTCACGGGCGTACTCGGCGGTAAGGAAGCGCGCCAGCGGATCGGTTCAGGCTGGGAGCGCTTTGTGCAGCCTGGCCGCGGCGTGCTGTGCCGCTCGGACCATCGTTGGATCACCACGGCCGAGACCGCCGAATGCGCGCTCGCCTGCCTGCGCTGTGGCCTCATCGACGAGGCGGCGGCGCTGCTCGCCTCGGCCGAGCAGCAGCGCCAAGCGGACGGCTCGTACTTGACCGGGCTCGTCTACCCCGAGCGCTCGTCGTTCCCGGCCGGCGAGCGCACGAGTTATTCGGCCGCGGCCGTGATCCTCGCCGCGGACGCGCTGCGCGGCGGTGTCACCGCGACGCTCTTTGGGGTGCCCTCGGAACTCGGCGCCTGGTAAGGACGCGCAGGCTGAGCGTCCGGGCATCCTCGAGCTCGTCGAACTCGCCGCTGTCGAGCGCGGCGCAGTAGCACTCATACGGCGGGCGACCACCGTCTGCGGGATCAGGGAACACGTCATGGATGGCGAGCAGGCCGCCAGGCGCGAGGCGCGGGGTCCATCCGCGGTAGTCGGCCCATGCCACGTTCGCACCGTGCCCGCCGTCAATGAACACCATGCCGACCGGCCCGCTGAGCGCCGCGGCCACCCGCGCCGAGTCGCCGACCACCGCGGCGACGATGTCTTCCGCCCCGGCGCGCCACAGGTTCGCCCGAAAGCGCGGCAGCGAGTCCATCCGTCCGGTCGCGGGATCGACCAGGGTCGCGTCGTGGTGCTCCCAGCCCGCCTGCATCTCCTCTGAGCCCCGGTGGTGGTCGATGCTGAGGAGGATGCTCGGCGGTGCGCCGTGCTCGAGCGCGGCGATCAGGCCGGCGGCGAGGAAGAGGGTGGAACGCCCGAGATAGGCGCCGATCTCAACCAGCGGTCCAAGGCCCCGTTGCGCCGCGACCTCGGCTGCGGCGAACAGCGCCATGCCCTCACGTTGGTCGAGAAATCCCGGTGTGCCATGCGCGGCAGCGAGCACCGCCGCGCTGCGCGACGGCGCACCGTCCGGCTGGGCGGGCGGCGTGCCAGTCACTGCGCCGTCGCGCCCGGTCACGCCGCCTGGAGGATGCTGTACACGCCGAGCCCGCACAACAACAGGCCCGAGAGACGGCGGATGAGGGACAGGGGCACATAGCGTACGAGCGTGCGGCCGGCGAGCACGCCGACGCCGCTAATGACGATGAAGGCCACCGCCGCACCGACGAAGACGCTGAGCGGGTCTTTGCTGCGGGCGGTGAAGTTGGCCACGATCACCTGGGTGAGGTCGCCGAACTCGGCGAGCGCGACGACGCTGAATGCGGTGAGCGCCACCTTCAGGCTGCGCACCGGCGGCTCACCCATCCGCGCCTCCTCTTTGATCCCAATTGCCTTGGCACCCTCCTCTTCCTTCTTCTGCGGGATCAAAAGCAAATAGGCACCACCGAGCAGGAAGAGTCCGGCGACGATTCCCTCGACCGTGCGGTGCGGCAAGAGCGCGAGGAGGCGCCCCGCGGCGACTGCGATCGCGGCCTGCAGCACGAGTCCCGCTGCGGTGCCGATCCAGACCGGAAGCGGCCGGTGACGCGAGCTCATCACGATCGTCGCGATGAAGGTTTTGTCGGGAAGCTCGGCCGGCAAGACGAGCGCGAACGTGGTCGCCGCCAGCCCGAGGTTCATCGCTCAGCCTCCGGTCGAACCGAGTGCGCGCGCGAGTTGCCCGCGAAGGCGCGCCGCCAAGCGGACGTGGACCTCGAGCCGCTCGAGGCTTTGGTTGACCCGTCGGCGGCTCGCTCCCTTTACCGCCCCCGCGCAGAACTCGCGAACCTCGTGTACAAAGCGCGGCTCGCCGTCAGTTTCGAGCTGCGCGAGTCCGGCGACGCCCTCGAGCATGCGGGGGATGAGGTTGTCGGGGTAGCGCGCGGTCATCGCGGCGAAGTGCTCTTTGATGAAGGCGAACGTCTGGGACCCGCTCTCGCGGTTCATGAGCATCGCGCCGAGCAGGATCGGCGCGTTCTGCGAGCGGATCTCGCTGAGGCAGAGCTCGAGCACCTGAGCGACCCGGTCGGCATCACGCAGGCGGGCGAGGGAGTAGAGGTGGCGAATGCCGTCCATCGGGTCGCGGGGCCGGCGGTAGCGCCCGAGGATGGCGGTGAACTCCTCGTGGCTCGCATGGGCCGAAACGACGCCGAGCACTGCCGCGGCGAGATCGGGATCGAGCGCCGTCCCGCCGAAATGGTCCCCGGCGAACAGCTCGTGGGCGCGCGCGATCGTCGTGTCGTCCCGCCCGAGCGTCCCGAGCCCGCTCACCAAGGTGGAGCGAAGCAGCGGCACCTTGTCGTCCTCCCGGCCAGCACGCTCCCAGCCGATCGTCGCGAAGCGCTCGGAGAGCAGCTCATGGGCGGCGCGCGAGAGCGCTGGGCGTTCGGACTCCTCGGCGACGAGATCGAGCACCACCAAGGCATTGAGCGCCAGCGACCAGACGTAAGGGTCGTCACTTTCGTTGAGGTGGCGCAGCACCATGACGAAGCGACTGACCTCGGCCCGGCCGGCGAGCGTCGTCGCCCAGGCGTCGCTCACGAGGTTGAACTGCTCGATCGGTCCGAGCGCGGCGAAGCGGGCGAGAACGCGCGCTTGGAGCGTGTCGTCATAGCTGGTGCGGAAGAAGCCGGTGCCACCCGCGTTCACCACGAGGGCCCCGCCGGTGGGCGCCGGTAGCCGAATCGCGTCCTTGCCGAGGAGCACCTTGTGGACCCCTTCCGGCGCCCTCCCGGCGGCGGCGGGGGTCCCCGCCGGCGCGGCGATGAGCGGCACGAGCCAGCCTGAGCCGATTGCCGAGCCCTCCGGCGGGGCGGTCCCGATCTCGGCGGCGACGGAGGCAGGAAGGTAGGAGAACGGCTCTTGTGTGAGCTCGACCTGCTCGCCGTCAGGCCCGTCGACGAGACGCGCGCGCACGAGCGGGTGGCCTCCTTGCAGCAGCCAAGTCTCCATCACCTTGCCGACGGGCACCTCGGGCGCCACGGCGTCGAGCGCGTCCCACAGGTCGGTGGTCTTGGTGTTGGCGTAGGCGTGCTGGCGCAGATAGGCGCGCACTCCGGCCTGGAAGCGGTCGCGGCCGAGGAACTGCTCGACCATCCACAGCACCGACGCGCCCTTCTCATAGGTCAAGACGTCGAACATCGCCGCCGCGTCTTCGGGCTGCTTCACCGGATACTCGATCGGCCTGGTGGCGTGGAGCGCGTCGATCCCGAGCGCGTTGGAGCGCCCGCGGGCGAAGCCGGCAAAGACCCGCCACGCCGGCCGGTAGTCGTCCTCGCAGCACAGCGCCATGAATGTGGCGAAGGCCTCGTTCAGCCAGATGCCATTCCACCAGCCCATGGTCACGAGGTCACCGAACCACATGTGCGCGAGCTCGTGGGCGACCACCTCGGCGAGGCGCTCGAGCTCGGGCTGACTGGTGTTCGACTCCTCAGCGAGCAAGATCGCCTCCCGGAAGGTGACACAGCCGAGGTTCTCCATCGCGCCGGCGGCGAAGTCCGGCAGCGCGACCAGGTCGAGCTTGTCACCGGGATAGGGCAGATCGAAGTAGGAGGAGAAGAAACCCAGCGCGTGCCTGCCCGCCTCGAGGGCCGGGCGGGTCAACCCGGAACGGCCCGGGGGGAAAGCGACGCGCAGCGGCACCCCGTCGGCATCGACTGCCTCGGTGGCCTCGAGCGGACCGACAATGAAGGCCACGAGGTAGGTCGACATCACGATCGTGTCGCCAAAGCGCACCCGCCGGCCACCGCCTTCGAGGAGCTCGGAGGAAACCTCGGCCCCGTTCGACAGGGCGACGGTACCGGGAGGGGCATCCAAGGTGATCGAAAAGACGGCCTTTCGGTCCGGCTCGTCAAAGCAAGGGAATGCCTGACGGGCGGCCGTCTCCTCGAACTGAGTGGCGGCGATCACCATCTGTTGGCCGTCCTCACCAGCGAACGTGCTGCGATAGAAGCCCCTCAGGCGATCATTGAGCACCCCAGCGAAGGCGCAGCTCAGACGGTAGCGGCCGGGAGCAAGTGGCGCGGAGGGCTGGAAGCGGATCCGCTCGCGCTCAGGATCGAGGCTGATCGAAAGGGCCTGGCGCGACCCGATGGCCTCGCTCGCCAACGTCCAGCCGGTCTCGAGGCTGGCATCGCTGACTTCGAGGCCGACGGCATGGCACTCGATCGCCGCGCACGGCTCGAGGATCTCGACCTCGATGCGTTCGCGGCCAGAAAAGCGGGCCGCATGAAGGTCGGGGACGAGGTGGAGCTCGTAGCGGCGCGGGGCGACGGAACGGGGGAGGCGATACGAGGCGTCGTCGCCTAGGCGGTCAGGGCGCGGTGCGCCGTCGGTCGGGGTCATGTCCCGAACGCTAGTGGGGGCCGTCACCGCCGAGGGTCGTCGCTCGGCGCGCCGGGGGCCTCACGCCACGCGCGCGCCGGGGCACGGGCTGGGTTGCGCTCGGCGAAAATCGGGCGACGCGTTGCGAACTCGCGTGACGGGGTCCGTCACCCGAACGTAAGGTTTGCAGACTGCTACGGCGTCACGCACGAGCGCCCCGCGCGGCGGGGCTCGAGGCCATGGGGATCGGTGCCGCCATGGCAAGGGGAGGGAACCACATGAGCACAAGCGACCACGGGGCGCACCTCAAGCGCTCGAAGGCCGGGCTCACGGCGCGGCTGGCCGCGGCGTCGGCCGTCGTCGTGGCGGCAACCGCTGCAATTGGCGCCGGTGTCGGCTCGAGCTTTGCGAGCGCGAGGCCGGGCGCCCAGCACGCCGCAGCGGCCTCGGCGCGCTCGGGACGAGCGAAGAGCCATTTCCTCGCCTGTGAGGTCACCGACACGGGCGGTATCAACGACCGCTCCTTCAACGCCTCGGCGTATGCGGGCCTGAAGGTTGCCGCCAAGGCAATCCCCGGCCTGACCTACAAGTACCTGCAGTCGAACTCAACGAGCGAGTACGCGCCGAACATCAACACCTTCATCGGTGAGAATTGCGGCATCATCATCACCGTCGGCTTCGACATGGCGCAGGCCACTCAGACCGCTGCGAAGGCGCACCCGAGCCAGAAGTTCACGATCGTCGACTACTCCTACTCCCCGCCGATGAAGAATGTCCTCGGCCTCGTGTATCACACGAACCAGGACGCCTTCCTCGGGGGCTACCTCGCTGCGGCGATGAGCAAGAGCGGCAAGGTCGGCACCTTCGGCGGCCAGGACATCCCGCCGGTCACGATCTACATGGATGGCTGGGTCGCGGGCGTTCGCTACTACGACAAGGTGAACCACGCGCACGTCGTCGCGCTCGGCTGGACGCCGGCGAAGAAGCGTAACTTCGCGTCTGGGAGCTTTGCCGGCAACGGCCTGTTCACCAACGACTTCACCAACCAGGCACTCGGCAAGACGGA
Source organism: Actinomycetes bacterium (assembly GCA_021809805.1). Taxonomy (GTDB): domain Bacteria; phylum Actinomycetota; class Acidimicrobiia; order Acidimicrobiales; family Bog-793; genus JAKABX01. Next base: position 16,205 of record JAJZKA010000051.1, read on the forward strand.
CGCTCAGACGCTCATGGCCGAGGGCGCCGACGTGATCTTCCCGGTGGCCGGCGCCGTCGGTCTCGGTGCTGCCGCGGCCGTGAAGCAGGCGGGCGCCGGGCATTACATGGAGTGGGTCGACACCGACGGCTGCGTGTCGGCGCCCCAGTACTGCTCGCTGTTCATCACGAGCGTCACCAAGGGCATCGTCGCCTCGGTGTCGACGGCGGTCGAGGCGGCCGCCCGCGGGACGTTCCGCGGCGGCAACTACAACGGCACGCTCGCCAACAATGGCGTCAGCCTGTCGCCGTTCCACACCTTTGCCAGCAAGATCCCCGGCAAGGTCAAGGCGGAGCTCAAGACCCTGAAGGCGAAGATCATCGCCGGCAAGGTGTCGCTCGACCCGAACTCCTACCCCGCGAGCTAGCGCTCGCTTTTCGTACCGCCGACACGCCCGGGAGGGCATCGGCGCGCAGACCCTGCGGCGCAAGGCCCAGCTGTCGAGGACAGCTGGGCCTTGCGCCGTACGTACGCGACGATGAGGGACGATGAAGCTCGAGCTCGCCGGCATCACCAAGCGCTTTGGCGCGCTCGTCGCGAACGACCACATCGACCTCACCGTCGCGCCGGGCGAGATCCACTGCCTGCTTGGTGAGAATGGCGCTGGCAAGAGCACGTTGATGAACGTGCTGTTCGGACTGCTGCACGCCGATGAGGGCGAGATCCGCATCGACGATGAGCCCGTGCGCTTCGCCGACCCCGGCGACGCCGTGCGCCGCGGGATCGGCATGGTGCACCAGCACTTCATGCTGGTCCCGGTGTTCTCGGTCGCCGAAAACGTCGTGCTCGGCTTCGAGCCGACGCGCGGCGGGGGCTTTCTCGACCACCGGAAGGCTCGCAAGGACATCCGCAGGCTGTCCCAGGAGTTCGGCCTCGAGGTCAACCCCGACGCGCTGGTCGAACACCTTCCCGTCGGTGCCCAGCAGCGCGTCGAGATCTTGAAGGCGCTGATCCGCGACGCCAAGGTCCTGATCTTGGACGAACCAACGGCCGTCCTCACTCCTCAAGAGATCGAGGCGCTGTTCCGCATCATGCGATCTCTGGCCTTGGCCGGTCGCTCGATCCTGTTCATCACGCACAAGCTGAAAGAAGTGCTCGCGGTTGCGGATCGCATCACGGTGATGCGCCTCGGCAAGGTCGTTGGCGCCGCCGACCCCACGGCAGTGGACGAGGCCGAACTGGCGGCGATGATGGTTGGTCGAAGCGTCGAGCTCGTCGTGCGGAAAGAGCCGCCCAAGCCCGGACCCGTCGTCTTGGAGCTGCGCGGCGTGCGGATCGTCGACGCGCGCGGGGTCGCAGTTGTCGACGGTGTCGACCTCGAGGTCCGGGCGGGCGAGATCGTCGCCCTCGCCGGCGTGCAGGGCAACGGACAGACTGAGCTCTCTGAGGCGGTTTGCGCGCTGCGCAACCCCGAGGCAGGCACGATCCGCCTCGATTCGACCGATCTCACCAAGGCGACGCCGAAGGCCGCGCTGCGCGCCGGGGTCGCGAATGTCCCTGAGGACCGCCAGGTCGACGGGCTCGTCCTCGGGATGTCGATCGCCGACAACCTCGTGCTTGACCTGTTCGACCGCGAGCCCTTCGCCCGCCACGGTGCCCGAGACCTCGCCCGGGTCGCGGCAGACGGCGAGATCAAGCTCGCCGAGTTCGACATCCGGGCGCCGTCTGCTCGAGAGACGGTCGGGAACCTTTCGGGCGGCAACCAACAAAAGGTGGTCGTTGCCCGCGAGCTCTCGCGCGCCGTCAAGCTGCTCGTCGCCTCCCAGCCGACGCGCGGCCTCGACGTGGGTTCCATCGAGTACGTGCACCGGCGGATTATCGAAGAGCGAGATCGCGGTGCTGGGGTGCTGTTGGTCTCCTCCGAACTTGACGAGGTGCTCGCCCTTGGCGATCGCATCGCGGTGATGTACCGAGGCCGCATTGTCGGGATCGTGGGCCCCAGCGCCGGCCGCGATCGCATCGGGCTGATGATGGCCGGGATCGCGCAGCCCGGGCCCTCCGAGTCGGACGGCGACAATCCGCCAGTGACCAACCTGGACCTCACGTGAGCGCCGCCTCCCTGCCGAGCGAGGCGCCCGAGCGTCCCGCCAGCCCACCGCCCGTCGACGCGCCCCCATGGCGGCGTTTCGTGCGCTTTGTGACCGAGGCGAACGTAGCGATGGTCACCTTGCTCGCCGTCGTCGGCGGGCTGTTCGTGGGTGCGATCTTGATCGTGGTCACCACCCCGGCGACGCTGCACGCCTGGGGCGAGCTCGGCTCACACCCCGGCCGCGCCTTCTCGGTCACGTTCCAAACGCTCGGCAACGCCTATGGCGCGCTCTTCGTCGGCTCGGTGATCAGCCCTTCGGCGCTCGGCCACGCGATCTCCTCGGGACGGGGATGGACCGGGGTCTTCACGCCGATCTCGGAGACGCTCGTGTCGGCGACGCCGCTCATCCTCGCGGGGACCGGGGTGGCCCTCGGCTTTTCGACCGGAGTGTTCAATATCGGCGGCCAGGGCCAGTTGATTGCGGGTGCCCTCGCGGCCACCTACGTCGGCTTCGGCGTCCACGCGCCGATCGGGATCCACCTGCCGCTCGTGATCCTGGCGGGTGCCGCCGGCGGCGCCGTCGCGGGCTTTATCCCTGGAATCTTGAAGGCGCGGACGGGCGCGCACGAGGTGATCGTCACGATCATGCTCAACTACATCTTCCTGTACCTGCTCGAATACCTGCTTACCACCCAACCCTTGCAGGAGCCGCACCAGAGCAACTCCATCTCCCGCACCATTTCGTCGACGGGCCAACTGCCGCACCTGTTCGGCAGTGGCTTGCGCGTCAACCTCGGCCTGATCGTCGCCCTCGCGGTCGCTGCCGGTGCTTCATGGTTTATGCGGCGTAGCACGCTCGGTTTCGAGTTCAAGGTCATCGGAGCGAACCCCGCTGCCGGACGCACTGCCGGCATGGACGCACGTCGGGCGACGATCCTCGTCCTCATGATCTCGGGTGCACTCGTCGGGATGGCCGGGATGTCGACGCTGGCCGGCACCGACTTCTTCTTGTCGACCGGATATGGGGGAAGCACTGGCTTCAACGCCATCACCGTGGCGCTGCTCGGCCGGAACCGACCGCTCGGCGTCGTACTCGGCTCGCTGCTCTTTGCCGCGTTGAGCACGGGGGGCCGCTACATGCAGGCGAGCACGGGCATCCCCATCGACCTCACCTCGGTGATCCAGGCGGTGATCGTGTTCATGGTCGCGACACCGGCGCTCGTGCGGGAGATCTTCCGTCTGCGCGAGGCCGGGGCGGGCAAGATCTTGCTGTTCACCAAGGGATGGGGCGGATGAGCACGGTCGATCTCGCGCCGGTCGAAGGCGTGGAGCTCGCCCCCGAGGGCCGGCTCGTCTCGCTCGGGCGGGTCCGGGGGATGGGCGTCTTCCTCGCCGTGCTGGCGGTCATTACGCTCGTGGCCTTCGGCATTGGCGTGCCCTCGGGGGCGCATGCCGTCTTCTTGGTGAGCGGGCCGCCGGCCCTCAGCATCTCGCCGCTCACGATGTCGGTGCGCTGGGTCGCCGTCGCGCTCGCCGCCGGCTGCGCGGCACTCGCCGTGCTCCTAGTGCTGCGGCGTAGCGCCCGGGGCAGCTACCTCATCTTCAGCTCGGGCGTCGTGCTGTTCTTGTGGGCCTTCCTTGCCTGGGCGGCACGGGGCGCCGCCTTGAACCTCTCACAGATGCTTGTGGGCACGCTCGTCTACGCGACCCCGCTCGTCTATGGCTCGCTGTCGGGGATCATGTGCGAACGATCGGGCGTCGTGAACATTGCCATCGAGGGCCAGTTTCTCGCCGGAGCGTTCCTCGGCGCGATGGTCGGCTCGGCGTCGGGGAACTTGTGGCTCGGTGTGCTTGCCGGCGCGGTGGCCGGCGGCCTTTTCGGCGCGCTGCTTGCCTTCTTGGCTCTTCGTTACGGCGCCGACCAGATCATCGTCGGTGTCGTGATCGTGGCCTTTTGCACCGGGCTCACAAACTTCCTCACCGAGCAGGTGCTCACGCCCGACCAGTCGACGCTCAACAGCCCGCAGACCTTCTCGCCGCTCGCGATCCCGCTGCTCTCGAAGATCCCGATCCTCGGCCCCATGCTCTTTGACCAGAACGTCTTCCTCTACGGGGCGGCGATCCTGCTCATTGTGGTGCACGTGGCGCTGTTCAAGACGCGCTGGGGGTTGCGGGTGCGCGCGGTCGGTGAGCACCCGCGCGCCGCGGAGACCGTCGGCATCCACGTCTTGTCGGTCCGCTACCGCAATGTGATTCTCGGTGGCGTCATCGCCGGGATCGGTGGCGCCTCGTTCACGATCGGCTCGATCGGCGAGTTCTCCGCGGGCATGACTGCTGGCCTCGGCTACGTGGCGCTAGCCGCCATGATCTTCGGCCGCTGGCGGCCCTTTGGGGCACTGGGGGCAGCGGTCCTCTTTGGGTTCGCGCTCTCGTTGCAGAGCTATCTCGCCGTCTTGAACGTGGGGATCCCCTCGCCCTTCTTGTCGATGGCGCCCTACGTGATCACCATTGCCGTCGTCTCCGGGCTCGTGGGCCGGGTGCGGCCGCCGGCGGCCGACGGCGTTCCCTACTCGCGCGAGTAGCTCAGCGCCACGGCCGCGCCCCGGCCGTGGCGACGACGCGAGCGGCCGCCTCGAGCCCGGCCGAGAGCGCGTCGCTGGGTGGGTCGCCCGACAGACGCCTGGCAAGAAACGTACCGGTGAACGCGTCTCCTGCTCCTGTGGTGTCGCGCACCTCGGTCGCCCGGGCCGCGAGGCTGAGCTGCTCGCCGCGGGCGGCCCACAGCGCGCCGCCTTCGCCGAGGGTGATCGTGACCTCGTCGTAGTGACGGGCGAGCGACTCGATGGCGCGCTCAGGATCCCGCTCGCCGCTCAGCACCTGCGCCTCGTCCAAGTTCGCGCAGCAGAACGCGAAGCCGCGCGTCCAGGACAAGAACTCCGTCGCCCCGGCGCGCATGAGCGGGGCGGCGGAGCACGGGTCGACCGAGATGCTCATGGCGGCCTTCTTGGCCCGGGCAACCAGGGAGAGCGCGGCCGGTCGGCTGGCCGCGTAGAGCAGTTCGTAGCCGGAAAGGTGCAGGTGGTGTCCCGGCGCATACAGACGCTCGGGCAGATGGACGCGCGCGAGTTCGGCGTTGGCGGCGCGGTCGGTCAGCATCGAACGTTGCCCGGCGGCGTCGACGAGCGCGACGACGACGCCGCTCGAGCATCCGGGTGCGATCGCGAGGTGGGGGCGTACCCCGACCGCCTCGAGCGCCCTTTTGGCGGTCTCTCCGAAGCCGTCCTCGCCGACGACGCCGAAGAAGTCGACGCTCGCGCCTGCGGTGGCGAGGTGTGCCGCCTGGTTCGCCGCTGAGCCTCCCGGCGCGAGGCGGATGCTCGACTCGGTGTCGCTCCCGATCGCGAGCGGTCGGTGCTGGTGCACGATGACGTCCACCATCACGTCGCCGACCACCACGACGCTCGGGCGGGCGCCGGCTTCTCGCGACGAGGAAAGACCAGGCTGGGGCACGCGGGCTGCAGTGTAATGTTC
>JAJZKA010000052.1 GCA_021809805.1 Actinomycetes bacterium
TCGGCTTTGGGGAGGTGCCCTGGCGCAATGCCGCGCTGTCAGGTTGGATCCTCGACCCGGACCGTAAGAAGATGTCGAAGTCGCTCGGCAACGTCGTGGTGCCGAGCGAGCCGCTCGAGGCGCACGGCGCGGACGCCGTGCGCTACTGGGCGGCCTCGGCACGCCTCGCCGCGGACACCGCCTTCACGGACCAGCAGATGCGGATCGGACGACGCCTCGCGATCAAGCTGTTGAACGCCAGCCGCTTCGTCCTCGCCCGACTCGGCGAGCCGGCCGCGCTCGGGGGCGCGATCGCGTCGCCGCTCGACCTCTCCGTCGTGGGCGAGCTCGACGCCGTCCTCAAGGGAACGACGGCAGCGCTTGTGGGCTATGACCACGCTCGGGCGCTTGAGCTCGTCGAGCAGTTCTTCTGGACCTTTTGCGACGACTATCTCGAGCTCGTCAAGGGACGCGCCTACGACGAGGACGGGGGCGCCGATGCGGTGTCGGCACGCGCCACGCTCGCGCTCAGCCTCTCGGTGCTGCTGCGCTGCTTCGCGCCCTTCCTTCCCTATGTCACCGAAGAGGTCTGGTCGTGGTGGCACGAGGAATCAAGCTCGGTGCACCTTGCGCCGTGGCCCGAGCCCGAGGAGCTGGCCCGTGCCTGCGCCGTGCCTTCGATCCCCTCGCGCCGCGACGGCGAGGCGGCGGGCGTGCTGGCAGTGGCCGGGCACGTGCTCGGTGAGATCCGCCGCGCGAAGACCACCGCCAAGCAATCGATGCGCGCTCGGGCGCGCCTCGTCGAGGTGCGCGGCGAACCGACACTCCTTCGCCTCGTCGACCAGGCCCGGCGCGAGCTCGTCGACGCCGGTGGCATCGAGACGCTCGAGCTCATCGACTCGCCCGATGCAAAAGACGGCGGCCAGGCGCCCCTCTCCTCGCTCACCGTTCGCGTCGAGCTCGCCGAAGAGCCCAAGTAGCGGCACGTCGCCGCCTGAAGGTGGGGCGGGCCTCGCCGGGCGCGCCCTTTTGGGACGTCGCGTCGTCGTCGCGAGTTCGACCCGGCGCCGCCGGGTAGGACAAGCCTCAGAGCGGGCCGGCGCCCGACGATCGGACCCCGGCAGCGCGGTCGAGTGCCGGTCCGCCCGCTCTGTCGGGCCTGCAAGGATAAGGCGATGAACACCGCCGCGGCCGCAGACACGCACCACGCGCGCACCGGCCTCGCGCTCGGCGTGATCGTGATCGGGACATTGATCGCGGCGGTCGACACCACGATCGTCGTCCTCGCGCTCCCCAAGATCCAGCACTCCCTCCATGCCGGGCTCGCCTCGCTCACCTGGGTGATCATCGGCTACCTGCTCGTCATCACCCTGCTCGCGATCCAGGTCGGGCGGCTCGGCGACATGTTCGGGCGCGTGAAGATGTACGAGGCGGGCTTCCTCGTCTTCGTCGTGGGCTCGGCGCTGTGCGCGCTGTCCTTCAACGTCGCCTCGATGATCGCCTTCCGCGCCATCCAGGGGATCGGCGGCGCGCTCATCTCGGCGAACTCCGGAGCGGTGATCGCCGATACCTTCCCTCCCGAACGGCGCGGCCGTGCCTATGGCTTCACCGCAGTCGGCTGGAACCTCGGCGCCATCCTCGGCATCTTGCTCGGTGGCCTCATCACCACCTACATCTCCTGGCGCTGGGTCTTCGGCATCAACGTCCCGATCGGCCTCATCGCGTTCGCCATCGCGTTGCGCGTGCTGGTCGACCCCGGCGAGCGGCAGCGCCGCAAGCTCGACCTCGTTGGCATGGCCGTGCTCGGTCTCGGCTTGTTCGGGATCTTGTGGGCGCTCGTGCAGCTCTCGACGACGCCACTTGACGGCGCGATCACCGCCGCGCTCATCGTCGGGGCCGCGCTGATCGTCGCCTTTGGCCTGGTCGAACAGAAGGTGCGCGAGCCCATGGTCAACCTCTCGCTGCTGCGCGCCCCGACCCTCGCCCCGACGCTGTGCTCCTCGCTCTTCCAGGCGGTCGGGACCTTCGCGGTGCTGTTCTTGCTGACGATGTACCTCCAAGGCGTCCGCCAGCTCTCGCCGATCCACGCCTCGGCGCTGCTCGTCCCCGGGTATCTGATCGGCGCCCTGGTCGCCCCGCTCGGGGGGCGCTTTGCCGACCGGGTCGGCGCCGTGATCCCCCAGACCGTCGGCATCCTCGTGATGATGGCGGCACTCGGCTTTTACGTCGCGCTCGGCACGACCACGAGCCTCGTGATCCTCGTCGCCGGAACCGTGGTCAACGGGATCGGCAGCGGCCTGTTCTACCCCGCCAACAATGCCGCGGTGATGCGCGCGTCGCCGCCGGGATCTTTCGGCGTGACGGCCGGCATGCTGCGGACCTTCGCCAACACCGGGATGGTGTTCTCCTTCTCCGTCGCCATCTTCGTCGCCTCGCGGACCATCCCGCGCCGGGTCGCATTCGCCATCTTCGTCGGCACGACAAAGCTCAGCGGCCGAACCGGGGCGCTGTTCACCCACGGGCTGCATGCCGCCTTCGGCGTCTCGATCTTGCTGTTGGTGGCATCGGGGATCTTGTCCGCGACGAGCGTCGTCGCCCACCGGCGCCACCAGCGCTCGCTCGCCGTCGCCACCGGGACCGAGAGCGAGCCCTCCTTGCCTACCTGCCGCTGAGGCCCGCTGGTCCGGCGGTGGCCGGACCGCCTCGCCACCCCGGTGCTCCCCTGCGGCCCGGGCGAAGCGCGCGCCTCGCCCGGGCCGGCCGAGAGCGATTCAGCGCGCCTGGTCGAGGAGGCTGCGGTCCCCGGGGCTCAAGCGGTCCGACGCCGTGTTCTTTTGGTGCCAGTACGGATACAAGAGCCGCGGGACGCTGGCGTCATCGAGTCGGCGCCGGCCCGCCGGCGACAGCTCGAGCTCCGCGGCCTTCAAGTTGTCCTCGAGCTGGGACTCGGTACGGGCCCCGATGATCACCGAGGTGACCGCCGGACGCCCGACCAGCCACGAAAGCGCGGTACGGGCGGGGGAGGCGTCGTGGTCCGACGCGACCTCGACGAGCGCGTCGATCACCTGGAACAGGTGATCCTCGTCATACACGGGCGGTTCGTGCCACTCATTGGCGCGCCGCGTGCCCTCGGGCGGCTCCTCGCCCCGGCGGTACTTGCCCGAGAGCAACCCGCCGGCCAGCGGGCTCCAGACCAAGATGCCCACCCCCTCGTCGATCGAGAGCGGCACGAGCTCGTACTCGGCCTCGCGATCAAGGAGCGAGTAGTAGATCTGCTGGCTCACGTAGCGCTGGAGGCCCCGGCGCTCAGACACGCCGAGCGACTTCATCACGTGCCACGCCGAGAAGTTGGAGCAACCCACGTAGCGCACCTTGCCCTGAGCCACCAAAGTGTCGAGCGCCTCGAGCGTCTCCTCGGTCGGTGTGACCCCGTCACGCTCGTGCACCTGGTACAGGTCGAGGTAGTCGGTGCGGAGCCGGCGCAGGCTCGCCTCGCAGGCCCGCATCAGGTGCCCCCGCGACAGCCCGGCGTCGTTCGGGCCGCTGCCGACGGGAAAGCGCGCCTTGGTGGCGAGCACGACCTCGTCGCGGCGGCCCTTTAGGACCTCGCCGACGATCTCCTCCGAGCGGCCCTCGGAGTAGACATCCGCCGTGTCGATCAAGTTGATCCCGGCCTCGATCGCTCGATCAACGATCCGGCGCGCCTCATCGACCTCGACATCGCCCACGGCGGCGAACTGGCCCCGCCCCCCAAAGGTCATCGTGCCGAGTGCCAGGGCCGAGACCCGAAGGCCGCTCCCGCCGAGCTGTCGGTACTCCATGTCCCGCTCCCTTTCCCCATCTCCCCACGGCCGCGGCACGTTCATACGAGCGACACAGAACAGGACCGCAAGCCCTGACTGCCGCAGGGTAGCGGTGCGCCGACATCAAAGTGGCCGATTCGGCGGTACCGGCGGATAGCATCTGCCTGCGCGCTGCGTGCAATCTCGCCGCTGCCAGGCGGGGTTGCGGCGGCGAGGACGCGGACAAGGAGGAAGACCGTGCTGATCGCCGAGCTACTCCGAAAAAAGGGTGCCGAGGTCGCGACGGTGACCACCCGGGCGCTCGTCACCGAGGTCATCGCGGGCTTCGCCGCGCACAACGTGGGTGCACTGGTCGTCTCCGACGATGGCGAGCACCTCGACGGGATCGTCTCTGAGCGTGACGTCGTCCGGGCGATCGACCGCCTCGGTGCCGGCATCCTCGCCGAGCCGGTCCGGGCGATCATGTCGGCCAGCGTGTACACCTGCGAGCCGGACGAGACGGTCGACACCCTGGCGGCGATGATGACCGAGCATCGGGTCCGCCACGTCCCGGTGCTATCGAACGGCGAGCTCGCCGGCATCGTCAGCATCGGCGACGTCGTCAAGAGCCGCATCGACGAGCTCGAACAGGACCGCAAGGCGCTCGAGCACTACATCACCGCCCGCTGACGACCAATCGAGGAGGTCCCCTGGAGAGGGGCCCTTGAGCAAAGCCCCGGCGCGCGGCCGAGGTGGCGCGCGGCGATGGCCGCCTCGTTCTGTCCATGTGGGGTCGTGACCCCGTGCCGCCAGCCCTTTTGCCAAGTGGGCTCCCCTTGGCACCTTCGCGCGCGTGTGCTCGGTGCGCACCTCGACCGGCTCGGCAAGCGCCCGGCGATGATCGCCCACCCCGGCGGCACGTGGCACGCCACCCGCCTTGGCGCAGAACCGGCGGCGTGCGCACCGGCCAAGGCGACGTCCATGCCGGGGGGATGGCCGGCGCGAAGCTCAGGTGCCCGAGAGGAGCCGGCGCCAGGCGGCATCCACGCCCGCCACGATGCCGCCGTCGGCCACCGCGTTCTCGGCGATCGCGCTCACCTTCACGTCGGGCGCGATGGGGACGATGCGGTGCAGCTCGGTCGATACCGCGTCCGCGAACAGCGATGCCGAGCCGATCCCACCCCCCAGCACGATCAAGGACGGGTCGGCGACCGCGACGACAGCGGCGAGTGCCCGGGCAATGAGCGAGGCGGTCTCGGCGACCACGGCCTTGGCGCGCCGGTCACCGCCAGCCGCCAGGTCGAAGACGCGGTGCGCGTTCAGCCGGCCTCGCATCCCCTTTGCCCGAGCGGCTCGCACGACGCCGGCCGCCGAGGCCGAGGCCTCGAGCATGCCGCGGCGCCGGGCGTCGGGCGTGCGCTCGCTGTGCGGGGTGCCAAGCGGCAAGAACCCGACCTCACCGGCCGCCCCGTGCTCGCCGGTGTGCAGGCGCCCGTTCAGCACGAGACCCATGCCGACGCCGGTACCGACCGAGACGAAGGCGAAACTCTCGACATCGCGGCCGTGCCCGTGGTCGCGTTCCGCGAGGGCGGCGAGATTGACGTCGTTCTCCACCAGGGTCTCTTCGCCGAACGCCCGGCGCAGCTCGCCGAGCACCCCCGGATCCTGCCAGCCCGGCAGCCCGAGCGCGAGCACCAGCGCGTCGCGCTGGTGGTCGTAGACCCCCGGACTGCCGACGATCGTCTGGGTCACCGAGCCACGCGCGACCCCGGCGCGCTCGGCGAGCTCGTCGGCGAGATGGACGAGCCCGGACATCCGCTCCTTGGTGCTCGCTGCATGCACACTGCGCTGTCCGCGCACCCGGACCGCTCCGGAGAGATCGGCGAGCGCGCCGCGCACGTACTCGCTGCCGACGTCCAAGGACAAGACGTAGCCGGCATCGGGATGCACGCCATAGAGCGCCGCGGCGGGGCCACGGGAACCAGAACGTTGGCCAACCACACCCAACAGCCCGTTCGCCTCGAGGTTGGCGAGTGCGAGGCCGACGGTGGGTTTGGACAGCCCCGACAGCTGGGTGAGGTCCGCGCGCGTGAGCGGCCCGTTGCGGCGCAGCGCATTGACGAGCAGCTCCTCGTTCATGGCGCGCATCAACTGCGGCCGTCCAGCAATCACCTCTGGCGCTGCGCTCATCAGCCCCTTGGCCTCCACCCGTAACCGTGCGTTCACCGAGCGCCTCTTGTCTAGTCGACAACCAATAGGTAGCCTTGCTGACAGTTGGGGGTTTGCAGACATCAGGACAATTGCGATTTGGTCCGGAGCCACTCCCCCGCCCAGGATCGCACCACACGTCGGGGGAGGTGAGGGCATACGGAAACTTCGATGGCATCGACCGCAGTTGTCCTTGGCCTCGACTTCGGCGGCACCAAGGTCGCCGCCGCGACCTGTGACCTCGACGGTCGCCAGCTGCACCGGGAAATCATCTCCACCCGGAGCGACGAAGGAGGAGAAGCGGTCCTCACGCGCGGCCTCGACGCCGCCGGCGAACTCCTCAGCCGGCTCGGCAATCCGCCGCTCGACGGAATCGGCGTGGCGACGATCGGCGTGCCGAACGGTCGCTTCGTCGAGCTCGCGCCCGCCATCCCTGGCTGGGAGCACATCCCGCTTGCCGAGCGCGTCGCGGACGCGCTCGGCGCTCCGGTGCGCCTCGCCAACGACGTCAAGGCGGCGGCGGTCGCCGAGGCGCGCTGGGGCGCCCTCGCGGGCGCCGACCCGGCTTTGTACGTGAACCTCGGCACGGGGCTTGCCGCCGCCATCGTGGTCGGCGGCGAGGTCGTCACCGGCGCCCACGGTGCCGCCGGTGAGATCGGCTACCTCTTGGTCAGCCCGGCTGACCTCGACACCTCGCCCGAGGAGCGCCCGGTCCTCGAGCACATCGTGAGCGGGATGGGCCTCGCGGCCGCCGGGAGCCGCCGCCTCGGACGCCCGCTCAGCGCGCTGGAAGTCTTCAACGGCTCGGACACCGATGCCGCCCTCGCCGCCGTCGTCGATGAGTTCGTCACCTTCCTCTCGCTCCACCTCGTCAACCTCGCCGTGGCCCTCGACCCCGAGCGGATCGCCATCGGCGGCGGTTTCGTGCGCTCTTGGAGCCGGTTCTCGCCCCGCATCGAACAGGCGCTCAAAGCCGGCGTCCCCTTCCCGCCGGTGCTCGTGCCCGCACGGCACCCCTACGACGCCGCGTTGCTCGGCGCGCTCTGCCTCGGGATGCAGGCAGCGGGCCGCGACCTGGCGCCCGACCTCTCGCTCGACGCTGCGGACTGGCAGGCGGCCGCGAAGAGCGAGGAGGGGCTCGAATGACGGGTCTCTCACGCGGCAACGCTCGTATTGGGAACCACACTAGGGAGGGAATGCAAGCATGAGACGACAATGGCGCGCAGCTTCGCTGCTCGTCCCCATCGGGGCGCTCGCGGCGGGCTTCGCCGCATCCCCCACGACTGCCGCTGCCGCACGACCGCACGTGCGGCACGCGTCCGCCTCGGGGACCTTGACGATCTCGAATGAGTCGGGATCGCTGTGGACCTGTAACTTCAACCCGTTCAATGCGGCCGTGTACCAGGAGGCGGCCGGCTTTGTCTACGAGCCGCTCGTGTTCGTGAACGCGCTGCAGTCCGGCAAGACCACGCCGTGGCTCGCCTCGTCCTATGCCTGGAGCAACGGAAACAAGGTCCTGACCTTCACGATCCGAAAGGGCGTGAAGTGGTCGGACGGCAAGCCGCTCACCGCCGCGGACGTGGCCTTCACCTTCAACATGTTGAAGAAGTACCCCGCGCTCGACTTGAACTCGATCTGGTCGGTTCTCTCGAGCGTGGTGCAAAAGGGCGACAACGTGGTGCTCACGTTCAAGTCACCGGCGGTGCCCTACTTCTACTACGTCGCCGACCAGGTCTTCATCGTTCCCCAGCACATCTGGGCCAAGGTGAAGAACCCGGTGACGTACCCCGACACCACCCCGGTGGGCTCGGGTCCCTACGGGGTGAGCAAGTGCACCGGCCAGAACATCACCTACACGGCCAATGCCAAGTACTGGCAGCCCGGGCTTCCCAAGATCGAGACGCTCCAGTACCCGGCGTTCACCTCGAACGACCCGGCGAACGTCTACCTCGCCACGGGCCAGGCGCAGTGGGGTGGCCAGTTCATCCCCAGCATCAAGTCCTTCTATCTGGCCAAGAGCCCGAACAATCACTACTGGTTCCCACCGGTGGCGAACGTGTCGCTGTTCATCAACCAGAAGGTGGCGCCCCTGAACCAGCTGCCGGTCCGCCAGGCGATGGCGTTCGCGATCAACCGGAGCCGGGTCGCCCAGCTCGGTGAGTACGGCTACGAGCCGGCGGCCAACCAGACCGGGATCGTCACGCCGACCTTCGCGTCCTGGTACGACAAGGCGGCTGCAGCGAAATACGGCTACAGCTACAACCCCGCCAAGTCCATCTCCATCTTGAAGAAGGCTGGCTACAAAAAGGGCGCGAACGGCTATTTCGCCAAAGGTGGCAAGGAACTCTCCTTCAGTGTGATCAACGTGGGCGGCAACTCGGACTGGGTCGCCGACCTGCAGATCATCCAACAGGAGTTCCAAGCGGTCGGCATCAAGCTGACGGTCAACAACATGACCGGCACCGAGTTCGACAACGACTTGTACAAGGGCAACTTCCAGCTCGCCTTCGACAACGAGACCGGCGGTCCTTCGCCCTACTATGAGCTGCGTCAGCTCCTGTACTCAGGGAACACCGCGCCGATCGGTCAGCTGGCCACCACGAACTACGAGCGCTACTCGAACCCGGCGACCGACAAGCTGTTTAACCAGTACGCCGGCACCACGAGCAGCACCCAGCAGCACGCGATCGTCAACAAGTTGGAGAACGTGATGCTGTCCAACATCCCGGTGATCCCGGTCACCGAGTCGGTGGACTGGTTCCAGTACAACACGGCAAGCTTCTCCGGCTGGGTCACCCAGAAGAACCCCTACGCCCAGCCGGCGCCCTACAACGTGCCCGACGTGGAGGTCATGCTCCTCCACCTGAGAGCCAAGTAGGAAGGATCAGATGGAGCCAGGCGGCGCAGGAGACCAACGATGAGCTATGCCCTGCGCCGCCTCGGCTTTTTCGTCGTGACCTTGTGGGTGGCGCTCACGATCAACTTCGCGCTGCCCCGCCTCATGCCGGGGAACCCCGCCATCGCGATGATGGCGAGGTTCCGCGGCCGGGTGAACGGGAACGTCTTGAAGGCGCTCGAGATCGCCTTCGGCGTGAACACCAAACAGGGCCTGATCTCGCAGTACTTCTCCTACCTCGGCAACACCTTGACGGGACACTTCGGGATCTCGCTCACCTTCTATCCCGACCCGGTCAGCCAAGTGGTCTTCTCCGCGCTGCCCTGGACGCTCGGGATCGTCGGGGTCACGACCGTGCTGGCGTTCTTGCTCGGAACCCTCGTCGGCATGACGAGCGGTTGGCGCCGCGGCAGCATGCTCGACAGCGTGCTGCCGCCGGTCTTCGTGATCACGTCCGCCTTCCCCTATTTCTGGATCGCCCTGCTCGCGATCTTGCTCTTCCCGATCACCTTGCACGTCCTGCCGATCGGCTTTGGCTACTCCAACACCGATACCATCGGCTGGACCTGGCACTTTGTCGGTGACGTCATCTATCACGCCGTCCTTCCGGCGTGCACGATCCTCGTCACCTCGATCGGCGGTTGGATCCTCACGATGCGCAACAACATGATCACCACGCTGTCGGAGGACTACGTGCGCATGGCCCGGGCAAAGGGCCTCTCGCCGATGCGGATCATGTTCGACTACGCCGGGCGCAACGCCATCTTGCCCAACCTCACGGGCTTTGCGATGTCCCTCGGCTTTGTGGTGAGCGGCGCCATCCTCGTCGAGTACGTCTTCTCCTATCCAGGGGTCGGCTTTTTGTTGTTGCAGGCGGTCCAGAACGAGGACTACCCGCTCATGCAGACGCTCTTCTTGCTCATCACCGTGGCCGTGCTGGTGGCGATCTTGGTCATGGACTTCGTCACGATGCTCCTCGACCCCCGCACCCGGAGCGATCAGTGAGCACGGGCGTGCTCGCGCCGGATAGCGGCCTGGCCGGTCATTCGCGCCGGGGCCGCCTGCGCGCGGGCGCCGGGGCCAATCTGCTGCGCGCCATCCTCTCGAACCACAAGGCGACCGCGGGCGCGCTCTTGTTGTTGATCTTCATCTTTTTCGCGGCCTTCCCCGGCGTCGTCGCGCATGACAACCCCCAAGCCGAGATCTACGCCCGTGCCGCCGCCCCCTCGGCCAAGCACTTGCTCGGCACGACCACCTATGGCCAAGACATCTTCTCCCAGCTGATCTGGAGCACCCGCGAGTCGCTCCTGATCGCCGTGATCGCCGGCGCGCTCGCGACGGTGCTCTCCGTCCTCATCGGAGTCTCGGCCGCCTACCTCGGCGGCACCACCGACAGCGCGTTGTCCTTGTTCACCGACGTCTTCCTCGTCATCCCAGCCTTCCCGCTGATCGTGGTGATCGCCGCCTACGCCAAGAACGGCGGGGATGCCATCTTGATCGCCGTGCTCGTGGTGACCGGGTGGTCCTACGGCGCCCGCCAGCTGCGCGCCCAGGCGCTGTCGCTGCGCAACCGGGACTTCCTCGTCGCGGCGCGCCTTCGCGGCGAGCGGCGCTGGCGGATCATCGTCTTTGAGATCCTGCCCACGATGACCTCGCTGATCGTCGCCAACTTCCTCGGAGCGGCCCTGTACTCGGTGCTCGCGGCCGCAGGCCTGCAGTTCATCGGGCTCGGCAACCCGAACACGATGAGCTGGGGCACCATGTTGTACTGGGCCCAGAACAACGAGGCGCTGCAGATCGGCACGCCGCTGTGGGCGGTCATGCCGGGCGTCGCGCTGGCGTTGCTCGGGGGCGCCTTCTCGCTGCTCAACTATGCCTTCGACGAGATCGGCAACCCGGCGCTTCGGCCGGTTGGGAGGAAGCGTGGCCGACGCCGTTCTTGAGGTGCGCGACCTCTGCGTCGACTACGCGACGCGCTCGGCGCCGGCCAGGGCGGTCGAGCGCGTCAGCTTCGACCTGCACCGCGGCGAGTTCATGGCGATCGTCGGTGAGTCGGGCTGCGGCAAATCGACCCTGCTCTTCGCGATCGCCCGACTCCTCACCCCGCCGGCCGAGCTGACCGGCGGGGACGTGCGCTTCAACGGCACGAGCATGGTGCAGCTCGGGGAGAAGCAGCTCCGGGCGCTGCGCTGGCGGGACTTCTCGGTCGTGATGCAGAGCGCGATGAACGCCCTCAACCCGGTGAAGTCGATCGCCGCGCAGTACCGCGACGCGATGAAAGCGCACGACAAGCGCCTGTCCAAGGCGGACATCGAGGAGCGCTCGCGCGAGGTGCTGCTGCTCGTGGGCATCGACCCGGTGCACCTGCACAGCTACCCGCACCAGCTCTCTGGAGGCATGCGCCAGCGCGCCATGATCGCGATGGCACTGTTGTTCTCGCCCGAGCTCATCTTGATGGACGAGCCGACCTCGGCGCTCGACGTGGTGGCACAGCGCTCGCTCATGACCAAGGTCAAAGAGCTGCAAGAGCGCCTCGGCTTCGCGATCGTCTTCGTCACCCACGACATGTCGCTCGTGAGCAACTTCTCCGATCGCCTGGCGGTGATGTACGCGGGGCAGGTGAGCGAGATCGGCCCGACCGAGCTGCTCTTTGCCGACCCCAAGCACCCCTACACCAAAGGGCTCCTCGACGCCTTCCCCTCGATCTACGGAGAGCGCGTCGAGCTCGCCGGGATCCCCGGCAGCCCGCCGGACCTCTCCGAACCGCCGAGCGGGTGCCACTTCCACCCGCGCTGTAGCGAGGCGAGCGAGCGCTGCGCCCGCGTCGCCCCGGGCTTTTACGACCTCGGCGAGCGCCAGGTGCGCTGCCTGCTCTATGTCGACGAGGGAGCCGATCGTGGCTGAGTCCTCGATACCGAGCGGCGACGGCGCCCTGCTCGAGGCGCGCAAGCTGACCCGGCACTTTCGCATCGGCGGTCTGCGCGGTCACACGCTGCACGCCGTCGACGACGTCGATCTGCGCATCGCCGAGCGCGAGATCGTGGCCGTGGTCGGCGAGAGCGGGAGCGGCAAGAGCACGCTCGCCCGTCTGCTCGCCATGGCCTACCGGCCGACAAGCGGTGAGATCTTCTACCGTGGTCGGCCCGTGGGCGCGCTGAAGTCGAGGAAGGATCAGCTCGCCTACCGCGGGCAGGCACCAATGGTCTTCCAGGATCCCTTCAGCTCGCTCAACCCGTCCCACACGATCGGCTACGGCATGCTGCGCGGCCTCAAGCTGCACCAGCCCCAGCTGGACCGCGCCGGACGCGAGACCGAGTCCGACCGCGTCCTTGAGATCGTCGGCCTCGTGCCGCCGCGGCGGGTGATGGCGCGCTACCCCTTCGAGCTGTCGGGTGGCCAGCGCCAGCGGGTGGGCTTCGCCTATGCGCTCAGCTACCGGCCACGGCTGATCCTCGCCGACGAGCCGGTCTCGATGCTCGACGTCTCGATCCGCATCGGCCTCCTCAACGTCATGGCGCGCCTTCGCGAGGAGGAAGGCGTCTCCATCCTCTACATCACCCACGACATCGCAAGTGCCCGCTATGTCTCTGACCGCGTCATCGTGATGTACGCGGGACATGTCGTCGAGCACGGGCCGACCGAGAAGGTCCTGCACGAATCGGTTCATCCCTACACCAAGCTGCTGCTCTCGGCGGTGCCCGATCCCCGCGCCAAGGTCGCGATCTCGAGCTCGGACCTCGGCGAGCCGCCGCGGGTCATCGACCCCGGTGAGGGCTGCCGCTTCCGCTTCCGCTGCCCCCTGGCGGCGCCCGTGTGCGGTGAGGTGACCCCCCGCCTCACCGCCACGGGGCGCGGCCACGAGGCGGCCTGCCACATCACCGCGCCCCAACGGGCCACCACGAGCTTGGGCAGTGGCCTCGAGTGAACGACACCGCTTCCGCCGAGCACCTCTGGCCGCTGCCTGACGCCGACCTCGATCGGATCCAAACGGGCCTGCACCTCGACGCTGCCGGGGCCGCCTGGCTCGCCGAGCTGGCGGGCTTCCCGCCCCCGGCGACGCCGCTCGTGCTGCCGGACCCACGAACAAGCGCTGAGATCCTCGAGCGCCTCGCCTGTCCGCCCGAGGCCGTCGCCGATGCCGTGGCGACCCTGCCCGATCCTGAGCGGGACCCCGAACGCTTCTGGTTGCTCGAGCGTTGCCGGGCGCGCCTTTTGGCCGGGATGGGCCAGCCGGCACTGGCCCGTGGCGCCTGGCCCAAGCTCCCGTCCAGCCTCGGAGCGCCGGGTGGCTGCTTCTACCTCCATCTCGTGCTCGCCCTCTTTGACGACGTGCGCGCCGAGCACCATCGCCTCGGCGTCCCCGACGACGTGAGCATTGCGACCCTCGCGGACCTCGGGCGGCACGTGGCGATCGAGCGCGCCAGCACGGGGCGGACCGGCGTGGACGAGCCGTGGTGGATGACGCTGCACCTGCGCGCCATTTTGATCGAGGTCGGCCGTCTGCAGTACTCGACGTTCCGCCTCGGCGAGGGCCCCGAATCTCCGTTCCCCTGGTATGACGAGGCTGCCGCGGCGCGCCTCGGCGAAGGATTTTGTCCTGGCGATGCGACGCTTGGCATCCACATCCCCGCTGGCGAGCCGCTCTCGCCGGCAGCTTGCGAGGGATCGCTCGCGCGCGCCGGCGAAATCACCGCCGCGATCTGGCCGGTGGCGACCCGACGCGTGGCGACGTGCTGCTCGTGGCTCTTGGACGATCAGCTCGCCACGATGCTCGGCGAGGCCTCCAACATCGTCGCCTTCCAGCGGCGCTTCGCCCTCGTCCCGGGCGCGGCTGGGGGCGATCTCGACGTGCGGACCTTTGTGTTTCGCACCATGGCGCCAATCGAGGAGCTGTCTGCGACGACGACCCTGCAGCGAGCGGTGCTCGATCACCTGCGCGCCGGCCGCCACTTCCAACGGCGGACAGGCTGGGTGGCCGTTGGGGAAAGAGCCTGAGGTGGACCTGATCGCCTTCGGTGGCGTGTTCTTGGAGCTGGTGTTCGGGCACATCGAGCGCCTGCCCGGGCCCGGCGAGGAGATCTTCAGCAACGAGTTCGCCATCTCCTGCGGCGGCGCCGTCACCATCGCAACCGCCGCGCGGCGCGAGAAGATGGCCGCCGGTATCGCCTCGCTGCTCGGCGACGACCTCGGCTCCCGGGTGTTGTGGGAGCACTGCCAGCGCGAGGGCATCGACCTGTCGGCCTGCACGCAGGTCGCCGGCACCACGGCCGGCATCACGGTCGTGATCAACTTTGCCGGAGACCGCGCCTTTTTGTCCCACCTCCCGCCGCGGCCAACCGGAGAGCCCACCGAGCGCGAGCGCTGGATCGAGGTGCTCGAGCGAGAGCGTCCGGCCTGGGCCTACCTGCATGCTGGACGCAACGTGGTGCCCTTCTTGCGCCGTGCCCGCGAGATCGGGACGCGCGTCGTGGTCGACTTGAACCTTGAGGCCGTCGATCGCAACCGCGACGAGCTGCTCGAGTGCATCGAGATCGCCGACGTCTTCGTGCCGAACGACGACGAGCTGTGCCGCCTCACCGGGCTCGACCTCGACGAGGCGCTGGCAGAGGTGGCGAGGTGGCGGACGCCGACGGTCGTCAAGCGGGGTGGCGGCGGCGCCGTCGTGGTGGAGGCGGGGCGAGCCGAGACGGTGACCGCCGGGCTGCGCGAGGTCGTCGTGCGCGACCGCACCGGCGCCGGGGATTCCTTTGCCGGGGCGATGATCGCGGCCCTTGCCCGAGGCGACACACTTCTCGCCGCCGCGGCATCGGGCAACGCCGCGGGCTCGGACGCGGTGGCGCGACTCGGGGCGGTCGGCGAGGTGGAGGTGGCAGGGCTGAGCGTCTCTTCGGAGCTGCGCCGTGCCCTCGATGTTCAGGTGATGGCGGCGCTCGGCGAGCGCGTCGCGAACGGTGAGGAGGAGCGAGGATGAAGCTGGCGATCTTGGGCGGTGGAGGGGTGCGGATGCCCGCGTTCGTCCGGGCGGTGCTCACGGGCCGCCCGGAGACCTTCGAGGAGATCGTCCTGTTCGAGCCGGACACGCAGCGGCGCAACACCACCGGCCGCCTCGCGGTCGGTCTCGGCGACGCGCTCGGCCACCCCGGCGTCGTGCGCACCACGCCCGATGTCGAGGAGGCCTTCACCGACGCCGACTTCGTCTTCTCGGCGATCCGCGTCGGAGGCGACCAGGGACGGGTGATCGACGAGCAGGTGGCGCTTCGACGCGGCCTGGTTGGCCAGGAGACGACCGGGCCGGGCGGCTTCGCGATGGCGATGCGGACCATCCCGGTCGCGCTCGACTACGCCGCCACGCTGGCGCGCTGCTCGCCGGGCGCCACCTTCATCAACTTCACGAACCCGGCCGGCATCATCACCCAGGCGCTGTCGCTGCACTCGTCGGTGCGCGCCGTCGGGGTGTGCGACACGCCGAGCGGGGCGATCCGCCGCCTCGGGGACTTCCTTGGTGCTGAGGCGGGCTCGACCGCCTTCTCCTATGGCGGTCTCAACCACCTCGGCTGGATCACCTCCTACCGCGTCGGCGGCGAGGAGAAGATGGACGAGCTGCTCGCGCGCTTTGAGGAGCTGGCACACTTCGATCACCGCTTCGCGGCCTTCGACCCGGCACTCGTCCGCCGCCTCGGGGCGATTCCGACCGAGTACGTGTACTACTACTACGACTCCCGCCGCTACGTGGAGGGCGTGGCGCACGCCGGCACCAGCCGCGGCCAGGACGTGCTGCGCCTGAACGAGGAACTGCTCTCGGGCGTGGCTCGCGCCTTTGAAAAGGGCGACGTCGAGGACGCGTGGTCGAGCTACTCGATGCTGATGGGCGTCCGCCGGGACACCTACATGCGCACCGACACCGAGGGCGACAACGACCAGGCGGCGGTGCGGGCACGGCGCGCCGCCGAGCCGCCCGCCCCGATCGGCGGCGCGGAGATCGGCGGCTACGAGGGGATCGCGTTGCGGGTGATCGACGGCCTGACGGCCCGCGCTCCCTCTCAGGTGATCGTCAACACCCGCAACGGCTCGAGCGTCGCCTATCTCGACCCGGACGACGTCGTCGAGACGCCCGCCTTCGTGAACGGCGGCGGCATCTTGGCGATGGCCGGCGGGGAGCTCACGCGCTCGGCGCGTGGGCTCGTCTTGCAGGTGAAGGAGTACGAGCGGATGGTCGTCGAGGCCGCCGTGAGCGGGGATGCCGGGCTCGCCGAGCTCGCCCTCGCCCTGCACCCGCTCGTGCCGGGGAGCGCCGTCGCCAAAGACCTCCTCGCCGAGTACCGCGCGCAGCACGGCAAGGACCTCGCCTACTTGCGCTGAGCACGACGCCGGTTGCGCCCCCAGGCCCGGGCGCAACCGGCATCGCGTGCCACTCAGCGCGTGTTGGGTGGCACCTGTTCGAGACCGGCGGCGAGCGCCCCGATGAGCGCCCCTTCGCGGGGGAATGCCGCCGGGACGAGCTCGGGCGGGTGCGGCACGCAGGACTTGAGCGCGTGCGACAGCGTCGCCTCGATGCGCAGCCACCAACTCGCCAGCTCCCCGCCGAGGGCGATGCGCTCGGGGTCCAGGCTGAGCGAGAGGTTGACCAGCTGGAACGCCAGGGTCTCGCTGAACTCCTCGATCGCCTGCTCGAGGCGGGCTGGGGCGTGCCGGGCGGCCGAGACCGCCTCGAGGCGCCACGCGATTTCGGCGCAGGCGGCCGAGGCGGGACGGGATGCGCCAGGCCGCTCGGCGATCTCGGCGAGGTCCCGGCGATCGGTGCGCGCGGCGGCGCCGATCGCCCCCGCCGCGCCGTTGGCGCCGGTCACCACCCGCCCGCCGAGGATCGGCGCGATCGCCACGTCGTCACCGACGCGGACATACAGCGCCGGATCGCAACCCCGCAGGGCCCCCTGGCGCGCCTCGGCACCCGCCGCGGCGGCGAGGTCCCCCAAGACGGCCACCGCCGGGCAGCCAAAGCCACGCCGGAGCTCGCTCGCCAGCGCGAGGTCCCCCCACTCAGCGATCGCCTCCGCGAACTCGATCCGGTGCTCCCCGGGAACGCCGAAGGTCGCGGCGCCGATCGCCACGAGCCGAAGACGCCCCGCATCGCGCCGGAGCAGATGCTGGCCGGCGGCGATGCCGAGCTCGAGATTCCACCGCGCGCCCTGCGCTGCGACCGGATGCACCACCGCGTCGGCGAGCCGCTGGCCGGACAGGTCGCACAGGCCAACCGCGATCTCGCTGATGCCGAAATCGATTCCCAACACCACCGCTTCGGCCACGAGCGTCTCTCCCACTCAGCGTTGAAAGGGGGGCGAGCCTCAGGCTACCTGCGCCCCGGTTGGCGACCCAGGCGGTGGCGAGGTTGGCTTCGCCTAAGGATCGAAGCGCCGGCGAACGCCGGTGCCGCCGCGCTGGGAGGGCAGCGGGCCGTCAAGTGGCCGGTAGTTGAGGCCGAGCTCATCCAAGCGACGCAGCTGGCCCGAAAGGCGCGGCGCGAACTCGCCGAGCTCGCGCTCGGGAGCCGACCAGGCAACCTCGGCGAGCGCGCACAGCCGCGGCAGCGCCATGTACTCGACCTGGCGGCTCTCGGGCAGGTACTCCCGCCACAACGTGAACTGGGTGCCGAGCACGTGTCCCGCCCGCTCGGGAGCGAGCGCCGCGGGCACGGGCTCGTAGCCATAGACGTCCTCGAGGGTGTTCAGCCGCCCGATGGCCAGTGGCTCGTCGGGTGAGCTCGACTGGTAGTGATCGAAATAGCACGGGTAATCGGGGCACATGACGACGTCGAAGCCCGCCGAAGCGGCGGCGATGCCGCCCTTTTCGCCGCGCCACGACATCACCGTCGCGCCCTTCGGCAGCTCGCCACCCTCGAGGATCTCGTCCCAACCGACCGGGAGTCGCCCCGCTGCGAGCAGGTGCGCCGAAAGCTCGCGCGTGAACCAGTTCTGCAGCCCCTCAACCGGCACCCCGAGCGCCGTCGCGCGCCGCTGCATCGCCGGGGTGCTGCGCCACTCGCTGGTGGGGCACTCGTCACCACCAAGGTGCACGTAGGGTGAGGGGAAGACGTCCATGACCTCGTCCCAGACGTCCTTGCAAAACTGCACGGTCGCCGCTTCGAGGTTCAACACGTGCGGGTTCACGCCCCAGCGCCGCCAGACCTCGAGCGGTCCGACGTTGCCGAGCTCGGGGTAGGCGGCAATCGCCGCCTGGGCGTGGCCCGGCAGGTCGATCTCGGGAACGATGGTCACGTTGCGCGCCGCCGCGTAGGCCACGAGCGCCCGCAGCTGGGACTGCTCGTAGTAGCCGCCGTGCGGCGTGCCGTCGTAGCGGTCGGCGAAGGCCTTGTCCCGTTGGTGTCCGACCTTGGTCTCGGCGCGCCAGGCGCCGACCTCGACGAGGCGCGGGTAGCGATGAGTGGCAAAGCGCCAGCCCTGGTCGTCGTTCAGGTGGAGATGGAACACGTTCAGCTTGTGCATCGCCAAGACGTCGACGAAGCGGTAGAGGAAGTCGAGCGGCGCGAAGTGCCGGGAGACGTCCAACATGGCGCCGCGCCAGGAAAAGCGCGGCTCGTCCTCGATCTCGACCTCGGGAAGGACCCATGCTTCACGCCTCGGACCAGGGCTGTAGACCGCAGGGGGCAGGAGCTGGCGCAGCGTCTGGATGCCATTCACCAGTCCGAGCGGCCCCGGCGAGGACAGCTCAATGCCGTCGGGACGAACCCGAAGGACATAGCGCTCCGAGCGGAGGTCGCGATCCTCGTCGAGGAGACGGATGGCCGCCCCTTCGCCGCCGGGCGCGCCCCACAGGCCGGTCGCCGGCGCGAGCAGGCTGCGCAACAGCGACACGGCTGCGTCCGCTCCTGGGCCCGAGCCCGACACGGTGCTCGTGGCATCGAGGACGAGCTGTCCTCCTCCACGTCGCAGGCGGGCAGGGCGGGGCAGCACAGCGACATCGTCCATGGCTGGCGAGCCTACGCGCGTCGCGTGATGCACGCCACGAGTGGTCTCTACCACTCGGGCATACGACTGGCATGCCACTCTGGCAGCGTGGTGCCGGTGGCGTCCATCCCCTGGGGTAAATGTCAGCGGGCGTAGGTTCCTTCGAGAAGTTCCAGCTCAACGAAGGAGGACCTACACCCGTGACTGCACGGGTATCACCCACCGAGCGCATCCGCGCACAGATAGACGAGCTGTTCGCCTCCGAGGGTGACCTCGCCCAGGTGCTCGAGGAGGTCGCCCGCCTGGCGAGCCGCCATGCGGTGATGGCTACGCCTGTCCCACCATGCCGAGGAGGTGAGACTTCCGCTCAGTCCTTTTGCGCCGTCTCCTCGCCGTTCGGCGCTTCCCCTGGCGCCTGTGCGCCGGCAAGATGCGCGCGTACGCGTCCTGCAAGTTCAGCCGGGACGACGCTGTCTGGATCGTGGAGGGCGCCGAGCGAAGCTCTCACCCCGGCGAGGGCCTGGAAGAGTGGCGGACAGGTGGCGCAATTGGCGAGATGGACTTCGAGCGCGGCACGTGCCGAAGCGTCGAGGTCGCCGTCCAGGTAGCCCGACACTTGCTCACGCGCGTCCCAGCAGCTGAGCGGCACGCTGGTGTTCGCCGCCCGGCGCTCTCTTCCATGTGCCAATGCGCTCACGAGGATCATCCTTGCGCGCCGGAGGCGCTGCTTGGCTGCGGGGAGTGAGATCCCGAGGACCGCCGCGATCTGGCTTGCCGGCCAGCCCTCGGCGTCGTGGAGCACGATCACGCTGCGGTAATGCTGGGGTAGATGGACGAGGGCGTCGCGCAGCTCCTCGGCCGACTCGGCGCTCTCGACCACTGCCTCGGCGTCGACGCTGTAGGCCTGGTCGCGCCAGAGGGTCTCGACATCCTCGACGCTCAGCTCGTGGGCATGGTGTCGAGCCCGGTCGACGGCGAGGTGGGAGAGGATCTGGTGGAGCCAGGTCCGAAGCGACGCCTCGCCCCGGTACTGGGCCTGACGCTCGATCGCCCGTACGACGGTGTCACCGACGAGATCCTCGGCTTCGGCTTGGTTTGTCGTGATCGAGCGGGCGAAGCGGTAGAGCCCGGGGAGCTCGGCCGTCACCGCTGCGGCGAAGTGCTGCTCGCCCTGATACTGCTTCACCCGATCGATCGTCACGTCATCCAGTCTGTCCGGTGAGAGAGGCTCAAGCCGCTCGGTGGAGACGCGACGCCCGGTGCTCTTCCATCGCGGACGCCGGAACGCCCGTCGTCTTGATGCCCAGGAGGTGGTAGATGGGGCAGTAACCGCTCGCTGCGGTCACGGCCATGACGGCCGCGACGACGAGCAGCACGATCCCCCACGCCGTCGAGAAGCCGAGCACAGCGCTGCCCGCGACCGCGCCGACTGCGATGAGGGCCCGAAGGCTCCGATCGGTCCTTCCCATGTTCTTGTGCATCGCTTGCTCCTTGTCTCGAACCAACATCTCATGGACGGGCGAGGGGCTTGAAGCGATACACGTATCCGGCGCCGAGCGCGGTAGAGCAGTGCCCGGACTGCCGGAACGCTGACCGATCGAAGGGGCGTTCGTGTCAACACACGCTCGAGGCGCCGCTGAGAGCACGCTCGGGTTGCACGGCGCCCGAACCCTGTGACCGCGGGATGGTGGGTGCTGCTCGGGCGTTGCTTATCGAGCCCGGCCTTGACGCCCGGTGCTCAGCTCTGCGCTGCTCGGGTCACGTGCGCAGCTCGCTCACGTCGCTTCTTGGGACGCGCAGAGACGCTTGGCCAGGTCGGCGGCACCCCGGTCGGGGTGGGAGCGGTGGCTCGCGTTGTCGGCCACGACGTTTGCTCCCTTGGCTTCGAGCGATCGGCGCAAGGTGGCAAGCGTGGCGCGGGGATTGGCCGCGTAGGTGCAGAACACCGCAGCGGGCTTGCCTCCCATCGCAGGCAGCCGTCCGATCGCCTCGAGCGCGGCCTTGGCAGGCCCGACCTTCACGACGATGAAGCCCTCTACCCACGATCCGACGGCGACCGCGTCGGCGTGCTCGATGTCCTCCGCAGTCGTCTCGGCCAGCGCTTTGAGCGTGGCATCCGAGCCGCGGGCCCGTACTGCCGCGGCTACCGCCTCAGCAGCACGGCGGGTTCGACCACTGCGGCTTTCGTAGGCAACGAGTACCTTCATGTGCTTCCTCCTGTGCTCGGGGTCGGCGCGTCCCCGGAGAAGACGGCAACCGACCACAGGTAGTCCAGCTTGTCACCATCGAAATGCGATGCCGACGGCGTCGGACAGGATCTGGACCCTCACGAGCCGCAGCATGGATGTGCTCCCGCCACAACGAGGCCGGCCTACCCGGTTGCGCAGCCGCCGCGCAGCGCCGGCGGGCCGGCCCAGAGGGCATCACCACCGCTGGGGTAGGAGTCGCCGGTGGTCGGATCCTGCTCGTAGGCGACCGGTGCAGGTTCGCCGGTGGCGATGTGGCGCACGGCGTCGAGGAGCCGGTCGATCTCGGCGTCGGTGGTGGCGATCGACGCGGAGGCCCGGGTCGCACCTGGCAGGTGAGTGTGGTCACCGCGGCGTATGGCATCTCGGGAGGCGGCGGCCTCGGCCGGGCTCATCTCGAGCAGGCGAAGCAGGTAAGGGTGGGCGCAGAAGCACCCTGCTCGTCGTGCTGGTGCGA
>JAJZKA010000053.1 GCA_021809805.1 Actinomycetes bacterium
GGCCGGGGTGGTCTGTCGGGTCAAGCCCGGCGAGGAAGTGGCCGCAGGCGACGTGGTGCTCGAGCTGCACAGCGACGAGCCGGAGCGCTTCGAGCGCGCCCTCGCCGCCCTGGACGGAGCGGTCCGAATCGACGACGAGCCACCGCCGGTGACCCCACTCGTGCTCGGGCGCATCGCTTGAGCGCCGCTATCGTCGAGCCAAAGGAGAATGCGATGCACGACGCGCCCCCGTCGCTCGAACCGATCCGCCGAGCGCCGAAGGTGCTGCTCCATGACCACCTCGACGGCGGCCTCCGCCCCGCGACGGTGGTCGAGCTCGCGGATGAGTGCGGCTATCGGGATCTGCCGGCGAGCGATCCCGAGGCGCTCGGGCGCTGGTTCGTTGCCGACACACCCCGTGCCGACCTCGTGCGCTACCTCGAGGGCTTCGCTCATACGGTGGCGGTGATGCAGACTGCCCGAGCGCTTGAGCGGGTCGCGCGTGAGTGCGTCGAGGACCTCAGCAACGACGGCATCGTCTATGCCGAGGTGCGCTTTGCCCCTGAGCTGCACACCGAGCGGGGTCTCGAGCTCGACGCGGTCGTCGAGGCGGTGCTCGAGGGCTTGTCCGCCGGCATGATGGCCGCCCGCCGAGCCGGCCGACCGATCGTGGTGCGCGCCCTGCTCACGGCGATGCGCACGGCCGCCCGCTCGCTCGAGATCGCCGAGCTCGCGGTGCGCTACCGCGACGGCGGCGTGGCGGGCTTCGACGTCGCCGGCGCGGAGGCCGGGTACCCGCCCACCCGCCACCTCGAGGCGTTCACACTCATCCAGCGCGAAAACTTCCACGCCACCTTGCACGCCGGCGAAGCCTTCGGGCTGCCCTCGATCTGGCAAGCGCTGCAGTGGTGCAACGCAGAACGCCTCGGACACGGCGTCCGCCTCGTCGATGACATCTCCGTCGCCGAGGACGGCACGGTAGTCCTCGGTCGGCTCGCGAGCTACGTGCGCGACCGCCGGATCCCCCTCGAACTCTGCCCGACCTCGAACGTGCACACCGGCGTGGTCGGGCGCCTCGAGGACCATCCAATCGGCTTGCTGCGGCGTCTCAGCTTCCGAGCGACGATCAACACCGACAACCGCCTGATGAGCGGGGTGACCCTCTCCTCGGAGATGGCCCGGTGCTGCCGGGCCTTCGGTTGGGACTGGTCGGACCTGCGCTGGCTGTCGATCAATGCCATGAAGAGCGCGTTCTACCCCTTCGACGACCGCCTCGCGTTGATCAACGGCCTGATCAAGCCCGGATATGACGCGCTCGAGGCCGAGTCGGCCTTCCGCGTCTCGAGCACGGTCGGATCCTGACGGCGGGTCGAGATCCGGCATGCGGACGGCCTCCGGGGAAGGGCGCGCGCTAGCTTGAGGGCACCGGCGCTCGTCGGCCAGTGCCGGTGAAAGCGAGGGCGGATAGGTGAGCGGCGATCTCCTCAAACGCCACCAGGCGGTCATGCCGGCCTGGCTGTCTTTGTACTACGACGAGCCGATCGAACTCGTCTCGGGCGAGGGGTGTGTCGTCACCGATGCCTCGGGGACGCGATATCTCGACTTCTTCGGCGGCATCTTGACGACGATGACGGGGCACGCAGTTCCCGAGGTCGTGGAGGCGATCCGGGAACAGGCCGGCCGGCTCATGCACAGCTCGACGCTGTATCTGATCTCGCCCATGATCGAGCTCGCCGAGCGGATCGCCGGGCTCTCTGGGATCCCGGACGCCAAGGTCTTCTTCGTCAACTCGGGCACCGAGGCGACCGACGCGGCGCTCTTGTTGTGCACGACCGCCCGCCGCTCCAACCAGGTGCTCGCGCTGCGCAACAGCTATCACGGTCGCTCCTTCTCCGCGATGTCGGTCACCGGCAACCGGAGCTGGTCGGCGTCGGGATTCAGCCCGTTACAGGTGAGCTATCTGCACAACGGCGACCGGCTTCGCGGGGTCTTTCGCGAGCTGTCGGATGAGGAGCTACTCGGACGTTCGGCCGCGGACCTCGCCGAGGTGCTCGAGACCACGACGTCAGGTGACGTCGCCTGCTTCATCGCCGAGCCGATCCAAGGCGTCGGCGGCTTTGTGGTTCCGCCGGATGGCTATTTTGCCGCGTTGAAGGCCGTGCTCGACGAGCACGCCATCCCCTTCATCGCCGACGAGGTGCAGACGGGCTGGGGCAGGACCGGCGAGCACTTCTGGGGCTACCAGGCCCACGGCATCACCCCGGACCTGATCACCTTCGCCAAGGGTCTCGGGAATGGCATGGCGATCGGCGGGGTGGTTGGGCGCGCCGAGCTGATCGACGCGGTCGCGGTCAACTCGATCTCCACGTTTGGCGGTAACCCGCTTGCCACCGCCGCCGCGCTCGCCAACCTCGACTACCTGATCGCGCACGACTTGCAGGCAAACGCGGCGGCGCAAGGTGCCGTCTTGTTTGCTGGCCTCGCCCGCCACGCCGAGTCCAGCGAGATGGTCGCCGAGGTGCGCGGCAAGGGCCTGATGATCGGCATCGAGCTCGTGGAGCCCGGGACGATGAAGCCCTCGCCGAGGGCGGCGGCCACCGCGCTCGAGCATGCTCGGCGTCGCGGCGTGCTGATCGGCAAGGGCGGCCTGCGCGGCAACGTGTTGCGCATCGCGCCGCCGCTGTCGCTGTCTCGCGCCGAAGCCGAGGCGGGCCTGGCCGCCCTCGTCGACGCGTTGGCGGCGAGCGAGGCCGAGCTCGTCGCGTCCAGCTGACCGGGCGGCCGGAGGGCTGCCAGAACCGCGGTTCGATGGCCGAGACGATCCGAGCCGCTCGCGTCCAGAGTCGCGGGACCGGAGACCGGCAGCCGATGATCGACGCAGCGGTCGGCCTCGCCCGGGCGGCTGCTGCGCACGGGGCCAGCGTCCTGTGCTTCCAGGAGCTCTGCTCGATGCCTTCGTTCTTCGGATCCGAGGACCCCGGGCACTTCGCCGGTGCCGAGCGCGTGCCCGGCGGCCCCTCGTTCGAGGTCATGCGCGAGCTCGCCCGTGAGCTCTCCCTCGTCTTGGTGGTGCCCGTTTTTGAGCAGGACCAGCCCGGCGTTCACTACAACGCCGCCTTCGTCCTCGACGCGGATGCCCGCTGCCTCGGCAAGTACGCAAGACGCACCTGTGCGCGGCACCGGGATGCATGAGAGGTACTACTTCCGCCCGGGCAATCTCGGCTATCCCGCCTTTCAGACCGCCGTCGGGCGGATCGGCGTCTACCTCGGCCATGACCGCCACTTCCCCGAGTGCTGGCGGGCACTCGGCCTCGCCGGCGCGACCGTGGTGTTCAACCCCGCCGCCGCAAGCCAGCGGCTGGCGGGGCACCTATGGCGCCTCGAGCAGCCGGCGGTCGGGACAATCAACCGCGTCGGCACCGAGCTGTCACGCGATGCCGACTTCTTCGGGAGCTCGTATTTTGTCGATCCCCGCGGCAAGCTCGTGGGCGAGGTCGCCCCGTCGGTTAAGAGCGCGCTCGTGGTGCGCGATCTCGACATGGACGTGCTCGTGGCGGTGGGCGAGGAGCTCGCCTTCTACCGTGACCGGAACCCCGCCGCCTACGGCGCGCTGGTCGCTCCCTGAAGGGCCGCCCGGCAGCGGTTCGTCACGTCCTCGCGAAGCTTGCAGAGCAGCTCGCCGGCCTCCCGGCGGGCATGGTCGAGACCAGCCGCGCCAGGCGGAGGAGTGACGACCTCGAGGTACGCCTTGACCTTGGGCTCGGTCCCGCTCGGGCGCAGCACGACCCGGGCAGCGTCCCCGAGCCGGACGCGCACGCCGTCGGTCGGCGGCAGCCCGCCCGCGCCGGCGGCGAGGTCGTCGACGGCACTGACGGCGTGCCCGGCGAGTGAGTCGGGGGGCGTGTTGCGCCAGGCGGCCATGACCGCGGCGATCTGCCCGGGGCCGTCTCTCCCCTCGAGGCGCAGAGAGGACTGGCCCGTAAGGTGGACGCCCAGGCGGGCGGCGAGGCGATCGAGGCGCTCGAGCAGGCCCTCGCCTCGCGCCACCGCTTCGGCGGCCATCTCGCAGACGACGAGCGCTGCGCTCATGCCGTCCTTGTCGGCCACGACCGACGGGTTGACGGCGTAGCCGAGTGCTTCCTCATAGCCAAAGACGAGGCGCGACCCGGCCAAGGTGGACGCCGCCCGGGCAATCCATTTGAAGCCGGTGAGGGTCTGCGCGTAGCGCACCCCTGCCTCGGCGGCCAGTGCGCCGAGCATGCTCGAGGACACGATCGTCGTTGCGACGAGCCGGTCGGACCCGCTGGTGTGGGCGAGCACGTGCTCAGCGAGCAGGATCCCGAGTTCGTCGCCGCTGAGGGCTCGCCAGCCTCCCTGGCGGTCCGGCACCGCCACCGCTAGGCGGTCGGCGTCGGGGTCGTTGGCGAGTACCAGTTGAGCCCCCTCGCGCCGCGCAGTGCCAAGCGCGAGGTCGAGGGCCCCGGGCTCTTCTGGGTTCGGGAAGGCGACCGTCGGGAAATCAGGGTCCGGCGCCAGCTGCGCGCGCACGGGGATGACCGGTGGGAAGCCGCAGCGAGCGAGCAGCTCGGGCACGATCGCCCCACCCACGCCGTGCATCGGCGTGTACACGGTGCGCACCTGGCGCTCGCCACTCGCGTCGAGGAGTGCCAGCGTCGCCGCGCGGTAGGCGGCGAGCAACGCCTCGCGGTCGACGGTGTGTATCGGCGCCCGTGGGAGCTCGCTCGGTCGGGGTGCTCCCGCGGCGGCGGCGATCTCGGCGTCCGCGGGTGGGATGACCTGCGCGCCGTCGGCGACATAGACCTTGTAGCCGTTGTCGGAGGCGGGGTTGTGGCTCGCCGTGATCATCACGCCCGCCGCGGTGGTGAGGTGGCGGACCGCGAAGGCCGTGATCGGCGTCGGCAGCGCTTCGTCCAGCTGGTGAACCGGCACGCCTGCTGCGGCGGCGACCTCGGCGGTGTCGGCGGCAAAGCGTGCCGATTGGTGGCGGGCGTCCCGGCCGACGACGAGGCCGCGGGCAGCGAGCGGTCCTTGGCCGAGCAGCCAGCGGGCAAGCCCTGCAGTCGTCGCGCGGACCACGGCGCGGTTCATGCGGGCCGGGCCCGCGCCGAGCGCGGCGCGCAGCCCTGCGGTGCCAAAGCGCAGCGGCTGTGCGAAGCGCGCCTCGAGCTCGGCGCGATCGCCAACCGCGACCAGGGCGGCGAGCTCGGCGCGGGTGGCGGGATCGGGGTCCTCGGCCATCCAGGCCTCGACCTTGGCGCGCAGTGCATCGGGCAGCTGCCCGGGCTCGCCCGTTCGATTCACGCCCGTGCCACCACGTCGGCGATCAGCCGGGCAAGCCGCGGCGCAGCGGCGGCGCCGGCCGCCAAGACGTCGGCGTGGTTGAGTGGATGTGGGCTCACGCCGGCCGCGAGGTTGGTGACGAGTGAGCAGCCGAGCACCTCCGCGCCGAGATGCCGGGCAGCAATCGCCTCGAGCACGGTCGACATCCCGACCAGATCGGCGCCGAGGCGCCGTGCCATCTCAACCTCGGCCGGTGTCTCATACTGCGGGCCGATGAAGCCGCCGTAGACGCCCTCGGCGAGCTCGGGCATCACGGCGCGCGCGAGCCCGCGAAGCCGTGTCGAGTAGCACGCCGTCAGGTCCACAAAGCGCGAGCCATAGGGGGCCGGGGGCGCCACGCCGGCGAGCGGGGAGCGGCCCGTGAGGTTGAGGTGGTCGCGGATCAGCACCGGCTGGCCCGGCCGCATCTTCGCATCGAGCCCTCCGGCTGCGTTGGTGAGCACGACGAGGCCGGCGCCGCCGAGGACCGCGGTGCGCACCGGGTGCACGACCGCGGTGGGCTCGTGGCCCTCATAGAGGTGGACCCGCCCGAGCAGGACCAAGGTCGGCCGGTCGCCGATCACGACGGAGCGCACGCGCCCCTCATGGCCTGCGACGGTGGGTGGAGCGAAGCCGGCCAGCTCGCTCGTTCGACATTCGAAGACCGCCGGGCCGAAGACCTCGGCTGCCTCGAGCCACCCCGAACCAAGCACGATCACCGCCTCGTGGCGTTCGATCCCGCTCTTTCTGGCGATCTCGGCCGCCGCCTGCTCGGCGAGTGCGAAGGGCTCGCCCGACGTCGTCGTCGTGGTCACGGAGCGCGAGGCTAGCGGAGGTGGCATTTACGCCAAGGAGCGGAGGCGGCGCAGGTGGACCAGGTCATCGAGTATGGCGACGAGGTGCGGGCGGCGCTCAGCGCGTCGGTGCCCATCGTGGCGCTCGAGTCGACGATCATCTCTCACGGCCTGCCACGGCCGCGCAACGCAGTGGTCGCCCGCGAGCTCGAGGCGATCGTGCGCGCCGAGGGCGCCTGTCCTGCCACGGTTGCCGTCCTCGACGGTGTCGCGCGAGTGGGCCTCGATGCTGTTGAGCTCGAGCGCGTGGCCAGCGAGCCCCACATGCACAAGCTCGGGCGCCGTGAGCTACCGCTCGCGATCGCCGCCAAGGCGAGCGGGGCGACGACCGTTTCAGCGACCGCCACCCTCGCGCACCGCGCCGGCATCGCGGTCTTTTCGACCGGCGGCCTCGGGGGGGTGCACCGCGGCTTTGTGGAGAGCTTCGATGAGTCGGCCGACCTGTTGGTGCTCGCCGAGACGCCGATCACCGTTGTCGCTGCTGGCGTGAAGTCAATCCTCGACATCCCGGCCACCTTGGAGCGGCTCGAGACGCTGAACGTCACCGTCGTCGGCTACGCCACGACCACGTTCCCCGGCTTTTACCTCCACAGCTCCAACTGCCCGCTCTCCTGGTCGCTCGAGTCGCCCGACGAAGTGGCTGCCGTGATCGCGGCGCGAGGGGCACTCGGCCTGCACAGCGCCCTGCTGGTCGCCAACCCCGTGCCGCTCACTGAGCAGCTCGATCCCGCCCTGCACGACAAGGCGCTCGAAGAAGCGCTCGAGGGGGCCCGGCGCGAGGGCGTGCGCGGCCAGCAACTCACCCCTTACCTGCTCGCCAAGCTCGTCGAGGCGACAGGGGGGGCGGCGCTCGAGGCCAATCTCGCGGCCGTGCGCAACAACGTGCGGCTCGGCGCGAGGATCGCGGTCGCGGCGGCGCGCTGAGCGCTATTCGGTTCCGAACAACCGATCGCCGAAGTCCCCGAGGCCCGGGACGATGTAGGCCTGGTCGTTCAGGCCCTCGTCGATCGAGGCGGTGACGATGTCGATCGTGGGATGCAGCGCCTGGAGGTGCGCGACGCCCTCGGGGGCGGCGACCACCGACAGCAAGGTGATCGAACCGGCGCCCGCGGCCTCGAGCGCGCCACAAGCGGCCGCGGCCGAGCCACCGGTCGCGAGCATCGGGTCGAGCAGCAGCACGGCACGGCCGCCAAGGGGAGGCAGCTTGGAGTAGTAGAGGGAGGGTTCGAAGGTGGCGTGGTCGCGCTCGAGACCCACGTAGCCCACGGTGACCTCGGGGAAGAGCTCAGTCACGGCCTCGAGCATCCCGAGTCCGGCACGCAGCACGGGCACCGCGACGAGGTTCTGGGCGAGACGGACCCCGGTGGTGGTGCCGAGCGGCGTCGCCACCTCGATCGGCGCTGTGGGCATCTGGCGCGTCGCTTCGAGGCAGAGCACGAGCGCCAAGCGCTTGGCGATCAGGCGGAATAGCGGCGGCGCCGTCGTGGCGTCGCGCAGCGCGGCGAGCATGGACTTGGCGAGCGGGTGCTCGACGACTTGGACGGCCACGGTGACTCCTAGGCAGGGCGCGCCGCGCGCGCTCAGGCTCCGATCGGGTGCCAGACGGTCTTGATCTCGACGAAATGCAACATGCGCCGGGGCGAGGGGCGGTGCTCCCACTCCGGCGACCGCTCGGCCCGCAGCACTCGCTTGACGTTGTCGGCAGCGGCGCGCTCGAGCGCTGCTGCGTCTTGTTCGGCGACGCCGCAAAGGTCGAGTCCATCGACGTCGCGGTGCGCGGCGAGGACCGGGGCGAGCTCGGCGAGCCGCCCGGTGAGGAGGTTCACCACCCCGCCGGGGACGTCGGAGGTGGCGAGTACCTCGGCGAAGGTCACCGCCGGTAGCGGGCGCTCCTCACTCGCCAGCACGACGGCAGTGTTGCCCGTCACGATCACCGGGGCGAGCACGCTCACGAGCCCGAGCAGCGAGGAGTCCGGCGGGGCAATGATCCCGATCACGCCGGTCGGCCCGGGGAGTGAGAAGTTGAAATACGGGCCTGCGACCGGGTTGGCGGCACCGGCCACCTGGGCGACTTTGTCCGACCAGCCGGCGTAGTAGACGAGGCGATCAACCGATGCGCTCACGACGAGCACCGCCTCGGTGCCAGCGAGCCCTTCGCACCGTGCGACCTGCTCGGCGAATTGGGCGCTGCGCTCCTCGAGCATCTCGGCGATGCGGTAGAGGATCTGACCGCGGTTGTAGGCCGTGGCGCGCGCCCACTTGGGTTGCGCGGCGCGCGCCGCCGCGACCGCCTCGCGCACGTCCTTTCGCGACGCGAGCGCGGCGTTGGCGAGATGGGTGCCGTCCGCGGTGCGGACGGGGTAGGAACGCCCGGACTCAGAGCGGGGGAACGCCCCAGCGATGTAGAGCTTGTAGGTCTTGTTGACCGCAAGCCGACCCTCAAGCATCGAGGTACTCCTCGAGGCCGTGGCGCCCGCCCTCGCGGCCAAAGCCAGACTCGCCATAGCCGCCGAAAGGACTGGTCGGGTCGAAGCGGTTAAAGGTGTTCGCCCACACCACGCCGGCGCGCAGGCGATCGGCCATCCACAAGATGCGGCTCCCCTTTTCGGTCCACACACCGGCTGACAGGCCATAGGTCGTGTTGTTCGCCTTCTGGACCGCCTCGTCGGGCGTGCGGAAGGTGAGGACCGAGAGCACAGGCCCGAAGATCTCCTCGCGGGCGATGCGCTGGGAGGGCGCGACGCCAGTGAAGATCGTTGGGGGGAACCAGTAGCCCCGCTCGGGGATCGAGCAGCTTGGCGACCAACGCTCGGCCCCCTCACGTTCCCCCGAGGCTGCAAGCTCCACGATCTTGTCGAGCTGGCGCTCGGAGTTGATCGCGCCGATGTCGGTGTTCTTGTCGAGCGGATCGCCGAGGCGCAAGGTCCCGAGCCGCCTTTTCAGTGCCTCGAGCACAGCCTCGGCCACGGACTCTTGCACGAGCAGGCGCGAGCCGGCACAGCAGACATGGCCCTGGTTGAAGAAGATGCCGTTGACAATCCCCTCGATGGCCTGGGAGAACGGTGCGTCCTCGAAGACGATGTTCGCCGCCTTGCCGCCGAGCTCGAGGCTGACACGGGTCCGCGTCCCTGCCAGTTCCCGCTGGATCGCCTTGCCGACCTCGGTCGAGCCGGTGAACGCGACCTTGTCGAGGTCCCGGCGGGCCACCAATGCGGCGCCGGTGGAGCCGTCTCCGGTGAGGACGTTGATCACCCCGGGGGGCAGCTCGGCCTGCTGGAAGATCTCGGCGAGGACCAGCGCGGACAGCGGCGTCGTCTCGGCGGGCTTGAGGATGCAGGTGTTGCCGGTCGCGAGCGCCGGCGCGAGCTTCCAGGCCGCCATCAAGAGGGGGAAGTTCCAGGGGATGATCTGGCCGGCGATGCCGAGGGGGCGAGGGGAGGGGCCGAAGCCGGCGTAGTCGAGCTTGTCGGCCCAGCCCGCGTAGTAGAAGAAGTGGGCGGCCGCCAGGGGAACATCGACGTCGCGGGACTCGCGGATTGGCTTGCCGTTGTCGAGGCTCTCGAGCACCGCGAGTTCGCGGGCGCGCTCTTGGATGATCCTCGCCACGCGAAACAAGTACTTCGCCCGCTCGGCGCCGGGCATCGGGCCCCACACCTCACGCTGGGCCCTGCGTGCCGCCGCGACGGCACGCTCCACGTCGCCAGCGCCCGCCAGGGCAACCTCGGCCAGCACCTCCTCAGATGCCGGGTTGATCGTCTTGAAGCTCTTTCCTTCGAGCGGCTCGACGAACTCGCCGTCGACGTACAGGCCGTAGCTCGAGCGCAGCGACACGACGGCGCGCGACTCGGGGGCGGGCGCGTATTCGAAGCGGGCCATCGCGCTACTCGACGCTCAAGTCCTGGGAGCCCGCATAGGCCCCGCTTTGCTGCTTGCGCCGTTGCATCAACAAGTCGTTCAACAGGCTCGAGGCACCGAGGCGGAGCAGGTCGGGTTCGAGCCAGGCCTCGCCGGCTACCTCGTTGGCGAGGACGAGGTAGCGGATCGCGTCCTTGGTCGTGCGGATCCCTCCGGCGAACTTCACCCCGACGAGCCGACCGGTCGTAGCGGCGAAGTCGCGCACGGCCTCGAGCATGACGAGGCCGACTGGCAAGGTCGAGGCGGGTACGACCTTGCCCGTCGAGGTCTTGATGAAGTCCGCTCCGGCGAGCATGGCCGTCCAGCTCGCTCGGCGGACGTTGTCGTAGGTCGCGAGCTCGCCGGTCTCGAGAATGACCTTCAGATGCGCCGCCCCGCACGCCGCCTTCACCGCCTGGACTTCCTCGAGCACCTGGCCGTAATGCCCGGCGAGGAACGCGCCGCGGTCGATCACCATGTCCACCTCGTCGGCGCCAGCCTCAAGCGCGTCCCGAACGTCAGCAAGTTTGACGGCCCGGGAAGCTCGGCCCGAGGGGAAGGCGGTCGCCACTGAGGCGACCTTGACCGGCAAAGAGCCGAGCGCTGCCTTGGCAACGCCCACGAGATCGGGATAGACGCACACCGCCGCCACCGGGGGGACCCTCGCGTCCTCGGGATCGGGGCGAACCGCTTTCATGCAGAGCGCATGTACTTTTCCTGGAGTGTCTGCGCCCTCGAGCGTCGTCAGGTCCACCATCGAGATGGCGGTGTCGATGGCCCATGTTTTGGCGCGGGCCTTGATCGAGCGCGTCGCCAGCGCCGCGGCTCGCTGTTCGGCGCCCACCTGGTCGACGCCCGGAAGTCCCGCGAGGAAGCGCCTGAGCGTCATCTCTGAGCTGGTCACCTCAGCGAGCGCAGCGCTTGGGGCTTGACCCGGTGCCGCCTCGCCGGATGTCACCACGCGCAGTTGGTCTCCTGCTGTGCCCATCGTTCCTACTTGCTGGCCTGCGCTGTCGGCAGGTCACCTGCCATTGCGGCCGCGCTCAGGCTACTGGCTGGCTCGCCAACTGGGCGGGTGCAGCGCGTCACTCCTCGCCCTCGTCCTCATCGGCGGGGAGAAAGGCGAGGTCCAGGTCGGCGAGTCGCACGAGACCCGACGCGATCCAGCGCGCGAGCGCTCCGACCTGCTCGTCGAGTTTTTCGGGGTCCTCGAGCACGGCCTCCTCGAGGCGATAGGCACCTTGGTACGCGATCTCGATGGCACACGCTGGCGGACCCGACTCGCGATGCACCTGCTCGATGGTCGGGCCGGTGCGCTCGAGCCGTTCGCCGCCGATCTCGGGAACGCCGTCGCCGAGCGCGCCGAGGACGACCTCGGAGTCGGGCTGCGCGGCCAGGCGCTGGAGGCGAAGTGCGACCTCGACGACGACCTCGGGGCGCTCGGCGGGGGACTCGCCGATCGACCAGGAGCGGTACGCGCTCTGGCTCCACGTCGGCCATTCGAGGCTGAGATCGGCGCGCACGCGCGGCGGGCTCTGCTCGCCGGGCAGGCTGTAGGAGGTCTCGAAGGACACGTCGCCGAGGAACACGTCGATCTGGAAGCGCTCCTCGACCGCGAGCTGCTCAAGGAGCGCGCCTTCGAGTGCCTCGCGGATTGCTCCGATGAGGTCGAGGAGAATGTGGTCGATCACGGCCACAGGAGGCTAGTCGTGCCCGACAATCCTTGGCTCGAGCGGCGGGTGCTCGCCTATGCCCACCAGGGCGGCGCTCGCGAGGCGCCCTCGAGTACGCGCTACGCGATCGACCGAGCGCTCGCCAATGATGCCGACGCCATCGAGCTCGACGTGCACGCCAGCGCGGACGGCGAGCTCGTCGTCTGCCACGACGCCACCGTGGATCGGACCACCAACGGCCACGGGGCGATCGCCGCCATGAGCCTCGCCGAGCTGCAGTCGCTCGACGCCGCCCACTACTTCGTTGAGGGCGAGGGGCCCGCTCGCGATCGTCCGGCGTGCCACTACCGTCTGCGAGGCCTTGCCCCCGCGGACCCACGCCTTCGCATCGCGACGCTTTCGGAGGTGCTGGAGGCGACGCGCGGGGTGCTGCTCAATCTCGACATCAAGCAGACCGCTCCGGCGGTGCCCGCCTACGAAGACCGGCTCGTCGCCGCCTTGCAGGACCACGAACGCTCAGGGGACGTGATCGTTGCGTCGTTCCACGAGTCGGCGACCGAGCGGGTGCACGCGCTCGCCCCCGAAATCGCGCTTTCGCCTGAGCGCCGGGGAATCGCCACCTTCCTCGCTGCCGTCCTCACCCACCGGCGCCCTCCGGAGTGGCTGCGCCGCTACGCCGCGCTGCAGGTACCGGCGCGCGTGCGCGGCGTGCGCGTCGTCACCCCGCGCTTCGTCGAAGCGGCACACCGCCTCGGTCTCGCGGTGCACGTCTGGACGATCAACGACGCCGACGAGATGGCCGCGCTGATCGACGACGGCGTCGACGGCATCATGACGGACGTCCCCTCGGTGCTCAGCGCGACGCTTGCCCGCACCGGCGCTCCGCGCTGGTCCGGGCGAGCCGGCGCCAGCTGAAGGGCGTCTACGCTTCTGGCCCGCTCGGGCGTATAGGTGGAGGAACGGTTCGTGGCGCTCTCGGTCGGCATTGTGGGTCTCCCCAACGTGGGCAAGTCCACCCTGTTCAACGCGCTCACGAACAATGGCGTCCTGGCGGCGAACTATCCATTTGCCACGATCGACCCGAACGTGGGCGTCGTCTCGGTGCCCGACGAGCGGCTCGGGCGCCTGTCCGAGCTCTTCCATTCCGAGCGCGTCGTGCCGGCGACGGTGACCTTCGTCGACATCGCCGGCATCGTCAAAGGGGCGTCGGAGGGCCAGGGGCTCGGCAACAAGTTTCTTGCCGCGATCCGTGAGGCGGACGCGATCTGCCAGGTGGTGCGGGTCTTCGACGACCCTGATGTCATCCACGTCGAGGGCAAGGTCGATCCGGCTGGCGACATCTCGACGGTCGAGACCGAGCTCGTGCTCGCCGACCTGCAGACCATCGACAACCGACTCGGTCGCCTCGAGCGCGAGGCGCGCGCACGCCCCGACGTCGGTGCCACCTTGGCGGTGGTACGCGCCGCGCGGGCGATGCTCGACGAGGGTCGGCCGGTCGCCCCGGCGATCACCGCGGGCGCGCTTGATCCTGAGCCGCTTGTTGACCTGCACCTGCTCACTGCCAAGCCCTTCGTCTACGTCTTTAACGTGGACGAGTCGGCGCTCGGCGACGAGAACCTCGCGGGGGAGCTCGCGGCGATGGTGGCGCCCGCGCAGTCGGTGGTGCTGTGCGCCCAGCTCGAGTCCGAGCTCGCGGCGCTCCCTGAGGGCGAGGCGGTCGAGCTGCTCGAGTCCTACGGGCTGTCCGAATCTGGCCTCGCACGGCTCGCCCGGGTGAGCTTCGCGGCGCTTGGCCTGCAGACCTACCTCACCGCCGGCCCGAAGGAGGCGCGCGCCTGGACGATCCACGCCGGCGACACGGCGCCTGAAGCTGCCGGCGTGATCCACAGCGACTTCCAGCGCGGCTTCATCAAGGCCGAGGTGATCAGCTACGAAGATCTGCTGGCTACCGGCTCGGTCGCCGCCGCCCGTGCGGCAGGCAAGGCACGCGTCGAAGGCCGGGACTATGTGATGCGCGACGGCGACGTGGTGGACTTCCGCTTTAACGTGTGAGGCGGACCACCTCGCCGCATTTGGGCCATTGCGCCCCGAAGCCGAATGGCGCAAGCGGGCGGTCCAGGGCCATGCGATCACGATGCCCGGCTGTGCCTCAGGTGCCCTCAGTCGTTCCGCACCGAGCTCGACCAGAGCGGCACAGCCCGTCAACGTCCGGCAAGGACCCTGTTCAGAAGGACTTCGGGGGCACGTCGCCGATCAACGAACCGGTCGCGCGAAGCGCCGCGCCGACGGTGGGTCGAGCGCGCTCGTCCAGGCGATGTTTGGGTTCAGCCCCGCCCGCAGTTCGGCTTCTTGCCGTGGTTGGCCTTCTTCTTGCAGGACAGCTTGCGCTTGGAGGTTCGCTTCGACACAGACGAGATGCTAGCCGCTCGGGCACTGGCCGATTTTCGAAGCGCCGGCGCGCCGCGCGTAGGCCGAACTAGGTTGTCGTCGTCCTCGTCGCCAGTCGAGCTGATGGAGGTGCGCGTGGCCTGGCTGCTTCGGCAGGGCGAGGTGCTCGCCAGCTTGGAGGTCGGGCTCCCTGGGAGGTGGCGGCGCCGGGTGCTCCGGCGCGAGCAAGGCGTGGGTGCGTTGCTGGTCACCGCTCGCCGCAGCACCCACACCTTTGGGGCGCGCAGCGCGCTCGACATCGCCTATCTCGACGTCGATCTCGTCGTGGTCTCGACGTGCCGCATGTCGCCCAACCGAGTCGGGTTGCCGCGGCGCCACGCGTACGCGATCTTGCAGGCCGAGGCGGGCGCATTCGATCGCTGGCGTCTACGGCCCGGCGACAAGCTCGAGATCGAAGAGTGAGCGGCGCCGGGCGCCTCGTCGTCGTTGCCACCCCGATCGGCAACCTCGGCGACCTCTCCCCTCGCGCCAAGGACACGCTCGGCGAGGCCGATGTTGTCGCCTGCGAGGACACCCGACACACTGGCCTGCTCTTGCAGGCGAGTGGCGTGCGGGCGCATCGGCTCGTGTCGCTGCACGAGCACAACGAGGCGGCTCGCCTCGATGAGCTGCTCGCCGTGGTCGCGGGCGGGGGGACCGTCGCGTTGGTGTCTGACGCCGGGACGCCGCTTGTCTCAGACCCCGGTGCTCGCCTCGTCGCGTCCGCTGCGGCGGCGGGCGTGGTGGTGCAGGCGGTGCCAGGACCCTCGGCGCTGCTCGCGGCGCTCGTGGTGAGCGGCTTTGACACGCGGCGCTTCTGCTTCGAGGGGTTCCTCGCGCGAAAGGGCCCCGAGCGGCGGGTCGCACTGCAGCGCATTGCCGCGGCCGAAGAGCCCACCGTGTGCTACGAGTCGCCGCAGCGGCTCGTAGCCACGTTGTCGGAGCTGGCCGCGCACTGCGGCGGCCAGCGCCGCGTCGCGGTGGCGCGGGAGCTGACCAAACGCTTCGAGGAGACCTGGCGCGGAACCCTCGTCGAGGCAGTGGACTGGGCTGCCGATCGCCCCGCTCGGGGCGAGTACGCGCTCGTCCTTGATGCGGCGCCGCCCGCCTTGCCCGGGGCCGAGCGCTCGCCTGAGGCCCTGCGCGACCTCGCCGGCCGCCTGATCGCCGCAGGGCTGCGGCGCAAGGATGCCGCGAGCGCGCTCGAGATCTGCCTGGAGGTGCCGCACCGCGCCGCCTATGACGCGTCGTTGGCGGGTGCCGCCTCAGGGCAAGGGACGGCGTCTGAGGGCGGTCGGGATGCGCCGGTACGCTGATGGGGTGGGGTCCCGCTACTTTCAGACGACGCCGATCTTCTATGTCAATGATCGGCCCCATCTCGGCACTGCCTATACGGTCGTCACGGCCGATGCGTTGGCGCGCTGGCACCGACTGGCCGGTGACGACGTCTTCTCGCTCACGGGGACCGACGAGCACGGCCTGAAGGTGCAGCGGGCTGCCGAGGAGCAGGGACTCGAGCCACTGGCGTGGGCTGATCGCACGAGCGAGGCGTTCCGCTCCGCCTGGGCCGCGCTCGAGGTGCGCTATGACGACTTCATCCGCACCACCGAGGATCGCCACCACGTCGCCGTGCAGCGCTTCATCGAGGCGATCTACGACAACGGGCACATCTACAAGGGCACCTACTCGGGCTGGTACTGCGTGGCCTGCGAGGCCTACTACGCCGAACCCGAACTCGGGCCCGCGCGCACCTGCAAGGTGCACGGCCGGCCCGTCGAATGGCTGGTGGAGGAGAACTACTTCTTCGCGCTCTCGCGCTTTCAAGACGCACTGCTCGAGTGGTTCGACAAGGCCCCGGATGCGGTCCGACCCGAGACCCGACGCAACGAGGCGCTCAGCTTCATCCGCCAAGGTCTCGAGGACATCTCGATCTCGCGAACATCGATCGAGTGGGGCATCCCGGTTCCCTGGGATCCCAAGCACGTTGTCTATGTCTGGTACGACGCGCTGATCAACTACTGCACGGCGGTCGGCTACGGCACCGACGAGGAGCGCTTCGCGACGTGGTGGCCGGCCGTGCACCACCTCGTCGGTAAGGACATTTTGCGCTTCCACTGCGTCTGGTGGCCCGCAATGTGCATGGCGGCTGGCATCGCCCCGCCGAGCGAGGTGATGGTGCACGGCTTCTTGCTCGTCGGTGGCGAGAAGATGTCGAAGTCCCGGGCCAATCAGATCGATCCCGTCGCCCTCGCTGAGGACGTCGGTAGCGACCCGCTGCGCTACCACCTGCTGCGTGAAGTCAGCCTCGGTGCTGACGGCGAGTTCTCCTATGAATCCTTGGTCGGCCGCTACAACGCCGATCTCGCGAACAACCTCGGCAACCTGCTCTCACGTGTCGCCACGGTCGTGGCCTCCAAGTGTGGGGGGATCGGCCCGGCGCCGCGACCTGCGGGACCGAGCAATCGAGTTGCCACCGTCGCCACTGAGTGCGTGGCGGCCGCGAAGGCGGCCTGGGGGAGGAGCGCACCCCACGAGGCGCTGGAGGCGACGTGGCGAATGATCCGCGAGGCGAACGCCGAGCTCGAGAACGAGGAGCCATGGAAGCTGCCGCCGGGTCCGGTTGTCGAGGGGGTGCTCGGCGATGCGCTCGAGGTGCTCCGCCTCGTGGCGATCTTGGCTTCACCAGCCGTGCCGCAGTCCTCCGCGCGCATCTGGGCCCGTCTCGGACTTCCCGGTGAAGTCGACGCCCCGGCGCGCGCCGCGGACCTCACCTGGGGCGGCTATCCAGGCGGGCTTGCGGTGGAAAAGGGCGAGCCGCTCTTCCCGCGACGCCGCGAGTCCGAGCGCGCCGCTGGCGACGCTTTGCGGTGAGCGAGCTCGGGCGAGCGGACGCTCCCACGTGGACCGATAGCCACTGCCACCTGCAAGGCGAGTTCCTCGGCGACGCGATTGAAATCGAAGCGGTCGCTGAGCGCGCCGCCTCTGTGGGTGTCGTGCGGGCGATCTGCATCGGCACCAACGAACCCTCCTCACTCGCGGCCCTTGCGCTCGCGCAGCGAAGCGGGGACCTGCCGCTCGAGATGTGGGCGACCGTGGGCCTCCACCCCCACGACGCGAGCGACGGGGTGGCGCCGCTCCTCGCGCTTGCGAGGGACGGCGCACCCGTTCCCGGGAGCGTCGGACGCCCGCCCGGCAGCCTGGTGGGTATCGGTGAGTGCGGCCTCGATTACCACTACGACCACTCGCCGCGCGCCGTCCAACGGGCGGTCTTTGCCGAGCAGGCGGCCCTCGCAGCGGAACTCGACCTCACGCTCGTCGTGCACACGCGCGAGGCGTGGGACGACACGGTGGCGATCTTGAGGGACGCGCGAGTGCCGCGGGTGGTGATCCACTGCTTCACCGGCGGACCGGCGGAGGCCGAGGCGTGCCTCGCACTCGGCGCGTGGGTCTCTTTCAGCGGGATCGTCACTTTCAAGAACGCCGAGGGCGTGCGCGAGGCGACCAGGATCTGTC
This sequence comes from Actinomycetes bacterium, assembly GCA_021809805.1. Taxonomy (GTDB): domain Bacteria; phylum Actinomycetota; class Acidimicrobiia; order Acidimicrobiales; family Bog-793; genus JAKABX01. Next base: position 17,681 of record JAJZKA010000053.1, read on the forward strand.
CGCTCGACCGGTTGCTGATCGAGACCGACTCGCCCTTTCTCGCCCCGGTCCCGTACCGCGGCACGCCCAACGAGCCGGCGCGGGTAGCGGTGATCGGAGCGTTCGTCGGCGAGCTGTTGGACGTCGCTGCCGACGAGGTCGCGCGCCGCACGACGGCCAACGCGCTGCACGCGTTCGCGCTGAGTTTGTCGCCATGAGTGCCAGCGGCGACCGCCTCGGCCATGGGGATATCCGCCGCCTGCTCGACGAGCACGGCCTCGGGCCCACCAAGTCTCTCGGCCAGCACTTCGTCGGCGACCCGAACACGGTTGAACGGATCGCCCGCCTGGCCAAGATCGGGCCCGGTGACCAGGTGGTCGAGATCGGGGCAGGCCTTGGATCGCTGACGTTGGCGCTCGCCGCGACGGGTGCGACGGTCACCGCTATTGAGATCGACCGCCGGCTGGTAGAGGTGTTGCGCGAGCTCCTTCCGAGCTCGGTGCAGCTGGTGCATGCCGATGCCATGAGCTGTGACTGGGAGGCGCTCCTGCCAGGAGGTCCATGGACGCTCGTGGCGAACCTGCCCTACAACGTGGCGATCCCGCTCGTTATCAAGCTCCTCGAGCACGTCCCTCGCATCGAGCGGATGCTCGTGATGGTCCAGCGCGAGGCGGGCGAGCGGCTCGCTGCGGGTCCGGGGGGAAAGGACTACGGCGCGGTGTCGGTTCGTGTCGCATACTTTGCAACCGCCCGTCTCGCCGGAAAGGTCGCCCCCGAGGTCTTCCACCCACGTCCGCACGTCGCCTCGGTGCTTGTGGCCATCGAACGTCGAATAGCGCCAGCGATCGATCCGGAACTGGCGAGCTATGCCGACATTGACCGGCTGTTACGCGCGGGCTTCGGCGGACGCCGCAAGATGCTGCGGCGGTCGCTCGCCGGGCTGGTCTCAGAGGAGGCCTTCGTCTGCGCCGGCATCGCCTCGAGCAGCCGTGCGGAGGAGCTCGACATCTTTGCGTGGGGCAAGCTAGCCGGGTGCCAACGAACCCTTGCGCCGAGAGATGGAGCCAGTCCGCCCCAGCCAAGCTGACGCGTACGCTGCGCGTCGTCGGTCGGCGCGCCGATGGCTACCACCTGCTCGAGGCCGAGATGGTGAGTCTCGATCTCGCCGACGAGATCCACTTGATGGCGCTTGGCGAAGACGATCGGGAGGACGCCTCTGTCGAGGTCCTGGATGCCGTCCGCTGGTGCGGTGCGCCGGGGCCCACCCCCGACGAGGCGATCGCCGTCGTGCCGTCTGGGCCGTCCAACCTGGTCAGCAAGGCACTGGCGCTCGTGGGGAGACGGGCTGCGGTCTCGCTGGTCAAGCACATTCCCGCCGGCGCCGGGCTCGGCGGTGGCTCGTCGGACGCTGCGGCCATCCTCCGCTGGGCCGGCAACGACGACCCTCTTTCCGCCGCCTCGCTCGGGGCCGACGTGCCGTTTTGCGTTCACGGCGGGCGGGCGCTCGTGCGCGGGATCGGCGAGGTGCTCGAGCCACTGGAATTCGAGGAGACGGGCTTCGTTGTCTGCACGCCACCGCTTGCGGTGGCGACCTCTCTCGTCTACCAGGCCTTCGACGAGCTCGGGGCACGAGAGGCGACTGGGCCGAACGACCTGGAAGCGGCCGCCATCTGCGTCGCTCCCGAGCTCGCGTGGTGGCGCGCGCTGGTCGCCGATGCCACGGCCAGCGTTCCGGTCCTCGCCGGGAGCGGAGCGAGCTGGTTCGTCGAGTGCACGGCCGCGCGCGCAGAGCTAGCCGCGGGCGCGCTCGTCGAGGCGGTGGCCGCCGAAGGGCGGCGAGCCGTCGTCGAGGCGTGCCGAGCGGTAGCGGCCTATTGAGCTAGCTGCGCCGAGACGCGGCGCGCGAACCAGACCGCGTCAGCTGACTTGCTGGGCGTCCGTTGCGGGACGCCTCTGTCGTGCGGCCTGGGTAGCTATTTGGTGCGGCGCTGCCAGCGCGTGCGCTTCAGCATCTTCTTGTGCTTCTTCTTGCGCATTCGCTTCCGGCGCTTCTTGATTAGTGAACCCATGGCGCCGCAGAGGCTACTGGATTTCTCCGGCTTGGTGATCCGTTCGGCGCCTCGACCGTCTTTCTCGAGCGCGAGGGCGCGGGCGGGTACGCTCCAACGGGCGCCGACGCTGGTCCCGCGCGCCCGCAATCCGGGGTCGTCCAATGGCAGGACATGGGACTTTGAATCCCAGAATGGAGGTTCGAGCCCTCCCCCCGGAGCCACCATCCCTGCGGCGACGCGGAACCAGACGTATTGCCGCTGTCGTCGTCCCAGCCAAGCGCCATCAGGCGCGCTCTTTGAGGGTGCGGTGAATGAGGCGCACCGCGGCAAGTCCGCGTGGCAACGTCGCGCCGACCATCCGCGAGTCGATCGCTCTGCACTGCGCGCAGCGGGCGTGGGGAGATGCCCCGTCGGCCCGGGGTTGCGCGGCCCGCAGCCCGCGTGAGCCCGACAGCGCCCGCCGTGGCAGTGTGCGCCTGCTTTCACCCCGTGCGACGAGCTGGTGGCGCGATCGTCGGCTCCCGCGCGAGGTGCGCGGCGAACAGCACGCCGGCGAGGCTACCGATGGCCACGAGCCCGCACAGACGGAGGCGGTCGATCCCGCGAGGGCGACGAATTCCCGCGGCAAGACTGCCCTACGCGCGGACGCCTACCCAGTCGCGCGCGACTGCGGCGAGCCCGCGCCAAGTGCAGATCAACGCCGGGGCGCTCCGGGATTGCTCGAGATGACCGACGAGCCAGCCCTTGCGCCATCAGGCCCCGTCCATACCCCGGCGCCGCGAGGACGGCGAACTGCCTCAGCGCGCGTTGCTGGCTGGGCGGTGCTCCGCCGCGTCGTTGACCACGCGCTGGAGCGCGCGGTGGCGTCGGCGGACGAGCCGGCGCAGCTGGAGGATCCGCACCGCGCCAATAAAGAAAACCACGAGCCCACCGAGGATCGCCGCGAATAAGAGGTCGATGCCAAGAGGAATGCGCCAATGCAGTGAAAAGAACTGGACGCTCGTGGTCTTGAGATTCTGCAAGATGAAGACGAGAACGAGGGCGAGCACGATGATGGCCCCGATGACGGCCACCCACAGCCGCCCCGCCCGCGAAGGCGTAACGGGGGCCTCGAGTTCCGGCTCGGGCCCAGCGATCTCTGGTGGATCGGGCGGAGCCTCTGCGGGAAGGCGAGCATCGCTTCCGCCGTTGGGCTGCTGGTCGCGTTCTCCGGTTTGGGGATCCGCCATGTTGCCTCCCGATCGCTGCTCCCGCTGAGGCGCCCTTTCCTGCAGTTTCGCTCGCAATTCTTGAGGTTATCAGCGACAATGCTCAGCGTGTTCGGTATCGGCTTCGGGCGGGGCAACCCCCGGCTACGACTGCTGCGCATCGGCGGACTTGTCCTTCTGATGGCCGCCGGTGCGATCTTCCACCATCATGGGCGCGGCTATGGGGCGGTTCGCGGTCTGTACTACGTGATCATCGTCGCCTTGCTCGTCGCGGCGTTCATGCGTCGGCGAGGCGGGCGCCGTTGGCCGACCTTCGGAGCGCACACGGTGAGCCCACCCGGCGAGCCGTTTGATCGCGACCTCGCCAGTGGCACCTCGGCCGCCGGCTCGTGGCCCGCACCACCGCTCGGCGGGGCGGTGCCCTCGCCCGAGGACGAGCCCGATCTCGCGGACGGACCCGGGCCGTGGCGGAGCGC
>JAJZKA010000054.1 GCA_021809805.1 Actinomycetes bacterium
ACCCAGGGCTGTCGAGGCCGATGAAGTGGCGAGGTGTCCAAAGTACTCCAGGGCTTCGACAGGCAAGACGGATGGGGTCGGGACCTCGAGGTGGCGAGCCATGATCTCGCTGATGTGGCGCAGCTGCGCAACGGCGGCGGCGGCATGCAGCACCGAGCCCGCTGGGGCCGATTCAAGTGCCAAGCGTGCGAGCCTGGCAGCGTCCGCGCGATGCACCGGCGACCAGCGGATCGTTCCCTCACCGCCATACGCTGCGACGCGACGTTCGCGGGCGGGCTCGGCAATCGTGCGGGTGAAGCCGTGGTCGCCGTCACCGTAGGCCGGAGCCGCACCACGCACGAGCGCACACCAATGCCCCGCAAGGAGAGGGCCGGCGGGGCTGTCGCCACCCTCAACCCGGCAGGGTCGGGACGCATCTGGGCAGTTTCGACGAGCTCGTCGTCCTCGGTGGCGACCCGGCAGAGCCAGGCCCACCATGCCTGTAGCGAGCACGAATGACCGGTCCGAGCCGGCAAGCGCAGTTCCCATCGCCTCCACTGCACGACGATCAGCCGCCCCCACTGTGGAAAAGTTGCCGCTCCATGCGATGTCGTGCTGAAACGCAAGATGGACAACGCCAGCGGATTGCGCGGCCGCCTCTGCAAGGCCGGTGAATCCTCGAGATCCCCACACTGCACCGCGGCGCGGACAGCCTCAAGGCGCTTCGCAGATTCGTCCGACCGAGCGAGGCCCACCCCCGATGTCCGGTTTCGAGCAATTCGGTGACGTCGGCCGAACCGATCCGACCCGTGGCTCCCGTGACAAAGATCGGCACTTGCGCCCCCAGCATGTGATGTCAGTTACCGACAGCTGCCTACCGGCCATGACCGTAAAGGTCAACACCACGATGTAGCCCGTGGGACGATGGCAGCCGAACCGCAGGGGGCGCCTCCAGGAAGCAGCGCTCCTTCTCTATATGCGCAGCAAGGTTTCGAGCACAGCACGGCGTCCGAGATCGCAGCACGCGCGGACCTCACCGAACCCACGTTCCTCGGTTACTTCGCTGGCAAGCCAGATGTGCGATTCGACGGCTCAGTAATGCTCGACGCAAGCATCGTCGAGGGCACAGCCGGAGCTCCCGACAGCGACCGATCCTTCGATGCTGTTGAGCGCAGGCTCAACGCCGCCGTCGACATGCTCGGCGAGTGCCGCAGAGACCTATCTCGCCAACGCCACGACGTCATCTCAGCAAACCCGGAGCTGCGCGAGCGGGAACGCGCCAAGCTCGCCGCCTACGTCGACGGGGTGGCAAAGGTCTTGTAAGAACGCGGGGTGTGCGCGCGTCGGGCCGATCTCGCGGCCGAAGCGGGCATGACCGTGTTGCGGCTGACACTCGAGCGTTGATCGAGCACGGGGACGAGCCCGACCTGAATACCATCGTGCGGGGACGGTCGCCGAGCTGCCAGCGGTCATGGTCGACGCATGAGGGCTGCTTCAGCGACCGAGTTGCGCGGACCACCGGTGGGTGTCCGCAGGAACGGCCGATACCGCCGCCAAGTGCAGGACGCGACGGCGCGAACACGCCAGCGCGTCCTCAGCACACGCCGAGCCGACCAGAACGCGCGTCCGACCAGCTATCCAGGCGATCCGCGCCAGTCGGCATGCTCGCCGGAAAATCGCCGGACACGATGGCCGGTTGTCGATTCGAGGGTTTGCCGTTTTCACAGCAGGGGTCGGCCCTCTTGACCATGAGGGGTCGCGACCATCTTTCTATGCATGTGGATTGCGATGAGTTACAGGTATGTCACGAACAGAAGACGCGCCGCCAACAGACAGCCCGCTGTTCGGCAAGCGACTTTGAATTTCTTAGCAATAGTGCATGCCTGATGCTCTTTGCGCGTCTAGCATCGCGGGATGGGAGCAAGAGTCCCATGTCCAATTAGGCTGTATCGGATTAGCCACTCGGTGGGCAGGAGTTCACTCTTTGTGATGAGAGTTCCCGAGCCGTATCCGAAATATTCGATAGGCGATATTCATGCCAGCCAACGCACTAGCATCGGTTCCGATGGCAACGGCGAGGAATGAGCGAACAGCCAAGAAGGCTGTGTCCCCGCGCCAACCTGTACGCCGTGAGAGCCAGACCACCATCGCGCACGCCATTAGCCCGCCTGTGTCATCGGGAACGGCCGAAAGCGAGTTCAGTACCCGAGAGCGCATTGTTCGCGCCGCGGCGACAGCCTTCGCGGAGCGTGGCTACGCGGGGGTCAACTTGACCGAAGTCGTCGAGGAGCTCGGCTTCACCAAAGGAGCGTTTTACTTCTATTTCGACGGGAAGGACGCCCTCGTCAGCGAGATCGTCGACCGCTCGCTGACGGCCGAGGACGAGCTCTTCAAGGGCGCCACGAACGCAAACGCGTTCGATGCAGTCATCAGCCTGACCCGCGCCGCGGCGATCCGGTACCGGGAGGACGCATTGATGCGCGCCGGAATGCGGTTACGCATGGAACGTGACCTCGTCGACGCGGAGCTCACCGAACCATTCGGCCGGTGGATCGAGCGGCTGACGGTCATGTTGCGGCGCGCGAAGCGAACAGGCGAGCTACGGCGCGAGATCAACGAGCGTCGCGCGGCGCGTACCATTGTCGCGGTCCTCTATGGCGCCGAAGCGCTCTCCGCCTCCCTTGCGAGCGAGCCGCCCGCCGCCCAGCTGGACGATTTCTGGGAGTGGGCCGCAGGAAGCCTTCGTCCCTAGTCGTCTTCTTGATCGACGGGCGCCGACGGCGTCCGAACAGCGCGGAAGTGGGGCCGCGCAATGGCTCGGGTTGGGTGTGGCCCGACGCGACGACAAGGCCTTCGGCCGGCCCAGCCCGAATGTTTGCCGGGCATACGCTCACTCGAGGTGGTGCGCGTGCTAGGTCCCTGGATGGTCGCGAGGGCGCCGAACGATCCGCGCACGAATCCGCAGGCCGGTGGCGATGACTGACGCGATCGTGATCGGCGCTGGTCATAACGGCCTCGTCGCGGCCAATGTGCTCGCCGACGCGGGATGGTCGGTCCTCGTCGTCGAGGCACAGCCACAGCCCGGAGGGGCGGTGCGCAGCGCGGCGCTCACCATTCCGGGCTATCGCCACGACGTCTTCAGCGCGTTCTACCCCTTGGCCGTCGCCTCGCCAGTCATGCGGGCGCTCGAACTGGAGCGCTACGGCCTCGTCTGGCGGCGTGCCCCACTGGTTCTCGCCCATCCCCGACCGGGGGGGCGCTGCGCGGTGCTTTCGATGGACCTCGCCACCACCTGTGCCTCGCTCGACCGGTTCCATACCGGCGACGGCGAGGCATGGCAGGCGATGATCAGCGAGTGGCGCGAGGTCGCTGACCTCGCGCTTGGCGCGATTTTCCGGCCATTCCCGCCGCTCGCGCCGGTTGCCCGACTTCTCGGCCGAGTCGGCTTCGACCAGGCGCTCCGCCTCGTTCGCCAAGCGCTGTTGCCAGTCCGGCAGATGGCCACCGAGCGCTTCGCAGGTGAAGGTGCCGCGCTGGTTCTCGCCGGTCTCGCTCTCCACAGCGATCTCGCACCTGAGTCGACCCTGAGCGCCGCATACGGCTGGCTGCTCGCGTGCCTCGGCCAGACCCACGGGTTCCCTGTCCCCGAGGGCGGGGCAGCTGCGCTCACCGATGCCCTCGTCCGGCGCCTCGAAGCCCGTGGCGCTGTGGTGCAGTGCGCAAGCGCAGCCAAGCAGGTAATTGTGCGGTCCGGGCGCGCGGTGGGCGTGCGCCTGCAGGACGGCACCGAGCTCCGGGCCCGGCGCACGGTGCTGGCCGCGGTCGCCGCGCCCATCCTCTACGGCGCGCTTCTCGATGCGGCCGACCTGCCGCCGGGGCTCAGTCGCGATCTTCGGAACTTCCAGTGGGATCACGGAACCGTGAAAGTCGACTGGGCGCTCGACGGTCCCGTTCCCTGGGAGGCGGCCGAGGCCAGGCAAGCCGGGACCGTCCATGTTGCCGACGACCTCGACGACCTCACCCGATACAGCGCACAGCTGGCCACCGCGCAGCTGCCCGACCGTCCCTTTTTGGTCTTCGGACAGCAGGCCGTGGCGGACCCGACCCGGGCGCCGGCCGGCCATGACACTGCGTGGGCGTACACCCGCGTGCCCCGCCGGCTGGTTCGGGACGCCGCTGGAGTAATCGACGTCACGGCGGGCTGGCTCGAGCCCTTCGCCGAGCGCGTCGAGCAGCGGATCGAGCGCTACGCGCCGGGGTTCCGATCGCGAATCGTCGGCCGGCACGTCCTCGGGCCGAAAGAGCTCGAGGAGCTGAATCCCAGCCTCGTCGGCGGGGCAATCAACGGGGGCACGGCACAGCTGCACCAACAGCTGGTCTTGCGACCCCTGCCTGGCCTTGGGCGCCCGGCAACCCCAATCGGCAACCTCTACCTCGCCTCGTCCTCCGCCCACCCTGGCGGCGGTGTGCACGGCGCTCCCGGCGCCAACGCGGCGCGCGCCGCCCTGCATCGAAGGCGGCATTGAGCCGTCCTATCAGCCCCGCAACGAGGGGAGCACGAGCCCCCAGAACTGATCGAGCTGCGCATGGAGATCGCGGCGATCGCTCAGGTAATCCGAAACGCCCTGGATCCCGTAGAACGCACCCACGATCATCTGCGCGCAGGGACGTACCGCGAGGTCAGGCCGTACCTGCTTGAGACGCTTCGCCTCCTGGAGCAGGCGGCTGATCTTATCGATCCAGTCGACGAAGGGCTCGGGGAGCTCGACGCCCACGAGATTGCGCTCAGCAGAAAGGCGGGTGCCGGCTCGGGCGATCGGGTTGCTGCGATAGGACTCCGCGACCCGATGACTGGCCTCGACGATCGCATCGACGCGGTCGTCGGCGCTGTTCAACATGGCTGGCAGCGTCTGTTCCCAGGCGGCGAAGTGACGATTGACAATCTCGGACACCAGGGCGTCCTTGCCGTCGAAGTAGAAGTAGAAGGCGCCCTTGGTGAAGCCCAGCTCCTCCACCACCTCGGCGAGATTCACCCCGTAGTAGCCCCGCGCCGCGAAGGCCTCAGCGGCCGCAATCACGATGCGCTCGCGAGTCGAGAGCTCGACCTCTTGACGCCGAGGTCGCGCCGCACGCGATCGACCGCTTTCCTTAGTGACCGCCTTGTTGGCCGTCGCGCCGGCGGGCCGGCGCGACGGCGCTGTCGTTGCCTTGGCTGGGCGCGAGCGGGCGCTCCGACCGCCGACGGCAGATGGCGAGGACGCGCTCCGTCGTGAATTCTCCGAGGTGAGCATCGTGGCAACGATACCGGTCCACCTCACCACCCCCACCTACAGATTCGCACGTACTATTCGGTATTGCGATGGCACAATGTGACGTATATCCAAGCGCTCTTCATTGCGAAGTGATTATGGTGTGAATACCCACTCTTTGGTATGCTAATAAGGGAGGACCGTTGCCGCCGTTCCAAGAGCACGGAGTCGGCGAGCTGACGCTGTCCTCCTGGCCGCCACTTGGCTTCACACCGACCGAACGCGAGCTGCTGCGCGCCAGGGACGACCCGTGGCGCGCCGGCATTCCCCGCCAGCTGGTGAACCGCCAGTCGGTGGCCCAGGTGCTCCTGACGACCGTCGTGCCGCTCGAACGGGGCGAAGCGGTACTCGCCGCTCAGTGGGCGCGCTCGCAGCGATTCTTCGCGCCGAACGCGCACGGTGAGCACGATCCGATGCTCTTGCTGGAAACCTTCTGGCAAGGGGCGGTCGCCGTCGCCCACATCCAACTGGGCGTCGACAACGCCGCCGAGCTCGTGCTGCGCGAACTCGAGTTCGCGATCGACGATCACACGCTGCTCGCGGTCGGCCCGAACCCTGCAAATCTGGTGATTCGGACACGTCTCCGGGCGCTGCGATGGAGAGGATCTGAGCTGCGCCGCGCGCAGATCGATGCCCGGGTGTGGCGCGGAGGCCGCTGCATCGGGGTTGGGACGTGCGCGTTCTCCTGCTTCGACGCCGGCTTCGCCGAGCGTCTACGCGGGCGGGCGCACGCTGGTGCGACCCACCTCCCCGAGTGCGCACCCCTCGACGTGGCTCCGGCCATCGGCCGCCTCGCCGCCGAGGACGTCTTGTTGTGTCGCTGCCACGCCGCTGGACCAGGTCGCCGCTTCCGCTGGAGCCTGCGGATCGATGCCAACCACCCGGCGCTCTTTGACGGCGAGCGTGACGTCGTTTCCGCCATCGGCCTCGCCGAGGCCGCCCGACAGGCGGCGCAGCTGTCTCTTGGGGAGCACGCCGTTCGGCGCTTTCGCGTTCGGCGACTGAAGCTCCACTACAACGATGCCGTGCCGGTCGGCCGGGCGGTGCCACTGTCCTGCGAGCCCGTCCGCGGAGGGCGGCAGGTCATGATCGGCTCCGGTGACGATCCGGCGGTGACAGCAAGATTCGACCTCGAGAGCCGCGAGTAGGTCGCTCGAGGCGGGGGAGCGCCCCGAGACGCTCGGAACCACCCGGCTGGACGCCGGCAAGGCGTGGTTCAACGCCATGCGCCGTCGCGTCGAGCGAGCCGAATTGTTCCCCCACGACCCCTCGGCGTCGCGATCAGATGCCGCATCTGTGCCCGCGGTCCGGCCCGATTGGCCCACCACGAACTCGCGCTGGAGCGACACCTCGGCCATAGGACATGGGGTGGGACCTCGGCGCGCGCGGAGACAAGCGGCCGGGGCGCCGGGGGGGTCGTCGAGCGCGAAAGCGACGGGAGGCGGAGGGCTCTGAGGTGGTGCGGATCGGTGCACTAGGCTTCGACCTGGTCGAGCCGGAGGAGCGTGGGTGCCCGCGACCGTTGTAGTCGGAACGCAGTGGGGCGACGAGGGGAAGGGGCGGTTCACCGACCTACTCGCCAAGGATATGGATCTGGTGGTGCGCTACCAGGGCGGCCACAACGCCGGACATCGCATCGTCGTCGGCGGCGAGGCATTCTCCCTCCAGCTCGTGCCGAGCGGTGTCCTCTATCCCCACACCATCCCCGTGATCGGCAACGGCGTCGTGGTGGATCCCACCGTGCTCGTCGCCGAGTGCGAGGCGCTCGAGGCGCGCGGCGTCGATACCAGCCGCCTTGTGGTCTCAGGGAACGCGCACCTGATCATGCCGTACCACTACGAACTTGACCGGGCGACCGAGCGCAGCCTTGGCAAGAACAAGCTCGGGACGACCAAGCGCGGGATCGGGCCCGCCTACGCGGACAAGGCGGCACGGATCGGCCTTCGCATCCAAGACCTGCTCGATCCGAAGATCTTTCGCCAAAAACTCGACGTGGTGCTGCGTGAGAAGAACGCAGTGCTCGCCAAGGTCTTCAACCGTCTCGCGCTCGACGGCGAAGAGATCGCCCAGCTCTACCTCGGAGAGATCGCGCCCCGCGTGGCGCCGATGATCGCCGACACCGTGACGCTGATCCACGACGCGCTCGACGCGGGCAAGCAGGTGATGCTCGAGGGTGCCCAGGCCACCTTCCTCGACCTCGACCACGGCACCTATCCCTACGTCACCTCCTCCAACCCCACCGCGGGCGGGGCGTGCGTCGGCAGCGGCATCGGACCGCGGGAGATCACCCGCGTCGTCGGGATCGCGAAGGCCTACGTCACCCGGGTCGGGGCGGGCCCGTTCCCGAGCGAGGTCGACGGAGCGATCGCCGACCAGCTCGTCGAGCGGGGGCATGAGTACGGCACGAACACCGGCCGGCGGCGCCGGCCGGGTTGGCTGGATCTCGTCATGCTCCGGCACGCCGTGCGCCTCAACTCGGTGTCGGAGATCGCGCTCACGAAGCTGGACGTGCTCTCGAGCCTGTCCGCGCTGCGACTGTGCGTCGCATACGAGGCAGACGGCGAGCGCCTCGACAAAGTCCCCTACCACCAGTCGGTCCTTCACCGGGTGCGCCCGATCTATGAGGAGTTGGCGGGCTGGAGCGAAGATCTGACCGGAGTCACCTCGGTCGAGCGACTCCCACGGGCGGCGCGCGAGTACATCGCGAGAATCGAACAGGCCGTCGGCGTACCGGTGACCTTCGCGGCCGTTGGTCCGGACCGCGATCAGTACGTCTCCTTCGCCGCCTGAGCGTGCGCGTCCTCGTCGTCGGCTCGGGCGCCCGAGAACACGCCCTGGCGCTCGCCTGCGCGCGCAGCGCTGAGGTGACCGTCGCCCCCGGCAACCCGGGCATCGCAGGGGTCTCGCCAGAGGGACATCGCATCGACGTCTGCGACGCTCCCGCTGAGTCGATCCCCGCCGACCTCGTCGTCATCGGTCCAGAGGCTCCCCTCGTCGACGGGCTCGCCGACCGGCTCCGTACCGGTGGTGTCCCCGTGCTCGGGCCGGGCGCCGACGGGGCACGCCTCGAGGGGTCAAAGGCGTTCATGAAGGAGGTAGCGGCAGCGGCCGGCGTGCCGACCGCCCGGCACCGCAGCGTCGAGCGCGTCGAGGATGCAGCGCACTTTTTCGCCGAGATGGGGCGGGGCCCCTACGTCGTCAAGACGGACGGCCTGGCTGCTGGCAAGGGAGTCCTCGTTACGCCCGACCTCGGCGAGGCGCTCGCGGACGTCGAGGCCAAGCTGTCGGGCAGCACGTTCGGCGGGGCCGGTCGCACGGTCGTGCTCGAAGAGGCGCTCTCGGGACCCGAGCTGTCGCTCCTCGTGCTGTGCGACGGCGAGGTCGCAGTGCCGCTGCCCGCTGCCCAGGACTACAAGCGCTTAGCGACCGGAGACCTCGGACCCAACACAGGGGGCATGGGCGCCTATTCGCCCGTGCCCCTCGCCGACTCCGACCTCGTCGAGACGGTCATGGAGCGCATCGTCGGACCCACCCTTGCCGAGCTCTCCTCCCGGGGCATCGAGTACCGGGGCGTGCTCTATGCCGGCTTGATGTGCGAGCGGTCCGGCCCGAAGCTCGTCGAGTACAACGTGCGCTTCGGCGATCCCGAGGCCCAGGTGGTCCTGCCCTGTCTCGAGGGTGACGTGACCGCGCTCTTGCTGGCGGCCGCGACCGGCGAGCTCGCGGGTGCTGCGCCGCTCACTCCCAAGGGCGCCGCCGTCTGCGTCGTGTTGGCGGCGCAGGGCTACCCCGGGCCGGTCCGCAGCGGCGATCGGATCAAAGGGCTCGAGCAAGCCAGTACGGTCGCGGGCGTGACGGTGCTGCACGCTGCCACCATCCAAGACGGCGAAGGAAGCATTGTCACCCACGGTGGCCGCGTCCTCACGGTCGTGGGCACCGCGCCCGACCTCGCCGAGGCGCGCCGACGCGCCTATGTCGCCGCCGATTGCATCTCGTTCCCCGGTATGCAACGCCGAGAGGACATCGCGGCGATACCGGCGAGGAGCCTCGGGAGCTCTCGGCCATGATCCCCCGCTACAGCCCCCCCGAGATGGCGGCGCTCTTCTCTGACGAGGCGCGTCTTGGCTGCTGGCTCGAGGTTGAGCTGCTCGCCCTCGAGGCGGCTGCCGAACTTGGCGCCGTGCCGAAGGAGCACGCCAGCGCGGCGCGCCAGCACGCTCCAGTCGTGGACCGCGCGTTCGTCGACGCAGTGAACGCCCGCGAACAGGTCACTGACCATGACGTCGCCGCCTTCGTGGACGTCGTGCAGGCGGCGATCGGCCCGCCGGCAGGACCCTTTGTCCACCACGGGTTGACCTCCTCAGATGTGGTGGACACGGCGCTCGCGCTCACCTTGACGCGCGCTTGTGACCTGCTGCTGAGCGCCTCGGACGCCTTCGTCGGCGCGCTGAAGGAGCGGGCGATCGAGCACGCCGGGACCGTCGAGGTCGGTCGTACCCATGGGATGCACGCCGAGCCGACCACCTTCGGGGTCAAGCTCGCCCTGTTCTGCCTGCAGGCCGACCGCGACCGCGCCCGCTTGCGTCGCGCCCGGGAGGCCGTCGCCGTCGGCAAGCTATCGGGTGCGGTCGGCACCTACTCGAACATCGACCCCGGCATCGAGGCCCGCGTGTGCGCCGCCCTCGGGCTCCGACCGGTGCCGGCGAGCCAGGTGCTCGCACGGGACCGCCACGCCGAGTTCCTCTATGCCACCGCCGCCGTCGGCGCGACCATCGAGGCGCTGGCCACCGAGCTCCGCCACCTCCAGCGGAGCGAGGTCGCCGAGACCGAGGAGCCGTTTGCTGAGGGCCAGAAGGGCTCGTCCGCCATGCCGCACAAGCGCAATCCGATCACGAGCGAGCGGCTGGTTGGCCTGGCTCGCGTGCTGCGCGGCTACCTCGTCGCCGGCATGGAGGACGTCGCGTTGTGGCACGAGCGGGACATCTCGCACAGCTCGGTCGAACGCATCGTGCTGCCCGATGCGAGCATGCTCGCCTACTACGCGCTGAACCGGGCCACCCGGCTCGTCAAAGGCCTCGTCGTGCGGACCGAGCGGATGCGCGAGAACCTCCTCGAGGGCTCGCTCGGCCTCGTCTTCTCCCAGCCCGTGCTCCTGGCGCTGGTCAACGCCGAACTCAGTCGCGATGCCGCTTACCGCATCGTCCAGCGCGATGCCCGCCAGGCCTTCGAGCGCCGCGAGGCCTTCCGCGACGTCCTCGCCAGGGACCACGAACTGCGAGCGGCGCTGGGCGAGCGAGCCGAGCACGTCCTCGACGAGGCCTTCGACCTCGATCGAGCACTCCGGCATGCGCACCGCACCATCGACGCACTGAAGGAGGTCGAGGCGTGACCCTCGAACGGGTCTACTCAGGCAAGGTCCGCGACATCTACGACGCCGGCGACGGACTGCTCTTGATGGTCGCCTCGGACCGGATCTCCGCGTTCGACCGCGTCTTTGCCGAGCCGGTGCCGGACAAGGGCCGCGTGCTCACCGCGATGACGGCGTTCTGGTCGGGCGAGCTCGCCGAGCTCGCCCCGACCCACCTCGTGACCGTCGATCCCGCCTCCTTCCCAAGGGAGGCGGCGGAGATCGCAGATCTCACGGGCCGGGCCATGCTCGTGCGTCGGGCCGAGATGCTGCCGGTCGAGCTCATCGTGCGCGGCTATCTGAGCGGCTCGGCGTGGAAGGAGTACCAGCGTTCGGGGACGGTGCACGGCGTGGAGGTCGCCCCGGGCCTCGAGGAGTCCTCGGCGCTCGAACGCCCAATGTTCACGCCTTCGACGAAGGCAACTGAGGGCCACGACATCAACATCTCCTATGAACAATGCGAGGAGCTGCTCGGCGCGGACGTCGCCGCCAGGGCACGGGAGATCTGCCTTGCGGCGTACGCGCTCGGTGCGGCACACGCCCGCGGACGGGGCATCATTATCGCCGACACCAAGTTCGAGCTCGGCGTGATCAACGGCGAGCTCGCGATCTGCGACGAGATCCTCACCCCGGATTCGTCGCGCTTTTGGGCCGCAGACGCCTGGCAGCCGGGCACGACGGCGCCATCGTTCGACAAGCAACCCGTGCGCGACTGGGCGGAATCGACGGGCTGGGACAAGCAGTCCGCCCCACCGCCCATGCCGGCGGAGGTGATCGCCGCCACGCGCGATCGCTACGTGAGCGCCTATGAGCAGATCTCCGGCCTGTCGTTCTCTCAGTGGTGGGGCGTGAGCGAGGCTTCGCAGCGATGATCTTCTCCGTGGCCGTCGAAATTCGCCCGCTCGAGGGCATCGCCAATCCCGAGGGGCTCACCATCGAGCGAGCGCTGCCAGCGCTCGGCTTCTCCGGCGTGCGCGAGGTGCGCGTCGGCAAGCTCTTGCGCTTCGAGCTCGAAGCCGCCGACGAGCACCACGCTCGCCACGAGGTCGAGCAGATGTGCGAGCACCTCCTCGCCAATCCGGTGATCGAGCGGGCCGACATCCGCCTCGAAGCGATTGGGGCGACGAAATGACCCACGAGACGACGGTTGGGGTCCTCTGCTTCCCCGGCTCGAACTGCGAGCACGACGTGGTGGCGGCCCTCGAGGGCCTCGGCGCCCCGGCGCGCATCGTGTGGCACAGCGACTCAGACCTGTCCGGCTTCGGGGGCCTCGTCGTCCCCGGCGGCTTCGCACACGGCGACTACCTGCGTCCCGGCGCCATCGCCCGCTTCTCGCCAGCAATGGACGCGCTCAGGGATTTTGCGGAGCGCGGCGGCCCGGTGCTCGGCATCTGCAACGGCTTCCAGGTGCTCACCGAGGCCGGTCTGCTTCCCGGCGCGCTGATGCGCAATGCGGGGATGCGCTTCATCTGCACCACGGTCGAGTGCGAGGTCGCCTCGTCGTCCTCTGTGCTCACCGCGGCGGTGCCGGCAGGCACGGTGCTGCGCCTGCCGGTCAACCACTACGAGGGCAACTACACCTGCAGCGCCGGGGACCTCGCCGAGCTCGAACAGAACGGACAGGTCGTGCTTCGCTATCGCGACAATCCCAACGGATCGACCGGCGACATCGCCGGCATCGCGAACCGGACCGGCAACGTCGTCGGGCTGATGCCCCACCCAGAGCGGGCGAGCAGCGCGCTGCTCGGCTCGGCCGACGGGCTCCCGCTACTCCAGAGCTTCGTCGATGCGATCGCCCGAGGCGGCGGCGCGAGCCAAGCGTCACGCGTCGCCAGCTAGCGAGACGGCGGTGGGGATCTGGCGGACGGGCGCGCAGGGCGGCCGGCACGGTGGCAAGGGCCACGGCGCGCTCGGTGAAGTGAGGAGACGATGACGGGCAGTCCGCAGTCAGCAGGGAGCGATCCCGACCGCGCCGTGGTGCCCGTGGGCACCCACCGGGCGCTCGGGCTCACCGACGAGGAGTACGCCGGCATCGAGCGAGTACTCGGCCGCAAGCCGACTGCCGTCGAGCTTTCGATGTACGCGGTCATGTGGAGCGAGCACTGCTCCTACAAGTCCTCGCGGGCCCACCTGTCGCGCCTGCCGACCGAAGGGCCCCAGGTGATCCTCGGCCCCGGCGAGAACGCCGGCGTTGTGGACGTGGGCGATGGCCTTGCGATCGCGCTCCGCATCGAGAGCCACAATCACCCTTCAGCGATCGAGCCCTACCAGGGGGCGGCGACCGGCGTCGGCGGCATCTTGCGGGACATCTTCACGATGGGTGCCCGGCCGATCGCGCTCATGGACGGGCTATTCGTGGGCACGCTGGACGACGCCCGCAGCCGCTACCTGCTGGACGGCATCGTCCGCGGCGTCGCCGGCTATGGCAACTCCGTCGGCGTGCCGACGATCGGCGGCCAGATCACGACAGCACCGGGATATCGCGGGAACCCGCTCGTCAATGTCTTCTGTCTCGGCCTGCTGCGCCGCGAGCACCTCGTGCTCGCTGCCGCGTCAGGGGCCGGGAACCTCGTCGTCCTCCTCGGCTCACGCACCGGCCGCGACGGCATCGGCGGCGTCAGCGTGCTCGCCTCCTCCGAGTTCGCCGGCGAGGGTGCGGCCAAGCGCCCGAGCGTCCAGGTCGCTGATCCCTACGAGGAGAAGCGGCTGATCGAGGCCTGCCTCGAGCTCCTCTCGGCGGGCCTGGTCGTCGGCATCCAGGACCTCGGCGGCGCCGGCCTCGCGTGCGCCACCAGCGAGACGGCGGCCAAGGGCGGCATGTCAATGGAGGTTGACCTCTCGGCCGTGCCGCGGCGCGAGCCGGCAATGAGCGGCGTCGAGGTGATGACGAGCGAGAGCCAAGAGCGCATGCTCGCCGTCGTCACCCCCGAGAACTTCGCGACCGTGCGCGCGGTCTGTGAGCGCTTCGAGGTCGAGGCGGCGGTGATCGGCACTGTCGCCGAGCCCGATCCCGACGGCGTCGGGCGCCTGCGCATCCGCGACGAAGTCGGCGGTGCCGTCCTCGGGGAGATGCCTGCTGCCAGCCTGGCCGACGACGCCCCCCGCTACCGGCGCCCGATTGCCGAGCCAGGCGATCTCGCGGCGCGCCGGGCGGTCCGCGCGGCGCGGCTCGACCCCGCCGGTCGCCATGACGACGCGCTCTTGGCGATGCTGGTCGACCCGGCCTGGATCTACCGCCAATATGACCACCAGCTCTTCCTCAACACGGTCCGTGGCCCCGGTGAGGCGGACGCCGCGGTGCTGCGCCTGGCCGCCCCGGGCATCGCCTGGCAGGGCAAAGGGCTCGCGCTCTCTTGTGATGCCAATCCGGGCTGGTGTGCCATCGACCCACGCGCCGGGACGGCGGCGACCGTCGCCGAGTCCGTCCTGAACGTCGCCTGCACAGGCGCGCGTCCGCTCGCGCTCGTCAACTGCCTGAACTTCGGAAATCCCGAGCACCCCGAGGTGATGTGGCAGCTCACTGAGGCGATCGAGGGCATGAGCGAAGCCTGCGAAGCCCTCGGCGTGCCAGTGGTCGGTGGCAACGTCTCGCTTTACAACGCGTCAGACGGCGCCGACATCGAGCCCACCCCGGTCGTGGCCGTCGCTGGGCTGATCGAACAGCTGGCGAGCCCTCCTCCCGCCATCGGCTGGCAGAACGGCGACACCCTCGTGCTCCTCGGCGAGGCCGCCGGCTCGCTCGCCGGCTCCCGCTATGCCCGCGACGTCCTCGGCGAGCGCGATGGCTCGCTCTCACCCGTCGACCTTGCCGCGCACCTGCGGCTGTGTAACCTCGTCGCCGAGCTCGTGGCAGCCGAGTGCAGCGCCGAGCCCGCCGGGGTGCTCCACGGTGTGCACGACGTCGCCGACGGCGGCCTTGCCGTCGCGCTCGCCGAGGTGGCGTGGCGCTCGGGCAGCGGCGCGAGCGCCGAGGTAGCGCGCCCCGAGGAACTGTTCGCCGAGCTACCGCCTCGCGCGATGATCGCCACGGCGGATCCGACGGCGATCGAGCACGCCGCCGCTGACCACGGCGTGGCGGCGCGGATCATCGGCCGCGCTGGCGGCGGGCGCCTCGCCGTCAGCGGCCCCGACGGTGCGATCCTCGTCGACGCCCCCCTCGCTGCACTCGGCGAAGCGATGACGGCGAACCTCGCTGGGCGCCTCGACATCGCGCCATCCGCCCACTGAGCTCCGCCTCCGCTGACACACCCGGTTCGGGGCCATTGGCACACCCGGCGGGTATCGGCACCCATTCCCTACGTGGACACCACGCAGAGCCAATGGCGCGCGGGCGGTGACGCGTATGGGCGGTCCCCTCCGGCTAAGCATTTCCGGTTGGCGCCGATGAGGTTTGTCCCCAGTGCTCAGCTGGGTATTCGTTCGCCAGCACCGTGCACTGGGTACGGCAACGGACCCAGCCCACGTTATCCACAGATGTGGATAACTCTGGGGAGAACTACACCGCTGTGATTTCGCGCCGCGGCTGGTCAGCGATAGCGGGTGGCGAGCAGTGCCGAGGCCAGCAGCGCCACCAATGCGCCGAGCGTGTACCAGTTGCTCGGACTGCCCGGCAGGGCCGAGGAGTAGTTGGCGATGATGATGCCGACGCCGATCACCGCCAGGGCAAGCAGCACCCACGGGTACCACGGCGGGCTGTGTCGCACCTGGCGGGGCGTCGGCGGCGTGTAGCGGCCGGGCGCCCGTTTGCGCTGCGCCGCGGCCCGCCCGTTCGCGGCAGTTCGTCCTCGGTCGCTACGGGTGCGCTGGGCCACGGCCCAAGGATACGAGCCGCGGCCCATCCGCGCGGGCCGAGCGGTCGCTACCCTTTCGCAATGGGATCGCGGGTCGTCGTCGTCGACAACTACGACAGCTTCGTCTACAACCTCGTCCAGTACCTCGGTGAGCTCGGTGCCGAGCCGGTGGTGGTGCGCAACGACGCCATCGACGCCGCGGGCTTGCTCGCGCTTGAGCCGGACGCGGCGCTCATCTCGCCCGGGCCCGGCACCCCGGCCGACGCAGGCATTTCCGCCGAAGCGATCCGCATGCTCGGCGAGCGGCGGATCCCCGTGCTCGGGGTCTGCCTCGGCCACCAGACGATCGCCGAGGTCTTCGGCGCCAAGGTGGTCCGCGCCGAAACGGTGATGCACGGCAAGACCTCACCCGTCCATCACCGCGATGTCGGGGTGTTGGCTGGCCTTCCGAACCCGTTCCAGGCCACCCGCTATCACTCGCTCGTGGTCGAGCCGGCCTCGGTGCCCGGAGTGCTCGAGGTGACGGCCATCACCGAGGACGGCGTCATCATGGGGGTGCGCCACCGCGAACTGCCGATCGAAGGAGTGCAGTTCCATCCCGAGTCCGTGCTCACCCAAGCCGGGCACGACCTGCTCGGTAATTTCTTGAGCGTGCTGGCCACACGACGCTGAGGGGGCGCTGGGACGCTGTGGGACAATCGACTGCGCTGACAGTGCTCGCGATTCTCGACGGCATGGACCAAGATCTTGTCCATGTAGGGAAAAACCCGTCCTGAGCGTCAGATCCTCGACGCGGCGGTGTGGTGCCGCTCCCTCGTCGAGGAGGGATCGATCTACGCGTTCCTCACCGAGCATCGCACCGAGCTCTTCCCCGATGAAGCGTTCGCCGATCTGTTCCCCTCCGGTCACGGTCGTCCGTCGACGCCGTCGACGCTCATCTGCCCGGTGATGGTGCTCCAGGCGCTCGAAGGGCTCTCCGAGCGCGACGCGCTCCGTCAGCTGCGGACGCGCATCGGCTGGAAGGTGGCCTGCAGACTGGCCCTCGACGACCCTGGCTTCGACTTCACCAAACAGCGGGCTAGTAGTTCCGCGCGTTAGTTCGTCGGTGTATCTGGTAGCCACGCGGACGGGTCGTTGAGGTAGAGCCCGCAGGCACAGTCGAGGGCCTCTTCTGCAGTCCCGACGGGCGTTCCGCTCGGGAGGAACGAGTTCTCATAATCGTCGTGGCTGGCTCGATACAGGGCAAAGCCCCAGAGATGAGCGGAGCCGCCATAGCGCAATCGGCACAGCTTGATCACGGTCCCATCGGCGTAGCGCCCGTCCACGTAGACGAAGTTGGCCCGGAACCGCAGGTGGACGCCGGCGAGCTCGGGCCAACGGGCGCGGGCGTGCTCGCTGAGGCGCGAGGCGAGGCCGTCTTTGGTCGAGCGGGGAGGCGGCTTCACGTCTCCCAGTCTGTCGGTGCGAATCTGTTCAGGCCTTGAGCGCCGCCTCGTGCTCGGGCCGATGGGCCTCGAGGCGCTGGAGCATCTCGGCGAGGTCGTCGCGCGTGAAGCGCCAGTCGAAGGGACGCGCCGTCTCGTTGTAGCGGTTCTCGAAACGCAAGAGGCGATCTCCGAGCGCCGCGAGATCGGCGAAGTCAGCTGGCTTGACGACCTTTCGCAGATGATCGAAAAGACGATCTCGATCCGGTTCAGCCAGGAGGCGTGCACCGGCAGGTGCGCAAGGCGGCCCTTCGGGTATGCCGCCTTCATCCGGTCGATCCGATCGTTGTCCGTTGTGCGACGACCCGTTGTCCACGATCCAGTACACCCTGGTGGCGCTCGCATAGGGCTCTTGGGTCATGACCTTTTCGACGAGCGTCATGAACGGCACGATGCCGGTCTTGTCTGCGACCGCGCCGATGAGGTGGGCGCGATGGACGTCATAGGCGCCCATGTAGGCGAGCGTGCCGCCGCGCTCGTACTCGAACTCGACCTGCGCGAGGTGCCCCGGGCGACTCGGGTGGCACCGGCGTAGCGCCTGGAGCACGTGACTTCTCATCCGCGGAGATGACGTAGTCCTCCGGGCCGAGCGCGACGGCTTTGAAGACGCGTGCGGAGAGATCGAGCACCCGGGCCGCCTTCTCGGCGAAGTCCGGGGCGCGCGGGAAGATCCGGGACCGATACCGCCAGGGCTTGATCGCGTCGGCGTGCAGCCCGCGCCGCACCGTCGACGACGAGATCGAGCCGACGAGCCCCTCGGCGACCGCCTCGGCGGCGAGCTCGTGCGAGCTCCACCTCGACAAGGGAACCGCGCGCTGCTCGGGCGGCTCACAGGCAAGGGCTTTGACCCCGGCGACGACCGACGACCCGAACGTGCGCGGCCGTCCTGATCGGGGGCGATCCCTCAGTCCCTCGAGACCTTGTTGGCAAAACCGCTTGCGCCATCTCGACGCGACGTCCACGCAGACCCCGACGCGGCGTGCGATATCGATGTTCTGCGCCTCGTCGGCGGCCAGAAGCACGATCCGAGCACGGACCACCTCAAAGTGCGGCGCGCTCCTCGACGCCGCCCGGTCCTCGAGGATCTTTCGCTCGTCGCCGCACAGGTGGACATCGAAAGGCGAGCGGCGCGACACGCAGACCTCCCGGGCAGGCTGGTCTCTCACTTACACCGTTGTATTTATCGGCAGGGCCACTAGCCCGAGGTGCCCGGCAGGCTTGTCGTGGTCGGCACCGATCCGGACGTTCCCGAGGTGCCCGAGGTGCCCGGCAGGCTTGTCGTGGTCGGCACCGATCCGGACGTTCCCGAGGTGCCCGAGGTGCCCGACGTGCCCGGCAGGCTTGTCGTGGTCGGCACCGATCCGGAAGTTCCCGAGGGCCCCGAGGTGCCCGAGGGCCCCGAGGTGCCCGGCGTCGTCGAGGTCACCGCCGATTTGCCGCCGACGACGAACAGGACGATCACCGTTCCCTGGTTGACGACCCGTGTGGGACGCGGCTCTTGTTGGGCGACCGTGCCCGGCACGTACTGACTCGTGCCGGAGTAAGCGGCGATCCGGAAGCCGAGGGCCTTGGCCTGCAGGTCAGACTCGGCCTGCTGGGCGGAGAAGCCAACCTCGTTCGGCACGACGACCCCCCCACTCGAGATGACGAGCGTGACCGTGCTGTTCGGCTTGAGTGCGGTGCCCGGTGTCGGGATCGTGGCGATGACGTCTCCGAGCGGGGTCGAGGAGGGGTGGGTGGCCTGGCGCGTCTTCGGCAGCAAATTGAGCTGGCGCAGTGTGCTCTCGGCGGCCGACTGGGACTGCCCGACGATCGAGTTGGGAATCGTCACGTAAGACTGGCCGCTGACGACGCTCAAGGTCACCGTCGAGCCGTAGGGCTGGTTCGTTCCCGCCTTGGGGTTCTGGGAGATGACGGTGCCCTGCCTTTGGGTCGGCGAGTTGGCCTTGACCGGCAGCTGCGTGGACTTGAAGCCCTGCAACAGCAGCTGGGCCGCCGCCTCCTGGTAGGTGTCCCCCTGGCTCGAGACGTTCGGCACCGAGACCGGTGCATGTTGGTAGCGGTAGTAGTCCAAAGTGACCTGCTCATGCGCCCGCACCCTCTGACCGGCGTGAGGGTTCTGCGCATAGACGGTGCCGGCGGTGCCCTTGTTCGGCGTCGTCTTCGTCGTGCCGCGCACCGGTACGAGATGGTGGCCGCGCAGGCGGGCCTCGGCCGCGCTCAAGCGCATCCCCGTCACCTTGGGGGCTTTGAAGGTGGCGGCGGCAGTCTTGCCACCGAAGTAGCCGAGCGAGCGACCGCCGGTGTAGACGATCGCGCCGATACCGCAGACCAGGACCACCGCGGCGAGCGCCCACCAGACGGTCGTGCGTTTCGGGCGCGGGCCGAAGCCCTCCTCGTCGATCGCCTCGACGACGGTCGTCTGGGAGTTGGGCACGGCGACCGTCGTGGTCGGTGGCGCCAATACGGCGGCAACCGTGGTGGTACGGGCCGCGCTCGCCGCGCTGCTCGGCGTCAGCACCGCCTGGCCACGCCCGAAGCGCTCGAGGTCGGCGCGCAGGTCGTCGGCGGTGGCGTAGCGGTCGCCGGGCTGTTTGGCCATGGCGTGGAGCACGATCGTCTCGAGGGACTCGGGGATCGTCGAGTTCAAGCTGCGCGGCGTCGGAGGCGTCTCGCGCACGTGCTGGTAGGCGATCGCGACGGGCGTCTCTCCGCTAAAAGGCGGCCGCCCCGTGAGCATCTCATAGAGCACGACACCGAGCGCATAGACGTCGCTGCGGCCGTCCACCCCGAGACCCTGCGCCTGCTCGGGGGAAAAGTAGGTCGCCGTACCCATCACGAGGCCGGTCTGGGTGACCTGGGTATCGGCACCCATCGCCCGGGCGATGCCGAAGTCGGTCACTTTGACCGCACCGTCGGTGGTGATCAGCACGTTGCCGGGCTTGACGTCGCGGTGGACGACGCCGTGACGGTGGGCGTAGGAGAGCGCTTTTGCGATGTCGGCGGCGATCGCTGCCGCCTGGGCCGCGCCGAGCGGCGCCTGTGAGCGGATGATCGCCGACAGCGGCTCGCCATCGACGTACTCCATCACGATGAAGTGCGTGCGGTCGGATTCGCCCCAGTCGAAAACCGGGACGATGTTGGGGTGCGAGAGGTTCGCGGCAGCCTGCGCCTCCCGGCGGAACCGCTCAACGAAGGCGCGGTCGGCCGAGAGCTCGGGGAAGAGCACCTTCAGCGCGACCGGACGGTCGAGCAAGAGGTCGTGAGCGAGATAGACCTGCGCCGTGCCCCCACGGGCGATCTGGCGGCGCAACTCGTAGCGCCCGTTGTAGACGGGCGGCGGTGGCGTCGTCGTCATGTCGCTGTGAGCCTATTCGTCATCGGGTGGCCCATCACGAGCCCGCTTGGTAGCTGAGTGCCGCGGCGAGCAGCTGGTCGACCCGTGGCCCGGCCACGGCTGCGCCGGTGTCCGAGCAGGTCAGCCCCGGCTGGTAGGGCACGTAGCCGGCGACGGCCACCGTGGGAGTCTCACCCTGACCGGCGGGAGCTGTCGCCACGAGCCAGTTGTCCGAGCAGCCGTTCGCTCCGACCTGTGCCGTCCCGGTCTTGGCAGCGACCGGGACGCTGATGTTGTTGAAGACACCTGCCGCCGTGCCATTACCGTGCGTCACCCCGCGCATCAGCTGCAAGACACTCGCCGCGGTCGAAGACGACGTGGCCTTCTTCCAGACATGCGGCTTGTAGGTTGCGACGACCTGACCCTGATCGTTCACGACGTGCGAAAGCAGGTGCGGGGCCATCATCTTGCCGCCGTTCGCCACCGCGCCCGCAATCATCGCGTCGAACAGGGGGGATTCAACGATGTCGTACTGGCCGATCGCCGTGTAGGCCAGGAAGGGGTCGGCCGAGGTGAACTTGGTCGCCGGGGGGATCGTGCTCGTTGCGAGCTCGCTGGCGGGCAGGTCGATCGGGGGCACCTCGTTGAAGCCGTACGCGTTGGCCTGGCGGATCAGCCGGCTCGGGCCGAGGGCGAGTCCGATCGCCCCGAAAGAGGTATCGCAGGACTGTGCGAACGCCTGGGCGAGCGTTCCGCCGCACAGCTCGCTCGCGTAGTTGTGGAGCAGCTGGGTCGTATTGGGGAGTTTGATGTAGGGAACGACCGGCCAGGTCTTGGAGGCGAGCGACGGATCGTGGTCGAAGATCGCCGAGCTCGTCACGAGTTTGAAGGTCGAACCCGGGAACTGGACGATGCCGGTGACGCCATTCACGAGCGGCGACGAGCCGCTCGCCGGGTTGAGGGACTTGTAGTAGCTCGTGACCTCCTTCGCGTTATGGGAGGCGAGCTTGTTGGGGTTGTAGGTCGGGTTCGAGTACATCGCG
>JAJZKA010000055.1 GCA_021809805.1 Actinomycetes bacterium
TGGTCGAGAGCGGCTTGCCAGCCGCCGTGCACGTCGTGTCGACGCCGACCTCGACGAGCTGTCCCTTCACGACGTGCGGGGAGACCGACTGGGTGCTCGTCGCACAGGACAGCGTCCCGTTCGCTGCGCCACCGAATGAGGAGAACACCACCTCCGTCGGCGGCGCCTGCACCGTCACGGTCACCGGCGCCGGAGATGGAGCGGGGGATGGCGATGGGTCCTGCGCCGGGCTCGGCGACGGCGTCGGGTCGGTAGGTGCGGCGTATAGCCGCCTCCGCCACCGCCTCCGCCACCGGCACCGGCACCGGCACCGGCACCGGCAATGGCGCAGTAGTCACCGGTACCTGAGGAGCATGCCGCAGCGGACGAGATCGCAGATGCACCGCCACCGCCACCGCCGAAATCCACTTGGCCGAAGCCGGCGTCCCCGGGCGCCGACACCGAGCCACCGCCCCCGGGACCGCCCCATCCCCCGGCCATGCTGGTCGTTGAGGTTGGGGCGACCGCCTGCCCGCCCGCTCCGCCGACGACGACGACGATCACGCTGATCGTTTCACCTCCCGCGGCGTTCACGAGATTGCCCGTGACCGTAGCGGAGTTGCCGCCCGCTCCACCGTTGCTACCGTCCGTCGAGCCTCCGCCTCCTCCGCCGGCCGTGATCGAGAAGCTGATACTCCCGATGACATTGGAAGGCACCGTCCAGGTCTGGGCCGCTCCGGTGTAGGTGAACGTCACCGTCGTCGGTGTGGACGCCGACGCAGTTACGGTCGGCAGGCCGACGATCCCTGCGGTCACTACGCCCGAGACCGCGAGGAGCAAAGCTCCGGCAAGGCGGCGGAATCGTCGTCGACCCCCTGCCATTCCCGTCGCGGTGACCGCTCGTGATCCCATGCCGGAACATAGATGGCCTCCCTGTTCAACGCCCGCGGCGGACCCACGGCTCAGCAGGCGATGCTACCTCCGAAGTGACATTTAGGGCAGTGGGTGTCACTCAGCGGGCGAGAAGCCGCTACCGCCAGGGGGTACCTCGAGAGGCGTCGCCGGCGAGGACCGAACCGAGTGTGGACACCACGCTGGGGTTGCGGGTGACGATCCCAAGCTCTCGGTTGTAGACGAGGGACGCGACCGAGAAGTTTTCGGAACCGACGAAGGCCCGCTCGTCCGATTGCCCGGCATCGACAACGACCGCCTTGGCGTGGATGTACAACCCCGTTTCGGTGTCGGGATACGTGATGACGTGTACGCCGGCGGCTGCCAGTTCACGGAAGGCGGCGTCCCAGCTTGAGCCGGCGGTCATCACGACCGTCACCCGCACACCCCGGCGGGCGGCACCGACAAGGGCGTTCGTGATGTAGCGGTCGTCCATCTCCTCGTTCTCGATGGCGACCGTTTGCCGGGCCGAGCCAATCAGGCCGATCAGCGCCTCCTCCGACCCCGGGCTCCACAGCAGGTCGACGCCCCGAGGCGCCACCGCCCCGCTGGCAGACCAGTCGTCCTCGACGGTGGTCTCGATGGCACGGGCGTCAGCCGCCTGCCGATCGACGACGACGAAGTCGCGGGTCGTCGAGTAGTAGCGAGCGGTGAGGTTCATGGTCATCACAAGCGCCGTCGCGTCGTCGACGACGATCGCCTTCTCATGATCCAGGTCGAAGCGCTTCGGTGCCCAGCGGACGAGGACATGGTGAGCGCTCAAATAGTCATAAGCCGGGACGTTCTCGTCCTCGACGTACGCCTTGTCGAGGATCACGCGGACGGCGACACCGCGCTCGGCATCCCTGACGAGGATCTCCTCGAAGGTCGGGTCCGAGAGTTCGTATATCTCGACGTCCACGCTGCGCCGCGCACCTGCGACGAGTCGATCGATCGGGACCATGCCCGCATGCGGCTCGACGAGTACCTGCAGCAATGGCTGCGCTGCCGCGGCGCGCGGCGCGGCGGCGCTCGCGCCGACGGCCGCGAAGGCCGCGAAGGCCGCGAGAAGAACCAGGGTTGCCACCAGGCGAGCTAAGCGCCTCACGAACGCCGCTCCCCATCGACGCCAACCCCGGCGAACAGTTCCTCCTCGTGTGCGGCCAGCCATGCGGTTCGGCGCTCCTGCAGCTCCTCGAGCCGCCTCACGGCCAGGGCCAACGTCCGGTGAACATGCTCGTCGCTGCGCTTGGCATGCCGGCCGACGTGTCGGAGAGATGCACCAGCCAAGCCGCGGCCCGGCGCACCCCGAGCTTGGCCTCACGTACCTCGTTGGCCGTCGGTGGGAGCTCCTCGTGACTCGAGTTCATGCGGCCTCCTGTCGCCAATCCTGGCAACCTACCGAGTGCCACCGACATTCGTCGGGGCGTTGGGCCTACAGACCGAGGCTCATTCCGCCCTGACCGGCGATCCCAACAGGCCCGGGGAGGCTTGCCATCGCGGCGTCGATCTCTTCCTGCTCGGCCCGCAGTCGGTCCTCGGCCGCAGCCTCGTCCGGCGCGTAGCGCTCCTGGAGCACACGTCGAAGGTCGCGCAGCTCGCCACGGGCGGCCTCGAGTTCATCCTGATGGGAGAACGGCAGGGCGCGGGCCCGCTCTTTCTCCGCTGCTGCCGCCAAATCCTCTTGGACGGCTGCCTCGAGCCGACGCACCTGCTCTGGGAGACCGCGTAGACGCCGAGCCAACAGCCGGAGCGCATTCACGATAGATTTCGAGTTCTGCCGGTGCTCCAGGTCAGCGTCGATACGAGAGATGCCCATGGACGCCGTCAGGCGATATGCCGCGTCGCCATCGTTGGGGACGATACGAAAGCTCGCGTCAGGCTCGACGAAACGTAGCTGCGGGTAGCTGTACGTGGACAGACCAGCGACGTAGTCGGCGGCCTCGCCGGCTGTGACGAAGCTCCGACCGTCGACCTCGAGCGTCCATCCCTTCTCGTGGTCCAGGGCCGCGACCTGTTCGGCGAAGGGTTGGAATGCCTCGGCGAAACGCTCGTTCTCTGCCGCGCGCCGACGGTGGTTGGAGGCTTCCCAACTGAGTACCGACCGGGCCCGGAAGTGGCTGCGCTCCAGACGCTCTAACCGGGCAACCTTCTCCTGCAGCTCGGATTCTCGCAGGAAGTCTGGGTCCCCGGTCGCGACTGCCTTGATCTCGCCGTACGACAACGCCTCCTCATCGCTTACGACAAGCGAGCGAGGTCCGTCAGGCGTCGCCCGGAGGAGCTGACCTGTGAAGCCGGCCTTTCGCTCGATCGTCTGCCAGCCGTAGACGTAGTAACTCCGCGCAGTGACGTACGCCAGGACCGCGACCTCATCGTTTTGATTCCCCTGGCGGATGCCCCGTCCCTCTCGCTGCTCGACATCGCGGGGGCGCCATGGGCAGTCGAGGTGATGCATGCTGGCGACGCGCGCCTGCACGTTGAGTCCTGCACCGAGCTTCGCCGTCGAGCCGATCAACACGGCGATTCGACCATCTCTGGCCATCTCTTGCATCCGGGACTTCGTCTCGTCGTTCTTGTCGTGCTCGTGCGCGAACGAGATCAGCTCCCGCGGTACGCCGCGCTCGACGAGCCGCCGGCGCAAGTCCTCGTAGGCGGAGTGCTCACGAGAGCCGTTCGGGGTCGAGAGGTCGCAGAAAACGAGATGCAGAGCGCCGGGACGAGGATGCTCCGCGCCGGTCTCGGTCAGGTAGCGAGAGTCCTTGAACTGCTCGTAGAGGCTGGCGATCCGCCGGGCTGCCGCAGCGATCGTCGAATGTTGGTCACCGATCGCCTCACCACGAAAAGCGGTCCAGTCGAAGGACGCGAAGCGCGCCTCGCTGGAGAGCTTGAGCATATTGTCCTCCTCGGGCTCGACCATCCGCCCGCGGACCTTCTCGACACGCTTGGTGAGCTCACCCGTGATGAACTCCTCGAGTTGGGGAGACGGCGGAACGAGCACGACCTCCCGCTTGCCGCCGGCGACAGCGGGCTTCGGCAAGCCGATGTCCTCGGCCATGACGATGTCGGCGAACTCCGAGAGGATGCGGGCGAGCTCTGGAAGGTTCTTGTAGCGCGCCAAGCGCTCGACCCGACGGTAGGACCGGGTCAGGTCGAGCTCCATCGCTGAGACGGTGTCAGTGAACTGCATCCGGAAGCTGTCGAACGTGTCGATGCCGAGCTCTTCGAGAAGGTCGGGGCGCAGGTAGCGCATCGCCACCCAGATCTCGGCGACGGTGTTCGAGATCGGGGTCCCCGTCGCATGCAGCGTCTGTCGCTCGGGATGCACCCGCCGCAGCCAGTGGAGCTTCATCGACAGGTCGAGGGCGCGCTGCGACCCCGGACCGACCGGCACCCCCCGCAGATCACGGACGGCGCTGTGGATCTCGGCGTTCTTGAACTCGTCCGCTTCGTCGACAATGAGGAAATCGATCCCCGCTTCGTCGAAGGGAAATTCGTGTTCGTCCTGCCGGTCAGCGAGCTGGTCGGCAAACGCCTCGATCCGGCCCTCGAAGTTGGCAATGCAGCGCTCGAGCGTTTTCACCGCGCGGCGTTCAGCGGCGGCGCTGCGTCCGACTTCTCCTTGGGCCTGGATCTCCTGGAGCTCGGCCCGCATCGCTCGAACCTGGCTATTCAGGTACTCCCGCTCGACCTCCGGCCCCACGTTCCAGCGCGTGAGCGACGGGTGCGTGATCACGACGGCGTCCCAGTCGTGGCTCCGCACGCGCGCGGCAAAGAGAGCCCGGTTGGCGGGACTGATGTCGTCCTTGTCGATGACGAGCACGTCCGCTGCGGGAAAGAGATCGACGATGTCCCGGGCGAACTGGTGGAGCATGTTCGGAAGTACGGCGAAGGCCGGGCGGTTGATCAAGCCAAGACGCATCATCTCCATCGCGGCGATGATCTGGACGGCCGTCTTGCCTGCGCCAACCTCGTGCCAGATTGCCGTGTTTCCGGAGAAGATCGCTCGAGCGATGGCGGCGTGCTGATGGTCTCGTAACTGGAAGTGCGAGGCGAGCCCGGGCGGGGACACTTTCATCCCTGCGTAGCTGCGAGGCACGTAGGAGTTGAAGCGTTCGTTGTAGGCGGCGAGCGCCGCGGCCGAACGGTCCGGGTCGGCTCGTAGCAGCCAGTCGTCGAAGGCCTCGCGGATCAACTCCGCCTTCTCCATCGCTGCCTGCGTCGCGTCGGGGAGGACGATCATCCGTCCCTGGTCGTCCTTGGTGGAGACGACCGGCGACCGGCCATTCAGCGCGTGTTGGAGAATCGTCAGTGCATCCATCTCTGGCGTGCCGAACTCATGGCCAGCCCCGAGATTGGACCGCAGGTATGTCCACTCGGTGCGAACAATCCACTCGCCCGTCGAGCGCAGGAGCTTCACGCTGATGGCGTTCCTTGTCTCTTTGCTCGCCCCCCTGAGGAAGCTTCGGGCGAACTCCTCGATGACCGCTTCGTCGATCCACGAGGCGCCGAGAACCCGCTCGAGGTCGTTCGCGGTGAGGTCGGGCGGGATGACGGCCGCCAGCGATTCAACGTTGCGGGAGAAGCGCTCGTCGCCCTGCTCCACCGCCTGCTGTGCGGCGGCGAGCTTCGCCTTCACGTTGCCGGCGAGGTACGCAGCGCGCTCGACGAGCGCGCCTGGGCGCTCCGGGTCAGCGAACACGAGGTCGCCGAGCCGAGCGTCGACCTCGCCGGCCTCGATGTCGAGCAGCGAGGCGACGAGACCCCGATCGATCCGCCCCCGCTCGGCGAGCGAGATGGCAAGGGCATCCGCAGGGTTGTCGAGATGCTCGGGGATCTCGGGCGCCGCGACAACTCGCCTTGCGAGCAGGGCGGCTGGCGTGGCGACGTTCGTTGCCTCGTCGTAGCGTTCGAGAGCCGCGACCCGAGGAAAGTCCGGGTCGGAGCGAAACCCGCCCATGCGGGGGTAGCTGCGCCGCCCTTTCTGCTCGTTCAACTTGACGCGGTTGATGGGTCCATGCGCGGCTACATAGGCCGCGTACGCGCCTGCGAGCTCACGGCGCCGCTGTTCGGTCGCCTCGTCGCCCGGCGAAGACAAACGCTCCAGGTCGACGAGAGATCGGGCCAAGTCGCGGATCTCGATGAGACGCCCGAGTTCCATCGCGTGCGGGCCCGCGTCGTGCTCCTGCCAGCCGTCGACGCCGTAGCGGCGAAAGCCGGTGCTGATCCGCTCGATCCTCCCGATGGGCGCCTCGAGGTTGCTCCGCACGACAAGCTCAGCCGTCGTCGGTGCCGCGCCATCGGGGGCAACCGGCGCGCGCTCATCCGCTATCGAAGCGAGGGCCGCGCCAAGCCTGGTGTTTTCCTCGCGGGTCCCCTCGACCTCGATCCCCCGGCGGTACATCGTTGGAACGGCGACCATCGCTCCGAGCACCCGCTCGGGATGGAGCCCGAAGTAGCGGCTGACGTAAAGGTCGTCGCTGGGGTCGCCAAAGCGTTCCACGGGGTCGAGGTAGCCAGGTGCATGGTTGGCAGGCGAGTCCGTCTCGCGTCGCCGGAACACGACCACGTCGGTCACGACGTCGGTGCCAGCCTCGGCGGCGTGAGCCTTCGAGTTCAGGCGGACGGCTCCGAGGAAGTCGCCGTAGCGGCCGATCTCTCGACGAGCGTAGGACGAGCGCTTGTCGAGCGTGTAGCGGCTCGTGATGAACATCGCCACTCCGCCCGGCGCGACGCCGGCGAGACCCTTCAAGATGAAGTGGTCGTGAATCGACAGACGCAAGTCGCGATTGAGGCGTCGATCGAACAGGCGTAGCTTGCCGAAGGGCACGTTCCCGATGGCCGCTGCGGCTCTTCCCTCCCGAATCTCTACGTCGGCGAAGTCCTCCGCAACAACCTCGTGCCGCTCGGGCGCGAGCAACGACGCCACCTCTGCCGTCGTGGCGTCGAGTTCGACACCGAGACCCACGAAGTCCGCCGGCGCTGCCGACAGGAAGGAGCCTCGGCCGCAGCCGGGCTCGATGAAGGCGCCCGAGGTGACGCCGAAGCGCGGAATCTGCTCCCACATCGCCTCGACAAGCATCGGGTCGGTGTAGTGAGCGTTGAGCACCGTGCGACGCGCTGCATCGAGCCCGGACACCCCGACGAGCACTCGCAGTCGCTCGCGCTCCTCGGCGTATCCCTCGGCATCGAAGAACTGCGGAGCCGCTCCCCAGCCGTGCCAATGCTCAAGTAGGTCACGCTCGGCTGCATCTGGGCGCCTCCCGCTCCCGCGCAGCTCGGCAATGAGTTCAAGCACAGCGAGGTTGTCGCTGACGGCTCGGGCGTGGTTGAGACTTGCCGCCCTGCGCCCAGCTACGGCTCCTGGGGCGGGTCGCTCTCCGAAAGCCTCTCCGAGCTCGGGTCGGTCGTCCCCGCCGCTAGCCGGCGCAGGGCGGTCCGGATCTGCCACGCCTCCTGCTCGATCGCCATCCTCTCGAGGTCCGCGTCCGTTGGAGCAGAGTCGAGGTGCTCTTCCTCCCACTCGCTCTCGACCGGCTGGCTGTCCGTTGTCGGGCGGTGCGGGAGCTGCTTTGGGCTCGTCGGCTCTGTGCTCCCCTCCATCACCCACCTCCGGCAGTTCGGCTTCGCGGCGCCCCAGTGTCGCGCTCGCCGCCTCCACCTCGCGCACAAAGAAATCGAAGAGGCTGAGCTGCTCCGTCTCGCTGTCGGAAATGGTCATCTGCTCGCGCGCTTCCGATCGTCGATGGCAGTAGGTCGCTCCAAAGGGGCGTCGACCAGCGACCGTAGGAGCGGCCTGCGACAGTGCGGAAGTGGGTGACCGGCGCGCCGGCGGCGGCGAGCGGCCTAGCTGTCATCCTCTGCGCCGAGAGCGATGACCCCTTGGATCCACTCCGAGGTGGTCGCGAGCTCGTCGACGAGCTGCTGAAGGTCGCGGACGAGCCGAGGGTTCGTGTACGGCACGCCGCCCTGTTGGGCGCCTTCATAAGAGCGACGGATTCGCTCGTACAGGACGAATGGCGCCGCAGGGCCGTGCTCCCCCTCGCTGCCGCGAGCGAAGAGCGGCCGCACCGCCAGCGTGATGTCGACGTCCCCAGGCATTCCGATGCGCTCCCTAGCCCGGAGCACCACCGTGGCGAACCGAGGTGCTGTCATCCTGGCACGCGAGGGACACGCTAGGCCTGGTCGCTGCGGCTCCGGGGCCCCCCGAGGGACATCAAATGTCTCATGCCAGCCTTAGCCTCCGCCGCCATGGGACCGGTCGTGCGTCTTCGCGGCCAAGCAGCGTTCCCCGATGCCCTGGAGATCGCGTGGTGGCTCGTCCAGTGCGAGACGAACGGCTCGCTGCCCCTTCTGCAGCTCAGCATCGACCGGTTCGATCCGGGAAAGCTGCTCGTTACGCTCGCCGCCGACAATCGACCGCTCGGATTCTTGCCCGGCTGTCTGGCCCAGCGCATCGCCGAGGACGAGAGCGGGGACACCCTGTGGGGCGCCTCTGACTACGGGATTCGCTTCCGCCCGAGACGCCGCCTTCCAGAGATTCACTGCCGCCTTGAATCGGTCGCCTGGGCGGACGACCACGTCTCCCCGACACCGGCATCTTCGGACTCGACTCGCCCGCGGCGCCAGAACCCCCCGGCTGACCGCCGGGATTACGCGCGCCGTCAACTCGCTCGCGCATTGGCGGAGCAGCGCCAAATCGTCACGCTCGCCGACGACCGCTTCGCCGTGCGCACCTCTCGTGGCGACGCGTTCCACGAGGTCTTGGTCGACAGCACGGACGCCAACGCACCTCTGTGCTGCTCCTGCCCGGCTGGGCGGTACAGCGCTGCGCAAATCGTGCCGTGTCTCCACGCAGCTCTCGCCGCCATCCGCATACGTCTGGACCTGCACCTCGACGGCGCTGCCGGCCGAGCGTGGCAAGGGATTCCGGAGTGAGCAACGAGGATGGGACGCTGCGCCACGTGCCACGGACCGAGGCGACCCTCTTCGACGCTGCGCCAACTGCGGCGTCGCTCTACCTCCCACCGGTCGATGCCTCCGCAGGTGAGCTGGACTTCGTCGAGCGTCTGGCGGCCACCCCGATCGGGGAGACGTTCAACCAGTTCTCCGGCAACGCTGGGCGGTTGCAGCGAGAGATGCTGCTCCGTTACCTGTCAGCGCGCCGCAGCGCCGAGATCGTCTTGTGCGGCGGAGCCGCCGGCTACCGCGGAGCACGGCTGTCCGGGGTGGCCTTTACGAGCGTCGCTCAGCTTGGCCTGGGGACTACGAGCGAGGCCTCGGCAACAATCGTCCACCGCACTCTCGCCGAGCTTGGCCTTGAGGACGACGTCCTTCTGTGGAATGTCGTTCCGACCCATCCCCACCCGCCAGACAATGCCGAGTCGAATCGCCCTCCCACGCCGGCCGAAATCCGCACCGGCAGTGCCTTCCTCCGCGAGCTGCAGGCGGAGCGCATCATGATCGCCGTTGGCAAGGTGGCGGCCGCTGCTCTACCTGGAGCGCCGTCAATCCGGCACCCCGCTCGCGGCGGCGCCCGCGAGTTCGCGAGCGGTTTGCGCCACCTCGCCCTGCAACTGGAACACCAACCGGGCGTGCTGCCCTCTGGCACGAGGCCGGAGCGGAGGCCTCGCACGTGACCGATCCGCTGCTGCCCTCTCCTCTCCGAGCTCTGGTGCAACGACTGGATGCTCACGACAGCGCGACTGCTGAGCATTCTCGCCGTGTTGCCGAGCTCGCCGGCGCCGCCGGGCACGCCCTCGGTCTGAGCGACCGCGACAACTCGATTGTCTTCACCACGGCGTTGCTGCATGATCTCAACAAATTGGCAGTGAGCCCTGCCATGCTCAACAAGCCGGGGGCCCTCAACGCCCGCAAGCGCGCCGCACTCGACCGCCATCCCGATGCGGGCGCCGACCTGTTGCTCAGCATCGACTCGGCGCTCCGGCATGTTGCCGTGGCCGTCCGCAGTCATCACGAGCGGCTGGACGGCTCCGGATACCCGCTCGGTCTCGCCGGCTGCGCGATCCCTCTTGTCGGCCGAATCGTCGCGGTCGCCGATGTCTACGACGCGCTCGTCAGCGAGCGCCCGTATCGGTGGCGCAGCTTCACCCACGACGAGGCGTGTGACCACCTCGAGACGAATGCCGGGCGGCTCTTTGATCCGGAGTGCGTCTCTGCCTTCGTTCGCGTCGCTTCCGGATCGGACCGCGACGTGCATGCCACGGGCGCCCTCATCAGCGCAATGGGCGGTTGCCGCGATCATCCCTCCCCAAGCGGGCAAACCAGGAGCACGCGATGAACGACCACCCCGACGACGACGCGATCAACAGCGACGACGACGAGCTCGAAGGTCACTTCCCCACTGAGGACGAGTCGTTCTTCGATGACGATGAACCTCTCGACGAAGAAGAAGGCGTCGAGGAACGCCCCGCCGAGCCGGCCGACGGTCCCACCGCGGGAGCCGGGGCTGCCGGCGTCCGCGCCGATGACGACCGTCGTCGCCTCGAGGTGGCGTGGCGCGCATACCTCGCCAACTTCGAGGTTGGACCGCCCGACGGGCCGAGGCAGCCACTGGCGCCACTCAGCGAGGAGCAACTCTCCCTGCTGGACCCCGACGCGGTCCAGACGTACCTGGCGAACCTGCAAGAAGTCGGCGCGCTGATCACGCGATCCATTCAGGCCAAGATCCGGGCGACTGACGGCGTCGATCGTGACCCCGCGGCCGCTGCTGAAGTCCGGTCCGAGGGCGTCGTGCTCGGCCGTCACCACGAGTACA
This sequence comes from Actinomycetes bacterium, assembly GCA_021809805.1. Lineage (GTDB taxonomy): Bacteria > Actinomycetota > Acidimicrobiia > Acidimicrobiales > Bog-793 > JAKABX01. Next base: position 10,685 of record JAJZKA010000055.1, read on the forward strand.
TCGAGCTGGTCCAGGCGCACCTGCAAGGACGCGGTGTGACCCCTCCTCCCCCGCCCGCTACGGCAATGCACCCGGCCGCGCGAGCGAGCGCGGGGCAGCAGCACCAGCGACGAATATCGGGCGGTCTGCCTCCTGGGCGTGGTGGTGGTCCCGCTGGCCCAGGTCTGAGCGGTCCCTGGCCGAACCAGGACCTCGGCCGGCTCGACGGCGAGGATCTGCTCGTCGCGATGAAAGACCTCGCGGTCTACGTGGAGTGGCTGACGAGCACGTACGGCATCGCCGAGTACGTGCCGCCATGTTGGTACCTACACCGTCCCCTTGTCGACGACCTCGCCGCGCTCCGCTGGATGTACTACTGGTTCCAGAACGCCGAGGGAGAGCGTCAGACCGTCGGCTGGTTTCAGTTCACCGCCCAGCTGCAGGCGGCGATCGTCCGATGGCGGGACCTGTGGCACGTGGGCACCTGCCGGACCAAGCACTCCCCAACGCAGGCGAACGAGGGGAAGTGGCACCCACAGGAAAACGCCAGCAGCCCGGAAAATCCGACCTTCGAGGAAAGGCTGGCACAACTCGCCAACGAGGGCCTCTCGAGCCCGTGAGCCGCGCGCTCAGGGCAAGGGGCGCCTAAAGCGCTCGATACGCAGCTCGAAGTCCTCGATCTGCTCACGGTGGATGGGACCCAGGTCCGGATCAGAAAGGTCCCATCCGAGCCAGGAGCCGAGATCCGTTTCTGGTGGCCGGCTCTTGAGTACCCCCGTCTCGTGACGAAGCGCGGCCGCAGCGAGGAGCAAGGCCTCCCACTGCCCGCGTCGCGGGTCGCCGACCGGGGGCATGGGACCGAAGGTGCGGATCAGCTCCTCGGGGGGATCGAGCAGGACGGCGTGCATCTCGTTGTGCTCCTGGGCGTCGATCGCCAGATCGACAAGCCTGAGCTCCTCCATGGTGAGCGTGAGGTCGATCCCGCCAGCTCCGTGAGCTCGGCGTGTAGCGCGCTCGATCATCTCCTCGGCAGCCCGGACTTCAGCGCTCAGCGCCGCTCGCTCGTCATGGCACAGAGCGGCCGCTTCATCGGCGAGGATGCCGTCCGTCACGCGGGTCGTCACGAAGGCAGCTGCCACGTCCTCACTAACCGCTCCCGAGACGCTGTCAAGCGTTGCCCGCAGACGCCTAGCGAGCGCCCTCAACGCCAGCGGAGTCGTCGATCGTGCAAGCAGTTCGGCGTTACGAAGCCGCTCGACCTCGGCGGTCACTGCTGGCGCATTGCCAGACTCGCGCCATGCCCTCGCCGCTGCGGCGACGAGGTCACGCGCGTCGGGTGGCTCACACTCCTCGCCCGGTGCGTGCGTGGACAGATACAGGATGGTCTCGTCGACGGCTCGAGAGCCCGCGACGTAGATCGCTTCTCTCCGCATCCGGTCAGCCGCGAAGACGAGGCTGACCCCCTTGGTCTTCGGTCCGCCCTTCCAGCGCGCGCCGGCCCTGATCGTCGTCCCTTGGCTCGCGTGGACCGTGCGGCAGTACGCGTAGTCGGTGCTCGCTGCCAGGTAGTCGGCGGGCGGACTGACTTCGAGACCGTTATCGAGCATGATCCGGCACGTACCGGACTCCACGTCAACGTCGGTGATGACGCCGCGCATCCGGTTCTCTAGTGTCCTGGCGATCTGCTTTCCCTCGCTCTGGTCGTAGTGGAGCATGCGTCGGTTTCGCAGCATCTGCACCTCGTCGCCCACCTGGTACGTGCGCTCCGGCAGACCCGTGTTGTAGTCGGCAGCGAGCTTGAGCGCCGGACCCGAGAGCCGCCCGCTCTCCTCGTAGAGGATCCGTGCGAGATGGTTGAGCACAGCGGTGTCGCCGCGCGTTAGCGCCCACATCGCCGCGTTGTCGCCGCGTTGACGGTGGGCGGCCCAGTTCCCGACAAAGTGGGCCATAGCGAGCGCATTGTCGGCGAAGAGGTGGAGCCGCCCGTGCTCCATGTACTTCAAGAGCGCACTCTCCGTATGACCGGTACGCAGCGCCTTCAGCGCTTCCCGCTCCCACTCCTCACGCTGGCGGATGTTCTCGAGCAGCCGGGGACCGCCCAGGAGATCGAGTAGCCGAGGGAACATCCCGCCAGCGGTGACCGCGCCGAGCTGGCGGTCGTCGCCGACGAGGACGACGTGGGCACCCGCGTGGTGCGCGGCCGCGACAACAGCATGGAGCGACCAGGTGTCCGCCATCGAGGCTTCGTCGACCACGACGACGGAGTTCTTCTTCAGGCCGCGCTGACGGATCTGCATAACCGTGCTGGCGAGCGTGTCCGAGGAGATCTCGGCCCCCTCGTGCAGCTCGCTCGCCGCCTTGGCCGTATACGCGGCCCCGATGACGTCGATACCGGCATCCGCCCAGATCTGTCGGGCGGCGCCGAGCGCTCTCGTCTTCCCTGCGCCTGCCACGCCGACCACCGTTGTCACTGGACCCTTCGCGTGCATGAGGCGATGGACCATCTCGAGCTGGTCTGGGAGCAATCCCTGCCCAAAGGCGCGGGCCAGGCCCTCCTGTGCAATCTCCTCCGGCACGATGACCCCCTCGCGGGCAGTGTCGCGTCGCGCGTAATCGAGAATCTCCGACTCCAGCCGGATCAGGGTTCTCGTCGTATAGGCGCGCTTGCGGCCTCGGAGATCTCCATGCTCGATGCGCGGCCCGTCTTCGTCGTCGTCCCCGTCTCTTTGCCCCGCGCTGGCCAGCTCATCGAGCGCCACGACTTCGGGATGCGAGAGGGTCGCGTCGACAAGTTCGAGGATGTCCGAAAGCGCCATGCCCTCCGGTGCCCAGTCTGCCCAGGCGATAATGAGATCCTCGGGCGTGAACGTCGTTGAGAACTCGGTAATGCCCCTGGGGCCGAGCATCACCTCCATGGCCTCTGGCGAATGCACATCCGGCGGCAGGTTCGCTGGGTCGACCGCCTCTGACTCGTCTGGTGCAGCCTTCCTGCCGAGGTCTCTCAGTGCGGGCTGCACGGCACCGACAGCCGCCGCCCGCTCCTGCCACGCCGCATCGAGTTCAGCCGGGTCGAGCAGGCGCTTGCGCCGCTTGCGGAGCAGCCGTTCGTAGGCGACTTCGGACGAGCCCTTGGTGGCATAGATCATCTCCTCGACCTCGTCACGGAACGCCTCAGTCTTCGAGAATGCCTCGACCAATGGATTGGTCGCGCCGTGCAGCAGAATGCGGCCGCCTCGACCAATCGACGAGTGGCGCCCCTCCTCCGCGAGCAGCCGTCGGAGTTCAGCTTGGTAAACGGCCCGCGCCGCGGGAACCCAGCGGAACACCTCGGCATTGAGCAACGCGCCCCAGTGTTCGTCGTCCGTGACACCGGCATTCGCCAGGATCACATGGTTATGGAGGTGCGGGTTTTCGTAGCGCGACACGGTATGGCCGAAGACGGCCGCTACCGGCACAGCTCGCTCCAGAACAGCGCCTCCGCTCCCCCGCTTGACATAACAACCTGTCGACACCAGCCAGTCGACGGCGATTGCGGTCGCCTGGTCATGGGCTCTGCGAATTTCAGCTTTACCGTCGCGGTCAGCGAAGGCATACGCCAGTGAGACATCCTTCGGAGCGCTGAATGCAATGTCGAAGCCCGGAGCGCCCGTTTCGGAGCCGCTCTGAGACTTCTGGCGGCGTCGTATCGACCCCGAACCATCGGGCCGTCGGCCCTCCAGCACGGCGGTGAGCTGAGCCTTGCTCACTGCGCCCTCGAGCCCAAGGCGTGCGGCTGCCTCGCCATGCCAGCGGGCGACGAGCTCGGGATCCGCCTTCGAGTCGAAGTGATAGGCGACAGCGAACTGCGGCTGCTTGATGCGCAGCCCTGAGTTGGACCGGTCGACGCGCATTCCGGAAGTGTCCCAGAGCGGGTAGCAGTGAGGTCCGTGGTGTCACTCGTTGCGGTGGCACTCGCGTCCCCGTCGAATGTCGCATTGGGGCGCGACTCTCGATCCATGGCCTTGTTCGGTGGTCCCCATGGCAGCTAGACCACTGCCGCCGGGAGTGGTCCGAGCTGGTGACTTCTACGAGATCGCCGGCTCCCGCTACCTCGACGTCGCGGCGATCGCGGCCGCGTATCCGAACGCCCGGCTCGCGGCCTGGTCCGCAACACAGGTAGCGCGCCTCGCTACGGACGACCCCTCGTGGAACGACCTGCCCGCCGACCAAGCGCGCAGCTATTTGGGCGCCGAACCGGAGCGGCGCCGCTCAGAAGCCTCCGAACGCGGGCGCCGAGTACGTGCGTGGATCCGCGACGCCCTCGACGGGCTCGAGGCACCTCCCATGCCGGAACTCGTTGGCTACACCCACTCAGCAATCAGCGCGATCACGGCGCTTCGACCGCGCCTCCTGGCGAGAGACGTCGTCGTGGGAGCGGACGAGGGCAAGTACGCCGGACAGGTGGACCTCTTCGTCAGCTTCGGCGCAGATGGCCACGAGACCTCCTGGGTCATCGAATGGAACACGTCGCCGGCGATTGCTCCGGTCCACCGCTACAAGTGCGTCGGGCTCCTCGCGACGTCATGGCTCGTCACGATCGACGGGCAGCACGCGCGGATTGCCGATGCTCTCCCCCCCGTCGCCGGCGCCATCATCGTGAACTTGCGCCCCGACGGGTCGCCCTTCCTCGCCAAGGTCGTCTTGGATGCCGCGGCGAATGCCGAACTGACGAGCCTGCTGGTGATCGCTCGAGCGGCTGCCCGGCACGACTCCGACCCCGGCTTCTCCGAGGTAACCAGCCCTTCCGATCTGTTTCCCCACCTCACGACAACGCCCCTCGTGGGCGCCGCTTAGGAGGACGCGTGCCCATCAACGACCTCGCCCACATCCCCCAGACCCAGTGGGAGCTGCGCATCGGGGAGAAGGTGCGGAGCCAATCCGGAAAAATGGTCCCGCGCACGCTCGACGACGGGTTCCGTGTCACGTCCAAGCACCGACGCATCGCCGAGCGCTTCCGGGCCGCCTACGGAGGCGAAGTCAAAGACTGGGAGGACGGCTACGAGCTGCGGATCTTCGCGCAGAGCTTCCGAGTGCGCCTCCGACCCGAGCGCGGGCTGTCGCAGTGGTGGGAAACCTGGACGCAAAGCGGAGGTTGCGAACGCCGCTGCGACGGCTTCCGTCTCGCCGCCGGAGAGAGCGCCTGCATCTGCAAGACCGAGAGCGCTTGGCGTGCCCACGGCGAGCGCACATGCAAGCCGACAAGCCGCCTCGTCGTCGTGGCCGTTGGGGCCGACGTGCCCTGGCCAGGCCTGTTCACCACCCGCTCGCAGATTGCCGCCGACCACCTGCAGCAGGTGCTCGGTGCGCTGCAGAGCCACACCGACGAGCAGGGCTACGTCGAGGTGGACCTGGTGGTCGAGCGCCGCCAGAGCGGGCGGGACCACTTCGCCGTGGCTCGGATCGACGTTGGCGACATCAACATCGCTCACGAGCTGCTTGGGATCGCCGACGAGTGGGTCCCCGGCGAGCTCGAGGACGAGGAGTCCTTCGGCGAGCCGATCTCCGACGAATCGCCGGGCGCGCCGGAGCGAGGACAGCTCCTCGAGCTGCCGGCACGTCGCGCCTCCGAGGCGCGAGGTACCCCTGCTCCTGTCCGCCGAAGTGACACTAGGAGCGACCAGCAGACCCCGACAGCGTCCGCGAACTTGACTGGGGGGGCGCTCCTCGCCGCCTTCGAGCAGGCGGCGTCGGCGGAGGGGGATGCTGCCGTGCCGCCTCAACTGGCGACTGCCACAGCACCCGAGGACGTTGATGGCAGTCCTCAGGCGAGCGCGCCGGCGGTAGCAGTGAAGCCCCAGGCAGGACGCTCCCAGCGGGATCGCGGCCAAGCGGCAACTACTGGCGAGCAGCGCAGCCGCCCTCGAGCGGCAGCCTCGCCTTCCCGCCAGGGTAAGACCAACGCGAACAATACGGCACCTCGCGCCAATCGCAACGCCGCGCCGGCCCAGGCCAGCGAGACACGTACGCATGGACTTATCGCCACGGCAATCCGGCGTCGAGCGCGAGCGCTGGGCATCACCGATGGCGAACTCGCTGAGATCCTACGCGGCGTTGACTGTGAGAACGCTGAGGAGATTCAGCCCGAGCAAGCGAACCGGGTCATGCCCGAGCTGCAGCGCTACGCAGAGCGACGGGGCGCGTGACATGCGCACTCGTGCGAGTGTCACTCTCGGCCCTCAACCTTATTCCACTCGGTGCCGTTGTTCATGGAGGCAAGCGGTGTCGTCGACGCGCGGCACCCACTGCCGTTTGACCCAGCACCGAAGCTACCGTCCGTCTTGTATGACGGGAGGCGACGCAAGAGCAATGGCACCACATGCCCACAACACTGGCGCCGCCTCGCTGGCGGTGGCTCGGGATTCCGGTGAAAGTCGATGACGGCGCGTCGAAAGCTAAGTGATGCCGAGGCCCGCGACCTTGCCGACCGTTTGGAGCTCAGCTCTCCCCTCCCTCCAGCGCCCAGTGGGAACTTCATGGGAGACGGGGCGTGCCGGGGAGCGGATCCCGACATCATGGTGCCCGATACGGATGCCGCCGATTACGGCGTAGTCGTGGCGATAGCCAAGGACATCTGCTCGGCTTGCCCGGTACGGAGGACCTGCCAGCTCTGCGGAATCTACAATCCGGGCCGGGGGGTGTACGGCGGGCTGGACGACTACCAACGGGCCAGCCTGCGCAAGCTCCTCGCACCGTCACTTCGCCCGGCTGACCCGCCCATGCCGGCGGCATCCCGGTCCTCTCTGTTTCCGTGCGGCACGCCGGCCGCGTACCGGCGGCACCTGCGGCACAACGAACCGGTCTGCGAACGTTGCCAGGAGGCTAAGCGCAAAGACTCGGCCGCGGCCCGGCGCCGCGCCGACGCCTCCCTGCCCCGCAAAGTAGCAGCAGTGGCGGCGGGGCGTCGGCGCTCGCGCAGACCGGCAAAGACAGCCTCGCTCGAGGCCGCGCAGCTGTCGCTACTCGATGCCGATGCCTCCACGCGGCGCGCCGGGTGATGCAGACGTTCGTGCTCCCTCGCCGCCAGCGCTCGCCTGGGAGGCGACCGGGGTGACACTCGAGAGCGGCGCCAGCATTACGGTCGTGCATGCGAACAGGCACGAGCGCGCCATCTGCGACATCCTAAATGATGCGGCTTTCAAGTCGGACTGGTGGCTCACCTACAGCCCGATCACACCGGCCTCGTTGCGCGGCTCATCGCCCGCATACTGCTACGACGCTCCCCCCGGGCTCCTACGCTCCGTCGGAACGTCGCTCGAACAGCTCGAAGCGTCCTACTGGGGACAGCAGGACCCCTCCGGGGGCGGCAACGGCTACTGCCGCATGTTCACGCCGGGACTCGGAGTCTTCGAGGGCATCGGCGCCGCCGACTCCGGTGAAGTGCTCATCGACGCAACGAACCTCGCGGACGCCTTGGCAGTGAGCAAAACGCTCGCGGACGCGCGCTTGCGGATCGATGCGCTAGCGGGCGGCCCCTGGCGCCGACGCCTCGGCCTCGAAGCCGAAGTGACAACGATCGCCCTGGCGCGACGACAGCACGCCAGCTGGAAGGCGCACGCCGTGCGGCTTTGATTCATCCGGCGGCGCCTCGTGCCGATGTGGCGAAACGTCCCGGCGACACATCGCCGCGGCACCCCCTCCCGGAGTGTCCCAGGCGCAACCTACGGTCGCCAACAGGCCTTGGCGAAAGGGGTGTGCGATGGGAGAGGGTCTTCGCACAAGTGATCGGCCGAAGATCGGCCAAGCCGGCTATCTCTCCAACGGCCGGTCGGTCGTAAGAGCTGCGACCGGGCGCCGCAAGTGCGCTCCTCCGAGCGCCACCCGCGATCGCAAGCGTGCTGAGCGCATCGCTCTCGAGCGAATCGGCGGCCGCTACGACATCTTCGACCTCGAGGTCGTCTACCACCCTCTCCCGAGCCCGTCGGGGCGCTCGATTGCCTAACCTCGCGGACAAACTCAGACGATGTGGCGGGATGCGCCTCGATCCGCTCAGCGGCCACTTGGGCATCGTCGCCTCCGCCAGGAGCGCGCCAAAGCGCTCTCTGCCGGGCGCCGTCGGTCTCGAGCTGCCGTCGCCCCCTGGGGACTGCCCCTTCTGTCCCGCCGGCGATGGCGCAATCGCGGGCGGGACTCGCCCGGAGGGAGCCCGCTTCGACTCCCATGGACGCTGGATGGCGGTATCCGTCCGCAATGCATGGCCGTTGACACCCGAGCCCGCCGCGCACGAAGTGGTGGTGCTGACCCGGCACCACGATGCTCACCTGCTCGATCTGCCACCGGCAGATGTGCAGGAGGCGCTGAGCCTCATCCTTGAGCGCGCCGACGCGCAACGGCGAGCCGGCCGGGTGCCGCTCATCATGTTGAACCACGGCGTCATGGCCGGTTCCTCTCAGCCGCACGCTCACGCCCAGGTGCTCGGCCTCCGAAGAAGGGACGGCCTCGCCGAGCGTGAAGCGACGATGCTCTCTGGCCCGGCATGCGTGCTGCGCGACCGCTCCGATCGCAGGCGGATCGTAGCTACAGGGACTCCGCTCTCATCGAGGTCCCTGCCGCCCCGCGTTGCTCATACGACCAGGTCGTCGTTCTCGAGGGCCACGGCAGTTCGGTGGACGTCAAAAGCCTCACGTGGGGCATCCAGCTGGCATTCCGAGCCCTGTGGTCGATTACCGGACCGGTCGCATACAACCTGCTCTGGCACGTCGACCAACACCCGCATTGCCACGTCGTCCCCCGTCAGGGGCACGCCCTCGGCGCTAGGCATCGCCGAGCTCAATCTCGTCCTCACGTCACCGGAGGAGCAGGCGGCCAAGCTCGCAACTGCCGCTTCTGCCGTCATGACCCAAGAGTCCGGAGGCCTGGTCAATGCCAGGAGTTGAGCGCCCGGCACGCCGCCGCGGTCGAACGAGCACCTCGCTGTTCGGGGTAAGCGGGCGAGAGAGTCACGACTCCTCGGCCTTCTACGAGCGGTTCCCAGCGCCCGAACTGTCCGACGACAGCGAGGTCAGTACTTCCCCAGTTCGGGATGTCCTGGTCGTTGGAGACAGCCGAGATCTTTCGTTTCTCCCGGACAAGTCCGTTGGTTTGGTTGTCACATCGCCCCCGTACCACTCGTCAAAGGTCTACGAGGAGATCGGCAAGGCTGGGGTGCCGACGAGCTATGTCGAGTACCTGCAGATGCTCACAGACGTCTTCGCTGAGTGCGTTCGCAAGCTCGAGCCGGGCGGGCGGATCGCCGTCAACGTTGCGAACCTCGGCCGTAAGCCGTTCCGTTCCCTTGCTGGCGACGTAACGCGGATCCTGCAGGACGACCTCGGCTTGCTGCTCCGGGGAGAACACATCTGGCAGAAGGCGGACGGAGCCGGGGGCAACTGCGCGTGGGGATCCTTCCGCAGTCCGTCCAACCCCGTCATGCGGGATCTCACAGAGCGCATCATCGTCGCATCGAAAGGCCGTTTCGACCGCGCGATCAAGCCGGCGAACCGAGCGAAGCTCGGCCTGCCCCACGAGGCGACGATCTCCAAGGAGGAGTTCATGGCGCTCACACTGGACGTGTGGCGCTTCCAACCCGAGTCGGCCAAGCGGGTTCGCCACCCCGCTCCCTTTCCTGTCGAGCTCCCGCGCCGTCTCATTGAGCTGCACACGTTCCGAGGCGACCTGGTCGTGGACGTCTTCGGAGGTTCATGCTCGACGGCGCTCGCTGCCGCCGCGACGGGCCGCTCCGCGATCTGCGTCGACCTGGAGCGCTCATATCTCGAGACCGGGCTACAGCGACTGCAGGCAGCGGACGCCAACACGCCATTCCGTGTCGTCGAGGCAGCGGGGCCGGGCGGCTCTGCGGCAGACCTTCCTGCGCCCGCCAGAGCGTCGTAGGTCACCACCCGGCGAGCCTGCGCACACGTACTCCGAATGTCACTCGCGTCGCTTCAAGAGGGCCTCTAGCTGGCCGTTAGTCCTACCGGGCCCGTGTGACACCCGCGCGCCCGGCTGTCGAGAGGAGGGCGAAACAGTGCCCCACGGAATGTCTCATGTGTTAGCGCGGATCCACCGAAAGGTATCGGTCGATCGCCGCTACGGCGCTGAACGGGCTCGGGTGGGGCCGACACAGCCCTCGAGGGCTCGGATGTGTCCTTTTGGCGCATAGCGCTTGTTGGTAGCGGCAGTCCGAGTTGTTGGTAGCGGTGCTCCGGTGACCGGGTAGCACCCAGCTTGGGCGCTGCCCGGTCACCGGCAACTACTCCCAGAACTCCGTGCCGGCGCGGGCCTGTTGATGTCGTACTCGGCGCATGTCGATCTCACCGATGTTGATCGTCCTTGCGTTGTTGGCGAGCCGGTTGACGATTGAATCGGCGGCAA
>JAJZKA010000056.1 GCA_021809805.1 Actinomycetes bacterium
ACGGTCATTGTCGCGGGCCATAACAACAGATTACTGCGCGTTCCCGCTGTGCATGAAACGCAATTGGGCGGCATTAGCCCTTCAGATTGCCAAATCGTCGCTCACGACGTCGGCACTTGCATGCGGGGACCAGTTATTTGGCGTCGCGCCGTCCTGGCTTGCCGGCCGGCGGGACGCCTCGCGCTCGACCTCGCCGCGCCGGCGCCGGTCGCGCCGGCGAGCGAGCACCACGAGCACCAGCACGGCGCAGGCGATCGTGCCGAGGATCGAGCCGACGAGGCCTTCGAGCAGGCTGCGTGGCGCGTAGCGCCAGCGCAGTTTCCACTGCCCGGCGGGTAGGTCGACGACCTGGACCAGCCCGAAGCGGTGCACGGTGAGCACGCGGGTTGGGCCGCCGCCGAGCGGGGTCAGCCGGGCGGTCCAGCCGGGCTCGTAGGTCTCGGCGCGCACGAGCAGCGCCGGATGCGGGCTGTTGACGACCATCGATTCGGGCACGAGCACCGAGGAGAGCACCGTGTGGACGCTCCCCGCCGCCCGGGCCCGCGTGTCGGGCGTGTGGTAATGCGGCGGCTGGAGCCATGCGAGCCCGCGGGTCTCGGTGTTGCGGTAGATGACGAAATCGCCGAGCGCCGCGCGCCAGATCCAGTGCGGCGGCGCGAGGTGGCCCTGCAGTGGCCCGTCGAGGGCGAAGCGCTGCGCCCCACTTCCCGCCGTCGTCACGACGAGCGTGTCGATGCTCGCGGCGAGGCGACTCGGATTGGCCACCGACAACCCGACGAGGCGCCGCGGCGTCCCCGGCACAAGATGCACGGTGTCGCCGTGCACCGTGACGGTGCGCGTCCTCGTGCCACCGGCGGCGAGCGTCTCGCGCACGATAAGGCGCGCCGGCAAGCGGGCCGCGCGCGAGGACAACGTGATCTCGATCCTCCGCAGGGCCGTGGGATTGCCGAGCTCGAAATAGTCCGTGCCATGCACCCCAAGGGCGAAGCTGCGAGCACTTGTGGCACCCGGTGCACCAGGTGCACCCGAGACACCCGAGACACCGATGACCGGAGGCGCGAGAGGAGTGGCGAGCTCGAGCGGCGTGGTGACGAGCGCGCTCAGGTCCAAGGTGTTGAAGGTCTCGCCCGAAAGGCGCGCAACGCGCAGGTCCTCATAAATGTGGGCGGACGTGGCGGCCGCGTAGGTGTCGTCCACGATCGAGCCGTAACCCTGCACGCTCGGGCTGTGCTGGAGGATGTTGAGGTCGCTCGCACCCAGTTGCAAGAGCTCTGCGCTGTCAGCGGTGGGGTTGGCGTGGCTCGGGTCATAGAGCGCGAAGCGCCCCTGGAAACCCGCCAGGCGGTGCACGGTGCGGCTTTGGGGATTCGGCCCCGACAAGACAGCGCTCGGGATGGTGGCGTAGCTAGCCATCAAGGCAAAGCAGCTGAGATCGAGGGCACAGGTCGCAAGGAGCACCTGGCGCAGCCGCCGTTCCCCGAGGCGCCGCCAGCCAAAGATGAGCACGCCGGCGCCAGCGATGACGAGGAGCTCCCAGCCGAAATAGGGGAGCAGCTGCAGCGGGAGGCTCGGGGTGGCGCCGTTCACGCCGTAGTCGTGCTGGGCCGTGATCGGCGCGGCGGCGACGAAGATCCCAAAGCCGACGATCGCCGCCAGCACCGCGACGCTGAGCGGTCGCGCACCGCGCACGTCGAAGACCGAGCGCCGCTCACTTCGTCGTCGCGCCGAGGCCACACCGGTGAGCTCTTCGACCAACAGCGCCAGCAAGACCGCGAGGCCGAGGTCCATGATCTCGGCATTGCGATTCTGCAGGCGCTCTGAGCCAAAGAGCGGGATGTGCACGAACAAATGCCCGGCCGGTGTCGTGCTCCCGAGCGTCATGAGCGCTCCGACGATCACGAGCGCGTAGGCAAAGCCGAGGTCGCGCTCGGGCACCGCCGGTGCGCCTGGCGATGCGAGTCCGCCGTGGCCCACGAGGCGGCGGAGCCAGGCGACGATCAGGGTCACCAAGCTCGGCAAGAAGGCGGCGAAGGCGACGAGCGCGAGGACGCCGACACCGATGGTGATCTCGGGCATGTTGTAGGTGCCCTGGTAGTAGGGCAGGCCGAAGTTGCCGTTCCCGCCGTCTGCGAAGGGCAGCGCCAGCTGCATGAGCAGGTGGTCCGTCGACAGCGAGCCACTGCCGAAGAAGGAGTAGGCGGCCTGACCGCGCTGGGAGCTGCGCAAGAAGCTGAGACCGGGGACCCACTGCATCGCCGAGCAGGCAACCGCGAGCGCGCCAGCGCTGAAGACCGCACCGAGGAAGCGGCCACAGCGCCGCCCGAGGCGGTAGCAGCACGCGAGGGTCGCGATGACGAGGACGACCGCCGAGGAGGAAACCGCGCGGGGATCCCCGGCAAGGACGGTGAGCGCGAAGGAGACACCGAGGCCGAGGACCCCGGCCGCATACGCCCGGGCCCCTGCCCCCTCGTCCCGCCGGCGCGCCAGGGCTTCCATCGCGACGAGCGACCAGGGCAGAAAGCTCGCTCCCTGGACGAGACCGATGTGGACGGACTGGCCGCTCATGAAGCCGGTCCAGGCGAACGCGAAGCCGCCGATCGCTGCGGGAAGCGGCCCGAGCCGGCGCGCTCGCAAGAACACGAAGGTCCCCGTGCCCGCCGCGATGGGCGCGACCAGGGCATTCACGCACCAGGCAGCGAGGTGCGGCAGCACGGCGAACAACCAGGTACCCGGGAACATCGACCCGGCGTTCCACCCCGCGAGCAGCGGCGTGCCACTCCAGATCAGCGAGTTCCAGCTCGGCAGGTGGCCCGCGGCCAGCTCCTCACCGGTGAGCGAACGCAGCGGGAAGTTCTGCGTGAGGTTGTCCCCCTGGATGAGGGGGTGGCCGGCCAGCGCGAAGGGGATCTGGATCACGATCGGGAGCAAGATGAGCACCGCGAGCGCGGCGCGGTCGCCGACGCACAGGCGGCGCCAAGGCGCCGTCACGAAGGCGACGGGACTCCGGCGCGCCCCGCTGGTTGGCCGCGCGATGTCGGAACCAAAGGCGCTCATGTTACGAACACGCTACTTTGCGGCCCGCTCACGTCGCGGGAGCCCCAAGGCGGCACGGACCGGTCGCGACCACGCGTGAGGGGCATCACCGTAGGATCGCGGATCGAGAAAGGCGACGATGCTCACCTCCTGGCTCCATCCACTACTCAGCCTGGGTGGCTGGGAGGCATATCTCCTTGTCGGCGCGCTCTGTTTCGGCGAGGCGGCGATCCTGCTGGGCTTTGTGATCCCGGGGGAGACGGCCGTCGTCTTCGGCGGCATCCTCGCCTCCGAGCACCACATCAGCCTGCTCGCGCTCGTCATCCTCGTCTGCGTGGCAGCGGTCGCCGGCGACAGCGTCGGCTATGAGGTTGGGCGTCATTTCGGCCCGCGGTTGTTGGCGTTGCGGCCGCTCCGCAACCGCCCGGCGATCGACAAGTCCCGATCCTTCCTCCACCGCCATGGGTCCTGGGCCGTCTTCTTCGGCCGCTTCACGGCGGTCTTCCGGGCCTTGATGCCCGGCATCGCGGGCCTGTCCGAGCTCCCCTACCCGCGCTTTTTGCTCGCGAATGCGATCGGCGGCGTGATGTGGGGCTGCCTGTACTCCTTTGCCGGCTATTACGTCGGCAAGGCGGTGCTGTCGACCGGCAGCACGATCTCGACGGTGATCTTGGCGGTGGCGGCAGCGGCGCTGGTGAGCTTGGAGGTGCGCCGTCGTCTGCGCGATCGGCGCGAGCGAGCGTCAGGCGATCGTTCGGAGCAAAACCTGACCTGTGAGGTCGACAATAGGCAATCCCATCGATATGCTGCCGACGACCAGCCAGGATAAAGACACCGGGCGAGCGGCCCGCTCATCAGGAGGACCACGCATGGCTCTGCAACTTGGCGACGCAGCCCCCGACTTCACCGCTGAATCGACGGAGGGCACGATCCACCTCTATGACTACCTCGGCGACAGCTGGGGCGTCCTCTTCTCCCATCCAAAGGACTTCACCCCGGTGTGCACCACCGAGCTCGGCGAGGTGGCCAAGCTGAAGGGTGAGTTCGACAAGCGCAACACGAAGGTGCTCGGCCTGTCGGTGGACTCGGTCGAGAGCCACAACGGCTGGGTGGGCGACATCAAAGACGCCACCGGCCAGGCGCTGAACTACCCCCTCATCGGCGACCCCGATCACGAGGTTTCCAACCTGTATGGGATGATCCACCCGAACGCGAACAACACCTTGACGGTGCGCTCGGTCTTCATCATCGGTCCGGACAAGAAGATCAAGCTGACGATCACCTATCCGGCCAGCACGGGGCGGAACTTCCAGGAAATCTTGCGGGTGCTCGACTCCCTCCAGCTCACCTCGGGCTATCAGGTGTCGACACCGGTGAACTGGACCGAGGGCGAGGACGTGATCATCGCTCCGGCGATCTCCGATGACGACGCCAAGGAGAAGTTCCCGAAGGGTTTCCGCACCGTCAAGCCCTACCTCCGCTATACGCCACAGCCCAACCGTTGAGTAGGTAATTTCTTGATCGCGCCCCCGGCCCGGCCGCCGGGGGCGCAACCGTGGGCCGGTCGCAGCGTTCGTTGCCACGGTTGTCGGGCCACAGGCGGTGCGCGTCGCTGCCACCAAGCGCGCGACCACGCGTGGCGTCATTGACGCAGAGCGCGGTCGCGCGAATGCCGCGTGGTGCGATCCTGCTGGTTCCTGCCGGGCTGGTAGCGGCGGACTTGCACAAACGCGCCACCACCGCGACCATGCGGCGTGGCTGGGCGGCGAGCGCGATGCGGCCAGCCCCGGCGAGGGCGGTGAGATGGTGAGTGAGGAGCCCGGCCAGCGGCTCGAGCCTCTGGCGAGAACGCCAGAGTCCGATGGCGTCCTGGAGCCCTCAGGCGCGCTCGACGCGACGGAGCCATCGCGCACCGTTGAACTGGCCGGTGCGATCGGCTCGAGCAGCGCCGAGGAGCTCGCGGCGGTCATCGCCCGCTCCGCGGCGGAGGTCTCGGGCTACCTCGACTCGCTGGCGCATCGCATCGCCGCACTCAACGGCGGGCGCGCGGAGCGCTCCGACCTCGCCCGCCAGATCGAGGCCTTCGCCCGCCAGTACCACGACCGCTTCCCCGACATGTCCGCGATCGCCGAGCGCCTCGCCAAGCTTTTGCGCCATCAGGCACGCCTTGTTGAGCGCCTGCAGCGGGCAAGTGAGCTGTTGATCGCAGGCTCGGGGCGCCTCACCGACAAGCTGTCGCCTCCTGGGCAGCGTGCTCCCGGCGAGGGCGCCGAGTCGCGCGGGCGCCCGCTGCGCCGCTGAGTCGCCCTCAGCGGGCGCCTCGGGTGCGGGCTGCCGTGCTGGGCGCGCCGTCCAACAACTCATCGCCTGCGCACGCTAAAGGGAGCGGGTGCACGGCAATGGGCGCGACGGCCTTTGGCGCATGGCCGAGCCACGAGCAGAGCTCGTCCCCGCCGACCGGTGGGCTCAACAAGTAGCCCTGGGCGTATCCACAGCCGAGCGCAAGGAGCTCATGAAAGGTCTCCTCGCGCTCGACCCCCTCGGCAACGACGTCGAGGCCGAGGCTGCGCCCGAGCTCGATCATCGAGCGAACGATTGCCGCGTCATCAGGGTCCTCGTGCATCGATGCAACGAAGGAGCGGTCGATCTTCACCTCGCGCACCGGCAGGCGGCGCAGGTGGACGAGCGAGCTGTAGCCGGTGCCGAAGTCGTCGATCGAGAGCCGCAATCCCATCGCGTCGAGCTCGGCGAGCACGGTGCCAATGCGCGTGTGCTCGGCCATCATCACCGACTCGGTGATCTCGAACATGAGGTACTCGACGGGCATCGCGGCGCGCTCGAGGAGCTCGGCGACCTGGAAGGGGAACTCGAGGTCCAACAAGTTGCGCGTCGAGAGGTTGACCGAGACCGTGAGGTCGATGCCCTCGGCGTGCCAGCGGGCGCACTGCGCGAGGGACTCCTCGATCACATAGAGCGTGAGCGGCTTGATGAGCTCTGAATGCTGGGCGATCGGGATGAAGCGGTCGGGGAACAACAGGCCTTCACTCGGGTGCTGCCAGCGCACGAGGGCTTCGACGGACTCGGTGCGCTTTGAGGAGATGTTGACCTTCGGTTGGTAGTGCACCACGAGCTCGCGCTCGCTGATCGCGCGACGCAGCTCGGCAGCCAAGGTGAGATGAGCTGAGTCGTTGGCATCCTCGCACGGGTCATAAAAGGCGCAGCCGGTCTCGTTCGCCTTGGCCTGGTACATGGCGATATCGGCATGCTGGAGCAACGTGTCGACGTCGCCGCCGTCATCGGGATACAGCGAGACGCCGATCGAGGCCTCGAGCGCGATCGGCAGGCCCTGCATCATGACAGGCCGGCCGAGCGCGCTACGCACGGCCCCGATCACGTCGAGCACCGAGTCGTGGTTAACCACCCGCTCGAGGAGCACCGCGAACTCGTCCCCGCCCAGGCGACCCACCGTGGCCGCCTGGGTGACGGCGCGCTCGAGGCGCGAGGCGACATGACAGAGCACACCGTCGCCGGCGTGGTGACCAAGGGAGTCGTTGATGTCTTTGAAGCGGTCGAGGTCCATCAGCACCACGGCGCAGCGTTCGTCGCGCGCGCCGCGCTCGGCGTGGGCGCCGATCGCCTTGGCGATCCGCTCGCGAAACAGCACCCGGTTCGCCAGGCCGGTGAGGTCGTCGTGCTGGGTCTGATAGTGATTGATCTCGGACTGGCAGCGCAGCGCCTCCTCGGCGGCATGGCGCTCAGTGACGTTCTCGATCATCGCGATCGCGGCGCTCGGGGCGCCGTCGGCCGAGCGCTCGAGGCACACCGTGAGGTGCGTCCAGATCGCCTCGCCGTTGCTTTGGATGAAGCGTTTCTCGAGCTCGTAATGGTCACGCTCGCCGGCCATCAAGGCGGCGAAGAGCTCGCGCTCGGCACGCAGATGGCACGGGTGGGTGTAGGAGGTAAAGGAGAGCTCGGCGAGCTCGGCGGCGGAGTAGCCGAGCATCACCTCGAGTGCCGGGTTCACCGCCAGCGCGCAGCCGTCGCCGCCGATGCGGGCGATGCCGATCGAGGCCTGCTTGAAGATCGTCTCGTACCGGGTGAGCGCCTCGATCTCGCTCCGCTCGGCCTCGTGCCGCTCGGCGCTGCCGATCCCGGCCGAGACGATCGCGGCGATGAGCTCGAGGATGGCGCGCTCGTCCTCCCCGAGGCTCGCCTCTTGGGAGGGTGAGGCGACGTGTAGCGAGCCGATCACCCGACCCCCAACAGACAGCGGGAAACAGATCACCGAGCACCGACCGATGCGCCGGGCGAGCTCTGGGTTCGCGCGGGGATCGCCGCCGCAATCTGCGATGAGGATCGCTCGGCGCTCGGCCATACAGTGCCCGAGCAGCGTCGTGGTGACAAGGCGGCGGTCGCCGCGCACCGGCGCGCAGATCCCTGAGGCGGCGCGGACCACGGCGTCGTCGCCGTCGATCAGGCTGACCATTGCGCCTCCGGCCCCGGTCAGGCGCTCGGACTCCTCGGCGATCAGGTCCCACACGGCGGCAAGCTCGGCCCCGGCGGCCGCGATCGCCTGCTGGAGCGCGATCACGCCTTGGAGGCGGTCGAGTGGAGCGGCGGAGGAGGGGGGATCAGAGCGCGCGTGACCAGCGTGTTGACGTCGCGACGTCACCTTTCCCTCGGCGTTGGTCACGAGAACTTAACGGTCGGGGGCATCGCGAACTTGAATATTCAACTGCCAATTGCGGCGCTGCTGTGCAGCTGGAGTCATCGTGGTTCCGGCTGCCCCCCGTTCGTCGGGCACGCCCCGGTAGGATCGGGACTCGTGCGCGACCTCCCCGTCCGCCTCCTCAAGCGCTTGAGCGCGCTCGAGGGGCTCACCCAGGACGCGCTCTTGTACCTCGCCGCCGCGGCGTTCGCCGGAGCGCTCGCACTTGGCCACGGGCTCGGCGACTACAAGGCCTGGGGCAACATCGCCGGCTTCTGCTACCTCGGCGGAGGTTTGCTCCTCACCGCCGTGGCGCTGCGGCACCGCCGGGTGCGCCTGTCGCCGCGGGCCGTGAGCTGGTGGCGTCGTGCGGTCCTCGTGGCCCTGCTCGCCGGCGCGGTCGTGGCACCGCTGTGCGCGGAGCTCACCTGGCGCGCCGAAGCAGTTCCGGGTGTGCACGCCCAGCCCGAGGTCGCCGTGATCGAGCGGGCCGGTGACCGCGTGGTCAATGGACACAGCCCCTATCCCCGGCACCCAAACTCGGTGGGTATCGCGCCTTCGAGCGACGCTCATGGCGTGGACGCCACCGCCTTTTTCCCCTACCTGCCCGGCATGGTCGGCTTCGGAGTGCTGAACGCCCTCCACTTGCCTCGCGTGCTGCGCGACGCGCGCGTCACCCTCGCGCTGTTCACCTTGGTGATCGCCGCGGCCGCCCTCGTCGGGAGCGGAGAGAGCCGGTCGCGACGAGGGCGCATCGCGCAATTCCTCATCGTCCTGCCCTCGGGCGCCCTGCCGATGGTGACTGGCGGGGACGACCTCCCGGTCCTCGCGCTCATGTTGGCCGGCCTCGTGCTCGCCAAGCGCCGGATGCCACTTTGCGCCGGACTCGTCCTCGGGCTCGCCTCGAGCATGAAGTTCACCAGCTGGGTGCTCGCCTTCCTCCTCGCGTTCGCCATCCGCGACCGCGATGACCAACGCGCCTGGCTGCGCTATGGCCTGGGGGTGGCGGCGATGGTGGTCCCGGCGATCGCGGTCGGCGTCTTGCTCCAGCCCCACGCCTTCATCGAGAACGTGCTGCGCTTCCCGCTCGGGCTTACCAGGATCAAGTCGCCCGCCGCGAGCCCGTTGCTCGGCCAATTCCTCGTCTCCGAGCTCCCGTCGCACAAGACGGTGATCACCGCGATCTTGCTGGTGATCGGAGCGGCGGTCGCCCTTGGAATGATGATCCGCCGTCCGCCCCGCACACCCGCGGGCGCCGCAGGCGCCACGGCGTTCATCATGGCGTTGGCCACCGTGCTCGCCCCGGCGACGCGCTTTGGCTACCTGATCTACCCGGCGAACCTCATCGTCTGGGCGCTGCTCCTACCGCACCGCCCGCTCGGTGATCACGCACCCGCGCGCGCCCGGCGGCACCTCGTGCAGGGGGCGGCGACCCTTTTCGGGGCGCTTCAGCCGCCATCCCCGCGCTCGGCGACCCGCAGCACCACCGCACTGGCGGCGCCCGTGACGCCGGGCGTCGGTGAGCTGAGGGGATCGACGAAGGCGCCGACCTCCCAGTAGTAGCCGTCGTTGCTCGCCACCTGGTCCAACACCTCCGTGCCGAGCCCGTGGTCAGTCGGGCTGATGGACAGCTTCGCCCAGCCGAGGTGGGGGAGCTCATGCTCGAAAAAGGAGAGCACGGCGGGCGGCGCGCCGGGAGCGGTGAGGTGGATGGCGCAGTCGTAGAGGTCGATGACGCTCTTCGCGCACTGGATCGAGGTGCGAATCGAGCCCTTGGGCACCACGAGGCGGTCGAGGACATCGATCGGCGGCTCACCGCCGCGCTCGATGGGCGCAAGGATCCTCATTGCTCGCTCGGCAGGAAGTGAGCCGGGGCCGCTCACCGGCAGGGCGGGACGCTTCTTCGGGCTGGCGTGCGTGCCCGCGAGGGCAAGCGCCGCGCCGCCCAGGCTGACCAGCGCCACGATCCCGATGACGACGAGCGCCGGTCCCCGCTTCGGCATCGCCTGGCGGGGCCCAAGGCTCGGCGCGGCGCTCGGCGAGTCGGCGCCCACTTGGCCGCCAGCTGCCAGCTCCTCGTCCCGCGGCGGCTCCCCGTCGAGACTGAGGGCACCGTCGCCGCCAGGGCGCTGCGGGTTCGACATCGTGACCAGCCTACCGAGCGCGCGACAATGGCCCAGGCTCGCAGCGCCGCCGCCGCTGCGGGTCGCCCGATCCTGCCAGGAGAGCCTGACCGCTCCTCCCAGTGGATCGCTTGCCTCATGGCTCCCTGGCGCCGCGAGGCGAGGCTTGTCAGCTGGGCGGTGGGGCGAGCCCGCCCGGGGAGGGTGCCGGGGCCGGCGCGGCGCTACCCTGGAACATGGCCATCGTCGACCCGCTGCAACCGGTGGTGGGGAGCCCTGCGGAGTCTTCCCGCGGGCGGGCCGCCCGGCCGACCGAATCGGTCGATCCGCTGCTCGAGGAGCTCGAGCGGCACCACCTTGATGAAGGGGCCGCCCTCGTGCGCGAGGCGCACGCGCTCGCCACCAAGGCACACGCCGGCCAGACGCGCCGTTCGGGAGAGCCGTACGTCACGCACTCCATTGCGGTCGCGATGATCGTCGCCGAGCTCGGCCTCGATGCCACGAGCATCGCCGCCGCGCTCTTGCATGACGTGGTGGAGGATACCGAGATCCCGCTCGAGGAGATCGAGGAGCGCTTCGGCACCGAGATCGCCGGGATCGTCGACGGTGTCACCAAGCTCGACCGCCTGCGCTTTTCCTCCAAGGAGGCCCAGCAGGCCGCCACGGTGCGCAAGATGCTCGTAGCGATGGCTCGCGACTGGCGGGTGCTCGTGATCAAGCTCGCCGACCGCTTGCACAACATGCGCACGCTGTCGGTGATGCCAGAGTGGAAACAGCACCGCATCGCCCAGCAGACCCTCGATATCTACGCGCCCCTCGCCCACCGTCTCGGCATCCAAGACGTCAAGTGGCAGCTCGAGGACCTGGCCTTCCAGGCGCTGCATCCCAAGTGGTATGCGGAGATCGCGCAGATGGTGGCGACGCGAGCCCCGCGGCGCGAGACCGAGCTCACCCAGGTGATCGAGGTGCTGCGGGGCCGCCTGGCGGCCCTCGGGATCGATGCCGCGGTCACCGGCCGGCCGAAGCACTTCTGGAGCATCTACGAGAAGATGGTGGTGCGCGGCAAGGAGTTCGACGAGATCTACGACCTCGTTGGCATCCGCATCATCGTCGAGGCGGAGAAGGACTGCTGGGCGGCGCTCGGCTCGGTGCACGCGCTCTGGCCACCCGTCCAGGGCCGTTTCAAGGACTACATCAACTCCCCGAAGTTCAACCTCTACCAGTCGCTCCACACCACGGTCGTCGGGCCCCAGGGCAAGCCACTCGAGATCCAGATCCGGACTCAAGAGATGCATCGGCGCGCCGAGTACGGCATCGCCGCGCACTGGGGCTACAAAGAGGACCAGGCCCAGGGCCGCCGGGGCGGTGCGGCGCGCACCGCTGAGGACATCGCCTGGATCCAGCGCATGGTCGACTTTGAGCGGGAGACGCCGGACCCGATCGAGTTCCTCGAGACGTTGAAGCTCGACCTCGAACAAGACGAGGTCTACGTCTTTACCCCAAAGGGCGAGATCGTCACGTTGCCGACGCACTCGACACCAGTCGATTTCGCCTACGCGATCCACACCGAGGTCGGCCACCGCTGTGTCGGCGCGCGGGTGAACGGACGCCTCGTCTCCCTCGAGGCCAAGTTGCAGTCCGGTGACACGGTCGAGATCTTCACCTCCAAGGTGCCTTCGGCGGGCCCTTCGCGGGACTGGCTGAAGATCGTCGTCACCCCGCGGGCCCGCAACAAGATCCGCCAGTGGTTCTCCCGCGAGCGCCGCGAGGACGCGATCGAATCGGGTCGCGAGGAGCTCACGCGCGAGATGCGCCGGGAAGGCCTTCCGGTGCAAAAGCTCGCCAGCTCCCAGGCGCTCATCGACGTCGCCAGCGCGCTCGGCTTCTCGGACCTCGAGGCGCTACACGCGGCGATCGGCGAGGGGCACTGCTCACCCGGCAGCGTGGTCCAGCGGATCCGCCGGACGCTTACGAGCGGCGAGGTCCAGCTGCCGACCACGGCGCTGCCGACGAGGCGCCCCACCACACGAAAGCCCGGCGAGGCCGGCGTGTACGTGGAGGGCCTCGATGACGTGATGGTGCGGCTGTCGCGCTGTTGCACGCCGGTGCCGGGCGATCCGATCATCGGTTTCATCACCCGGGGCCGGGGTGTCTCGGTGCATCGCCAGGACTGTGTCAACGCACTCACGCTGTCGGGGGAGGAGCGCGAGCGCCTGATCGAGGTGGAGTGGGACGAACAAAGCGGCGGCGGCGTCTTTGTCGCCGGGGTCGAGGTGAAAGCGATCGACCGCAGTCAGCTGCTCGCCGATGTTGCCCGCGTGCTCGCCGAGCACCACGTCGGCATCGTCTCTTCGTCGTCCCAGGCGACGGCGGATAGGGTGGCCCGCATGCGATTTGAGTGCGAGCTCGCCGATGCCGCGCACCTTGAGTCGGTGCTGAGCTCGCTGCGCCATCTCGAGGGTGTCTATGACGCCTACCGGCTGTTGCCTGGCAAGCACCACGACGGCGCTCGCCACCAGAGGCGGTGAGCGAGCAAAGCCCCGGGGAGCGCGTAGAGGCCTTCCAGGCGCCGACGGGCACCCGGGATGTCCTGCCCCCCGAATCTGCGCGTTTTGCCGCGCTCATCGAGCGATTCGGGACGCTCGCGCGCCGCGCCGGCTACGGACTCGTGGTCTCGCCGCTCTTTGAGGACCCGGCGGTCTTTCGCCGCAGCGCGGGCGAGGAGTCCGACATTGCGAAGGACGAGATGTATGAGTTCGCCGACAAGGGCGGCCGGCCGCTCGCGCTTCGCCCGGAGGGCACCGCCTCGGTCGTGCGTGCCTTTGTCCAGCACCGGCCGGTGCTGCCGTGGAAGACGTGGTACGTGACACCCGCCTTCCGCTACGAGCGCCCCCAGGCCGGCCGCTACCGCCAGCACCACCAGCTCGGCGTGGAGGCGCTCGGCAGCGAGGACGCCGACTTGGACGTCGAGGTGATCGCGCTCGGGGCGCGCTATCTCGGGGCGGTCGGCCTGGGCAACGTCGCGCTCAAGATCAACTCGATGGGCGATGGCGCCTGCATGCCCGCCTACCGTGAGGCGCTGATCGGATACCTCGCCACGAACGAGGCGCGCCTTTGTGACGGGCACCGCCAACGCTGGAAGCACAACCCCTTGCGGGTGCTCGATTGCAAGAACGCGGCCTGCAAGGCGGTCACCGCACAGGCACCCCGCCTTTCGGCCTTTTGGTGCAAGGAGTGCCGGGCGCACTATGACCGCGTGCGCACCGGGCTCGGCGCGCTGGGCGTCGGCTTTTGCGAGGACGACTTCTTGGTGCGGGGCTTTGACTACTACACCCGCACCACCTTCGAGTTCGCCGCCCTCAGCCTGGACGCCGCCCAGAACGTGGTGCTCGGCGGCGGCCGTTACAACGGCCTTGTCGAACAGCTCGGTGGCCCGCACACCCCCGGCATCGGTTTTGGCAGCGGGATCGAGCGCGTGCTGTTGGCGGCCGACGCCGAGGGGGCGCTCGCCGACCTCGGCCGGGGGATCGACGTCTTCGTCGTCGATGTCACAGACGGGAGCGCCGCGAGAGACCTGACCGAGCAGCTGCGCGCCGCAGGCATCGGTGCCGAGCGGGCATTCGATCAGCGATCAATGAAGGCACAGCTCAAGCTCGCGGACCGCTCGGGAGCCCGCGTCGCGGTGATCGTGGGCGCCGACGAGCGGGCCCGAGGAGTCGCAATGATGCGGGATCTGCGTGGCGAGGACCGAAACCAGACCGAGGTGCCGCTCGCTGAGCTCGTCGAGGCGTTGCGGGCGCGACGCTGATCACGTCTTTCGCGAAGGCACCTCGAGGCCGTCCCCGCCGAGCCGCTATTGGCGCGTCAGCCTGGGAGCCCCGCACCGGGCGACGCCACTACGCTGCGCAGGACCGCCTGGCAGCTCATTGCGCTCGGCGAGCCTCGTCGCGCCGGGCGCGACGAGGTGCTCCCGGGCCAGGCACCAAGTGCTGCGAACCGACTGCGAAGAGGACGTGATGACGACCGAGGCCAACACCGACAAGCCCGAGGCGCCTGAGCTCGTGGCGCCGGGAGGAACGGCCGGTTACGCCGCGCTCGCGGCCGGGGTGCTGCCACAGGCAGCAGGACTGCGCACCCACTACTGCGGCGCGCTGCGCCCCGCGCAGCTCGGCGAGCAGGTGAGCATCTGCGGTTGGGTGGCGCGCCGGCGCGAGCACGGGGAACACCTCGCCTTCTTGGACGTCCGGGACTTCAGCGGCATCGTTCAGTGCGTCGTCGACGGCGCCCACCAGCTGCGAAGCGAGTACGTGGTGCGGGTGACCGGCACCGTGAGCGCCCGCCCCGAGGGCACCGAGAACCCTGCCCTTTCAACGGGGGAGATCGAGCTGCACGATTGTGTCGTCGAGGTCCTCTCGGCGGCCGAGCCGCCACCGTTCTCCCTCGATGCGCGCGTCGACACCGACGAGGTCGTCCGTCTCCGCTACCGCTACGTCGACCTGCGCAGCGAGCGCATGCAGCGCAACCTCAGGCTGCGGGCGACCGTGCTCTCGGCGCTGCGGCGCTCGATGGAGCGGGACGGCTTCTTGGAGATCGAGACACCGCTGTTGTGGACCCCGACGCCCGAGGGCAGCCGGGAGTTCGCCATCCCGTCGCGCCTGCAGCACGGCAACTTCTACGTGCTTCCCCAGAGCCCTCAGATCGCCAAGCAGCTCTCGATGGTGGGGGGCTTTGACCGCTACTACCAGATCGCCCGCTGCCTTCGCGATGAGGATCTGCGCGCCGATCGCCAGTTCGAGTTCACCCAGCTCGACGTCGAGGGATCCTTTCTCACCGAGGTCGAGATCCAGGCCTTCGTCGAAGAGGCGGTCGCCGAGGCGATCACGGCGGTGACCGGTGAGCGGCCCGAGGCGGCCTCACGCATCACCTGGGCCGAGGCGATCGACCGCTACGGCTCGGACAAGCCGGACCTTCGCTTTGGCATGGAGCTCGTCGACCTCGGCCCCCTGTTCGCCGAGACCGGCTTCAACGCCTTTCGGGCCCCGACGATCAAGGGCATCTGTGATGAGGGCGGCGGCGGTGCGCCGCGTGCCCGCCTCGATCAACTGACCGAGCGCGCCAAATCACTTGGCGCGAAGGGCCTGGTGTGGATGCGCGTCATCGAGACCGACGGTGGCCTCGAGCTCGAGTCCCCGGTCGCCAAGTTCTTGAGCGAGTCCGAGAAGTCGGCACTTGTTGAGCAGATGGGCGCGAAGGCCGGTGACTTGTTGCTGCTGGTTGCCGACGAGCATCGCCTTGCCTGTGAGGTCCTCGGCCAGCTGCGCAACGACCTCGGCCGCCCTCCGGTCTACGAGGGCCCGTGGCGCCTGGTCTGGGTCGTCGACTTCCCGCTTTTTGACGGGGTGGACGAGGACGGTCGCCCCCAGGCCGCGCACCACCCCTTCACCATGCCGCACCCCGAGGACGTCGCAAAGATGGACACCGACCCGCTGTCGGTGCGCGCCCAGTCCTACGACCTCGTGCTGAATGGCTGGGAGCTCGGCTCGGGCAGCATCCGTATCCACCGCAGCGACATCCAGTCCAAGGTGTTCGCCGCGCTCGGGATCAGCGAGGAGGAGGCCGAGTCGCGCTTTGGGTTCCTGCTCGGGGCCTTCCGCTACGGCGCACCACCCCACGGCGGCTTCGCCGTCGGACTGGACCGGTTGATCGCGATCCTCGCCGGGGAGGAGAACATCCGCGAGGTGATCGCCTTCCCGAAGACCCAGTCGGGGGCCGATCCGATGACCGGGGCGCCCAAGCCGCTCACCGACAAACAACTGCGCGAGCTCGGGCTGCGCCTGCCGCCGAAGAAGGACTGACCCGCTCCGACCATGTCATCCGGCGCCCGCGACCCCGCCGACGACACGCGTTGGTGAGCGGTCGGGTGCCGGCCTGATCGAAGCTCAACGCGAAGGTCCCCCCGACCGCTCCATCGGGCGAAGTCGGACCGAGGTGAGCATCGCCACGTCGCAGGTCATGGCGCTGGCTCGACCGCACCGGGATCAGTCGCGCGAATTCCTCGGCGCTGCGCGGCGCCAATCGCGATCGCGGCGGTGGCGGACCTCGGCGGGGTCTTGGTCCCCATCGCTTGCACGAAACCCCGTCTCGCCGGGATCGGCGCGCACCGGGCGCGTCCCGTCGGGGTTCTCGCAGATGAGGCGGGCGCCGCTCAGCCGGCTTTGTTCTGGGAGCGCGCGCTGAACCACGCGCCGGGACGGGGACGAAGGACCGGAGAGGAGCTGACCAAGTCCCCTCGACCGAGCGTCGATCAAGGCCGACGCTGAGATGAACCAGCGGAAGGGAGTTGGGCCACGAGGCGATCGAGGAGCTCCGAGGGGGCCCGGCCCAGCCGCATGCGCGAGCTGCCAAATGACCCTGGGCTCGGACGAGCGCGCGACTGCGCGGCCCGTCGAAGGCCCGGGGCGATCTTGTGGCCGGGCACGCAGTGGTGCTCGCCCGGCGAGCATCGCCGGCTCCCTGGGCGTGCTCATCAGCGAGTGATCCGTTCGAGGTCGGTGCCGTGAGTGGGCGTGAGGGATCGGTGGCGTCGCCCGATGGACAAAGGGATGCCTTGGTACCAGGGGGCGACGGAGCGAGCTCGGGGAGCGACGGCGATTCCGCCCCACGGATCGATCCCCGTCAGCCCTCCGAACGGCTCCTCAGAGACCTGCGGGCGCGGCGCGAAGGCTTGAACGAGCGCGAGGCGCAGCGCCGTCTCCTCATCTATGGGCCGAACGAGCTGCGCGTCCAAGCCAAGCGGACGTGGGTGCGCGAGGTCATCCGCCAGCTCACCCACCCGCTCGCCTTGTTGTTGTGGGCAGCGGGGGGCCTCGCTTTGTTGACGGGCGGCCTGGTCTTGCCCGTGACCATCGGCGGGGTGATCGTGCTCAACGCGCTCTTCGCGTTCGTGCAGGAACGACAGGCCGAACGGGCGATCGACGCGCTACGCGCCTATTTGCCCGCCAAGGCCACGGTGCGCCGCGACGGGCTCCGCCAGCGCATCGAGGTGACGGCGCTCGTTCCTGGCGACATCTTGTTGATCGCCGAGGGCGATCAGATCTCTGCGGACGCCCGCTTGCTGGAGGGCTCGGTCGAGCTCGACATTGCCGCGCTCACGGGCGAGTCGCTCCCGGTGTTCCGCTCCGCCGAGCTGGTTGACACCGACGTCGGCTTCTTGCAGGCGCGCGACCTCGTCTTCAGCGGCACCGTGTGCACCGGCGGCGAGGCCGAGGCGCTGGTGTTCGCCACCGGCATGGCGACCGAGCTCGGCCGGATCGCCGCGCTCTCCCAGCGCACCGGGCCGAGCGAGAGCCCGCTCGAGCGCCAGGTGCGCTTCGTCGCGTGGATGATCGCAGCGGTCGCTGTGGCGGTCGGGGTCGCCTTCCTCGCCCTCGGCACCCTCGTCGCGGGCCTGCCGGTGGGCGACACGGTCGTCTTCTCAGTCGGCCTCCTGGTTGCGAATGTGCCCGAGGGCCTGTTGCCGACGATCACGCTCGCCCTCGCGGTCGGCGTGCGCGCGCTCGCGCGGCGCGGCGCGCTCGTGAAGCGGTTGAGCGCCGTCGAGACGCTCGGCTCGACGACGGTGATCTGCACCGACAAGACGGGCACGCTGACGGAGAACCGCATGCGCGTCACCGATCTGTGGACACCGAGCGGGGCGCTCGCTCTGGAGCGGGAGACGAGCACGACCCCGCTCGGCGCGCCGAGTGAGGCGGCGGGCTTTGTGGCGCTGAGCGAGACGATCGCGGCGTGCAACACCGCCGAGGTCGATCCCTTGGACCCGGGCACGGCGACGGGGGATCCCACCGAGGTGGCACTCTTGCTCGCCGCCGCCAGCCTCGGCACGGCGGTCGAGGCGGCGGGGCGCCGGGCGCACCGCCAGGCGATGTTCCACTTCGACCCGGCACTCAAATTGATGAGCACGATCGACGCCGAGATGGGTGCCCGGGTCGTGCACACCAAGGGCGCCCCCGAGGCCGTGCTCGAGCGCTGCGGTCGTCTGCTCGGCAAGGACCACCGGGAGCAGGAACTCGATGATGTGGCGCGCCAGGCGATCGATGACGCCCTGGAGCACTACGCGGGGCGCGGTCTGCGCGTCCTCGCCGTTGCGCGCCGGCAGCTCGGCGACTCGGTGCCCGCCGCGTCGCGCGAGGAGGCCGAGCGGGATTTGTGCTTCCTCGGATTGGTCGCGATGTTCGACCCGCCCCGGCCCGAGGTGGCCGGTGCGGTCGCCCGGTGCCATGCGGCGGGTATCCGCATCATCGTGGTCACCGGCGATCACGCGCTCACGGCCGCGGAGATCGCAGGGCGCGTGGGCATCGGCACGAAGGTGGTCGTGAGCGGGGACGAGCTTGACCACATGAGCGAGGCCGCGCTCGACGCGTTGTTGTCCTCGGGCGACGAGCTCATCTTTGCCCGCAGCTCGCCGGAGGCCAAGCTGCGCATCACTGACGGCCTGCGCGCCCAGGGCGAGGTCGTGGCGATGACCGGTGATGGGGTGAACGACGCGCCGGCGCTGCACCGCGCGGATATCGGGGTGGCCATGGGTCGCTCGGGCACCGACGTCGCCCGCGAGGCGTCCACGATGATCCTCACCGACGACAACTTCGCCACGATCGTCAACGCGGTCGAAGAGGGCCGTCGCGTCTATGCGAACATCCGCAAGTTCATCTTCTACATCTTCGTGCACCTCACTCCCGAGCTCGTGCCCTTTTTGGTCTTCGCGCTCTCGGGTGGGACGATCCCGCTCCCACTCACGGTGCTCGAGATCCTCGCCATCGATCTCGGCACCGAGACGCTGCCGGCGCTCGCCCTTGGCCGCGAGCCCGCCGAGCCGGGCCTCATGCGTGAGCCGCCCCGCTCGCGGCACAAAGGCGTCATCCGGCTGGGCATGCTGTTGCGGGCGTGGGTGTTCCTCGGGGCGATCTCAGCGGCCCTCGCGATGGGCGGGTTCTTCTTTGTGCTCGCGCGTGCGGGCTGGCGCCCGGGAGATCCGATCGGCAGCGGGTCAGCGCTGCACCATGCCTACCTGCAGGCGACGACGATGACCTTCCTCACGATCGTCGCCTGCCAGATCGGTACGGCGTTCGCGGCGCGCACCGAGCGAGCCTCGTTGCGCGCGATCGGCGTGCTCACCAATCACCTGTTGTTGTGGGGCATCGGCTTTGAGGTCGCCGTGGCCGCCGCCGTCGCCCTGCCCCCCGTCAGCGCGGCCTTCGCGACCGCGCTTCCGGACCCGAGCGCGCTTGTGCTCTTGGCGCCGGTGCCCTTGGTGGTCTGGGGACTCGACGAGCTGCGCCGCGCCTGGTTGCGGCACCGCGGAATCTCAAGCACGCTCTGAGCAAGCAGGTACTGCGCGCGGGGGACGAGCGCGAAGTGCTCAACGGGGTCGCCGCGAAGGTCGTGATAGCTATCCGTGGTGCATCGCTCGTCGGCAGCGCAGGCGGCCGCTGATGGGAGAGGAGCCACGGCGAGGGGGAGCGGGGACGCCGCCGTTCACCGCTCGGACCATCACAACGACGTGGAAATGGGCGGTCCCTCTCGGAGGCCTTATGGGCCATGCAGGCCTTTACCTCGGGCCGCGAGCTGAGCTCTTGGACCGGCCCGCCGGCATCGCCATGGCGCTTGTTTCGAAGCGCCGGCGCGGCTGCGCGGACATTCGGCCATGGGTGATGCTCAACCTCGAGCGATCCCGGGCCGACCCGGTCGAATGAGAGGCGGCACCGACGAAGGTCGCTGAGGACGAACGTGCCGTGCTCTTGTGGTCGGCACAGCGCCTCGCGGCGGCGCAGCCCATTCGCGCGGACCAACGCGACAGGTGGCGGCCGGTTCGATCACCAAACCCGGGGTGCGACGACAACGGGGCCAAGGGCGTCACCGCGAGCTTCGGGCATCCAGCGGTCATCCACGCGTTCGCGCGCTCGACCAACCTCGGGCCGAGGTGGATCCCGAAGTCGACACGACGCGCGCGGTCGTGTGCGCCTGCCCGACAACACTCCAACGGCGGTCGCCGGGATCTTCGCCGTCGCCGAACTCGTCCATCGGTGCTTGACACCACCGGCACAGCCCTCGACGCGCGCTGCGATGTCCCGGCACACCCGGCAATCAAAGGTGCGAGCGGCAATCCGAGCGCGCCACGCTGCAATCGCGTCGCGGCCCAGTGAGGAGATGGGACATCGGTGTATGTGTCACAAGGGAGGGAATTCGAGCGCCCTCACGGACTCGGTCCGTGGTCAACGGGTTCGCCGGAGTCGTCGTGGCGATTCGCCGCCAAGATGTCCCCGTCTCCGTCCCCGTCCGGAGGCGCTGGCGAGGCGTCGCCAGGAGGTCGTCGCGAGCCTCATGTAACCTTCATCCCTCGGGCGCTTGTTCGTGGCGCCGCAGTGGTCCCAACGCGCCCTACCTGCGGGTTCGCGTCGGGGCCGCCTTCTGGCTGCGGTGAGCTTGGCCCACGGCGCCGTGCTCAAGGCAGGCCGTGCATCGCGCGCACCGCGCGTGCGGAGTCGCGTTTGCGTGGTGTTGGTCCGTCGTGATCCGTGCTGCCCAGGCGGTGTGCCTGATACGGTACGCCATCCGTACTACAGGGGGTAATCGCATCATGATCTCTACAAGAAGTCGCCGCTTTCCTCGCTGGGCTACCGCGGCTGGCATCGGTGCCGTCGTGATCGGCGGTGGCACGACGGCGGCCGCCGAGCTCGCCTTTGCGTCCACACCGGCGCCACAGGTCCTCACGGCGTGCAAGTCGAGCGCCGGATTCTTGCGCTTGGTTGGCGCGCCGAGCGACTGTCGACGCAACGAGACCGCGGTGCAATGGAACGTCCAAGGACCTGTCGGCCCGACGGGTGCCCCGGGGCCGGCTGGTCCGACGGGCGCGACCGGAGCGACGGGCCCGGCTGGGCCACAAGGTCCCGCGGGGCCCGAGGGACCGGCTGGCTCGTCAAACAACAGTGCGGCGCCGAGTCCGCAGGTGATCGGGCAGATAAAGATATTGCCGCAGCAACCGGGCATGCCGGCCGCCGTGCCGCAGACGATGAACCTCTACTCGTTCTCGAGCGACTGGAAGCAGGTGGTGAATATCGGTTCGCGCCCAGCCCGTTTTCACA
>JAJZKA010000057.1 GCA_021809805.1 Actinomycetes bacterium
GGACCACTTCGGCGGGCTGATGAGCAAGATGGCATGCCACGTTGTAGGTTCCCCGCTGCCCGCGAGCCGGTCTGATCTGCGCGTTTGCCTCACCACCGGGGCGAGAGTGACCAGCTCGACTGGCCGGCGGCGGCGACCTCGCGAGGCGAGTCGGTGAGATCCGCGCCGACCAGTATGCGACGGCGACGAGCGGCCAGGTGCCGACGAAATCCGTCCAGCGTGCGGCCGTGCTCACGAACTTGTCCCGCGTGCCGGCGTCACGAGCAAGTCGCCGCAGACGGTGAGCTCACACCTTGCCGGTGGAGGCTACCTAGGGCACTGTTTGCGCGGTCCGCGAGATAACGGGGGGCACCATGAGCACCATCACCCAGCCCGAGGGGCAGCGCACCTGGCTCCTCGAGATGCCCGGTTCGAGCTACGCGATCACGTCGAGTCGCGAGTCGGGCCTCCCGCGCCACCTGCATTGGGGGCGCCCAATTGGCCACGAGACCGCCTCAGCGATCGCCGCCGCATCGCCGTTGCGCCAGAACGTAGAGCACGTCGCGTGGGCCGAAGAAGACCGCCTGGAATGCGTCGGCTGGGGCGGACGCCGCTACGACGAGCCGACGATCAAGGTGGACTTCGCCGACGGGACGAGGGGAATCGAATGGCACCTCGCTGACCAGGAGACGACCCGCGACGGCGATGCCATCACCCTCGTGCTCGGCCTGCAAGACCGCGCCTATCCGCTGCGCGTCGAGCTTTTCTACCGGATCTTTGACGACTCCGACGTCCTCGAGCGCTGGGCTCGCCTCGTCGTCCCAGAGCACGGTCGCGAGATCGTGGTGCGCCGGGCCTACTCGGCCAACTGGTGGCTCCCCGAGCGGACCGGTTGGCGACTCAGCTTCCTCCACGGCGGCTGGGGCAGCGAGACCCAGCTCGAGCGCCGAATCCTTGGAAGCGACAAGCACGTCCTTGAGAGCCGTCGCGGAACGACGAGCCACCAGTACCAGCCGTTCTTCGCGCTTGACGCGGATGGCTGTGCCACCGAGGACCACGGCGAGGTCTGGAGCGGCCAGCTCGCCTGGAGCGGCGCGTGGAAGATCACCGGTGAGCGCACCGCCGGCGGTCAGGTGCATGTCACCGGCGGCTGGAACGACTTCGACGCTGCGATCGTGCTCACGCCGGGCAGCGAGCTCGCGCTTCCTGTGTTTGCCGGCCTGTACTGCGAGGGTGGCTTCGGCGAGATGAGCCGAACCTGGCACGACTACGAGCTTCGCCACGTGCTCGCCCACCCCGGCCGCAGCCCGCAGAGCCCCTCCTTTTCTGCCAAGCCCCAGCATCACGATGCTGGCGCGCCACTACCAAAGCTGCGGCCGGTGCTCTACAACTCCTGGGAGGCGACCGCCTTCGGTGTCGACGAAGAGAACCAACGACAGCTCGCCGACCTTGCCGCGCAGATGGGCGTCGAGCTCTTCGTCGTCGATGACGGCTGGTTCATGGGCCGCAAAGACGACCGGGCGGGACTCGGTGATTGGCACGTCGACGTCGAGAAGTTCCCACGGGGCCTCGCCCCGTTGATCGAGCACGTGAAGCAGCTCGGCATGGGCTTTGGCATCTGGATCGAGCCCGAGATGGTCAACCCCGACTCCGACCTGTACCGCGCGCACCCTGACTGGGTCTTGCACTTTGAGAACCGGACGAGGACTGAGAAGCGCAACCAGCTCGTGCTCAACCTCGCGCGCGATGACGTCGCCGAATGGGTCTTGTCGACCGTCGACGACCTCTTGTCGTCCTACGACATCGACTTCGTGAAGTGGGACATGAACCGCCACTTCTCCGAGCCGGGCTGGCCACAACGCAAGAGCGCGAATCCCGAGCGGGCCTGGATCGCCTACACCGAGAATCTCTACCGCATCCTCGATCGTCTCCATGAGGCCCATCCCGCGGTCGACTTCGAGTCCTGCTCGGGCGGCGGGGGGCGGGCCGACCTCGCCATCTTGTCGCGCACGAGACAGATCTGGACATCGGACAACACCGACGCCTTCGATCGCATCCCCATACAAGAGGGCTTCAGCTATGCCCACGCACCCCTCGCGATGATGGCCTGGGTCACCGACAGCCCGAATCCGCTCACCCGCCGCGAATTGCCGCTCACTTATCGCTTCCACGTCGCGATGGCGGGCTCGCTCGGCATCGGCGGCAACCTCAGCGAATGGACCCCGACACAGCGCGCGCAGGCCCGGGATCTCATCGAACGCTACAAAGAGTTCCGGCCAGTCGTCCAGTACGGCAAGCTGTTCCGGCTTCTCGAGCTTTCTCGGGACGACATCGCGGCGCTCCAGTACATCGCGCGAGACGAACGCGCGATCGTCGTGTTCGCCTGGTCGGGCGCCCGGCACTACGGCACCCATTCGGGCTGGGTCCGGCTGAAGGGTGTCGATCCCACCGCCTCCTATCGCGACCGCGAGACGGGAACGCTCCACTTGGGAACGACGCTTCGAGAGCTCGGCCTTCCCCTGCCCTTGCTGCTCAGCTTCTCCAGCATGTGCGTCCACCTCGAACGGGTCGACTAGCGCCGTCGGGTCCATTGCGCGCATTGGAGAGCTGCCCGCTCTTTGCGACCAAAGCTGCGCCACCGCGCTCGCGCATTGGCCACGACCTTGGGCCGAGGCGCAAGCACATGGCTCCGAATGCAGATCGCCCCGCCGGCGACGCCGAGCAACACCTTGCGCCTCGGCGGTCATTGGACGCGCTTTCGGCGCAGGCTCCCCCGACGCCGGTATCAGACACCACCGATGCCGAGGGGCGCACTCCCCCATGGACCGCATCCTCGGCCACGGGGTCTGCACCAGCGCCCAGGACTTCGTTGCACCCGCGCCCCAACGAGCGGTGGGCACCTCGAGTGACATTCGGCTTGCCGTGCGGGGACCTTGTGCGATATCCCCGCCCCGGCTCTCGCCGTAGCGTGATCAAGGATCTGACACAGATCACGCAGGAGGTCCGCTGATGAGAGCGATCCTTGCCATCGTGATCCCCGCAGCGGTGTTTGTTCTCGCTGCCTGTTTGTCGGCAGTGGCCCTGCACCGCCACCGCCGGCAGCGCCCGGCGGTGATCGCCGAGCCGCGCAGCCTGGTCCGGCTGCTCACCTCGGAGGCCGAGCTGCACGAGGCCGTGCGCCGCGCCGAGCGGTTCGAGCTCGAGGTCGCCGCCAGCCTGCGGGCCCGCACCGCGCGTTACGAGGCCATCAGCCCTGCGAAGTTGTGGGTGAGCGAGTCCTCAGGCGGCGGCGAGCCGCCGCTTCAGGCAAGATCGGCGTGAGACCGCCAGCGCGCCATGGACTGACAAGAGCCCGACCGTGTCGCCGTCATGGTGCGAATGGTCGGCGGTTCACGGAGGCCCGAGCACGACTCCTGTCTAGTGTGAGCCCATGACCCCCCGACCACGAATCGAGATCGGCATTGACTGCGCCGACCCCGACCGCCTGGCACCGTTCTGGGCGGCGGCCCTCGGCTATGAAGTGGGCGATCTCGACTCGGACGGGGTCTATCTCGATCTGGTCCCGCCCGACCCGACGCTCCCGGTCGTCTACTTCCAAAAGGTGCCCGAGCCCAAGGTGCGCAAGAACCGTGTCCACCTCGATCTGTTGGTCGACGACCCCCAGGCGATGATCGACCGCCTGAGCGGCCTCGGCGCGCGCTGCATCGACGGGCCGAAGACCGGTGCCGAGGGCGGCTGGTGGCAGATCATGGCGGACCCGGACGGCAACGAGTTCTGTGTGGTCCGCGACGGCTGAGCGGACATGGGCCGGGATGCTTGGCCTGCTCACGGGGGCGACTCGGTTGTGGGATGCTTTGGGGACCCGGGACGGCTGCGGCCGGACCGTGCGCGGTGGCCGTAGCTCAGTTGGTTAGAGCGCCAGGTTGTGGCCCTGGAGGTCGGGGGTTCAAGTCCCCTCGGTCACCCCGAGCCCGCGCGCGAGGTGCAAGATCGGCCGGCACTGACCGGTGTTGAAGGGGCCCTGACCAGGGCTCCTTCGCGCGTCCTTGGAAAGTTGCTCGCACGCGGTCGAGGCGTGGTCACCAAGACGACGCCACCTCGGCGCTAGGTCCATCCCGGGCGCTCGACATGGCGGTAGAGAACCACCCAGACCTGCTTGCCGCCCGACAGGCCCGGATCGATCCCCCAGCGATCCGCCAGGGCGTCGACGATCTTGAGGCCCTGCCCGTCGTACTCATCGAGGCCCGCCGAGCGGGGCACCGGCTGGACCGCGCTCGCGTCACCGACTCCTATGCGCACCTCGTCGTCGTCCGCCTCCACGGCGACGGTGTAGGTGGTCACGGTGTGGCGGACCGCATTCGTTGCGAGCTCGCTCGTCAGCAGCGTCGCGATCGAGCGCAACGCGGCGTCGACATCGGGAAGGCAGTCGCGGACAAAGGCACGGGCCGCGGCAACCGACTCGGGCGCGTTGGTGAACTCGGCACGCCGCTCGGTCACGGTGCTCACGACATGGCCGCGCAGCCCGACCCTCGCGTACGCCAGGTCCACCGGCGACACTTCACGGGCTTCATCGCCGTCCCGATGAGTCGCAACCCACGCCCAGACCCCACGAGCAAGATCACCGGCGATCGGCCGGTGGCCGCCGGCTCATCGGTGGTGCGCCCCCTGGGACTCGAACCCAGAACCTGCGGATTAAGAGTCCGTTGCTCTGCCAAATTGAGCTAGAGGCGCTTCGGCGGCTCATCTTAGCGGGTGCATCCGCGGTCTTGGGAAGCCCATCGGGCAACGCTGTCGCGCGCCGACCCAACGCCGCAAGCCGGCGGTCAACCACCGTTGACGTAGCGAGGATCGGTTGTCGAGGCGACGCCGGCGCGCAAGATCCCGAGTCGCTCGTACATCCCCCCGGCCAACAGCGCCGCACCCGAGGCGACGGCGGCGACGCGGCTCCGCCGCCCGGCCAGCATCGAGCCGAGCACGCCGGCGGCGGTGAGCGCGCTCGCCCGGTTGAGCAGTCGGCCCGCATTCCCAAAGAGGTAGGGCTCGAGGGCAACCTCGCGCCTCGCCTCGAGCCGGCGCGACGCAGCGAGCTCGACGATCGCGCCATATTGCGCGAGGCGCCGAGCCGGTGCGGCCTCGGACGGTGGGGCGACGATCATCCCGAGGCCGCCGGCGCTCGCTGCCGCCGACGCAGTGAAAACGAATGGCAGCTCGCGCCGGGCTGCGTTCCATGCCGGCACGGCGGTATCCGCGAGGAGGACCGCCGTGTACGCGGCGACCACGGGCGCGAGCAAGCCGGCCGCGAGTCCGGCCGGTCGGCCGGTCGCGGCGAGCAGGCGTCCTGCGGGGCGCGGGGCGAGGCGCTTTGGCCATACCTCGGCGGCGGCCGCCATCCCGCACGCCGCGCCGTACGCGCTGAGGATCCAGGTGCCCACGCTCATCGGTGAGGTCAGCTTGGCGACCCGCAGCATGTGGTGGAAGCGCTCGGGGCGGCCGAGGTCCTTGACGAGGAAGAACATGCCGAGTCCGAGGGAGCCGAGCGCTCCGAGACGGCCACCGCGGCGCAGCGCCGACCGGCCGGTCTGGTCCGCGCCGACCGCAAGCAGGCTGGCACCGGCCGACAGGCCGCCGAGGAAGAAGTAATACGCGATGTCCTCCCCCCACACCGGAGGCTTCAGCACCGCCCGGCCGTAGTAGCTCGCAGGGCGCGCCCGCGCCACCATCGCCATTTCCGCCGAGCCGTCCTGTGGTGCGCCGCGGCGCTCGCGCGCTGAGGCGCCCGCCGGTCCACGCTCGGCCCTCGCGTCCCGCCCGTTGGTCGTACTCATCGCTCGCGTGGCTCCATGAACGCCGAGAGGGCGGCGGCGAGCAGCCCGAGCGCGGCAACCCCCGCGGCCTTCCACATCGCCGGCAGGTCACGACTCGCCACGACCGGCGTGCTCGGCAAGCCATAGACGGCTGGCTCATCGAGCAGCAAGAAGAACGCCCCGCAGCCGCCGACACCGTCGGTGGCGTCCTCGCCGTAAAGGCGCGCCTCGGCGACCCCGCTCGCCCGCAACGCCTCGAGGCGCCCCCGCGCCCGCTCGTGGAGCGCGTCGAGCTCGCCGTATTGGATCGAGCTGGTCGGACACGCCTTGGCGCACGCCGGCTCGAGACCGCCCCGCAGGCGGTCGTAGCAAAGCGTGCACTTGTGCGCCCGCCCATCCCCCGGTCGCCGGTCGATGACCCCGAAGGGACACGCCGAGACGCAGTAGCCACAGCCGTTGCAGATGTCCTGTTGGACGACCACGGTGCCGAACTCGGTCCGCACGAGCGCCCCGGTCGGACAGACATCGAGGCACGCTGCATGCGTGCAGTGCTTGCAGACGTCCGACATCATGAGCCAGCGGAAGTCCGTCCGCTCGGGGCCATCGGCGAGCGGCACGGCGGGCACGTGACCCGGCTCGTACGGACTCGTTCCGAGCTCGCCCCCGCCCCGTGGTGCCCGGCGCAGCGCCGATTCGACGATCCCCGCCGTCGCCTCGGTGCCGCTCGGGCCGACCGGGAGCCCGGCGATGCCGGCGTCATGACGCGCGAGTCGGCGCGGCTGTTCGATGAAGGCGACGTGGCGCCAGCTGCTCGCGCCGAGCGAGCCCGTGTTGTCCATGGACATCCCGAGCAGGTTCAACCCGTCCTCGGGAACCTCGTTCCACTCCTTGCACGCCACCTCGCACGCCTTGCAGCCGATGCAAACCGAGGTGTCAGTGAAAAAGCCCATGCGCGGTGGATGCTCGCGATGGCCCGCCTGGCCCGCGACGTCCTCGACGGGACCCGACAAGCTGTTCGCCGCGAGCCGCATCAGGCCTCCTGCTCCCCGTCGCGCCCGCCTCCCGGCGGTGTCGCGTCCCGTGCCGTGCCCGTCTCGCTCGAGATGCCGGCCCGGGCGCGGTAGCGAGCGAGCAGCTCGGACAGCTGAGGACCCCTCGGGCGCCGTCCCGGACGGATGTCACAGGTTGCCGCCTTGGTCTCTTGGATGAAGACGTTGGGGTCCAAGGCGACGCCGAACAGGTCATTCACGGCGTCCCCGGTGACGAGCCCGCGGGCGCCGAAGTGATAGGGCATCCAGACCTGGTGCACCACCTCGCGTTGGACGACGAGAGGAGCCATCCGGTCGGTCACGACCACGCGCGCCTCGATTGCGGCCCGGCTCGTGATCACGTGCGCCCAACCGAGATGCTCAAGGTCTCGAAGGCGTGCCAGCTCGGGCGACACCTCGACGCAGAGCGCGGGCTGCAGTTCGGAAAGGTACGGCAGGGTGCGGCTCATCGCCCCGGCCGTGTGGTGCTCGGTGAGGCGGGCCGTGGTGAGGACGAAGGGGAACACCTCGCGGTGGCCTTCAGACGGTGCCGGATTGGAGGGGTTGTCCGGGCGCGGGTAGACCCGCCGTGTCGGGTTGGCCTGCTGGGCATAGAGCGCGTTCGCCACTGGCGACTCGTGTGGCTCATAGTGCGTGGGAAACGGCCCGTCCTCGAGGCCGTTCGGGGCCATCAGCCATCCCTTGCCGTCGGCCTGCATGATGAAGGGGTCGTCGCCGCTCAGCGCGTCGGGGCCGACCGCGTCCGGGGGGGCGACATAGCTCGGTGCCTTGGACTTCTCAAAGTCAGGGACGTCGTGGCCGATCCATTCCCCGCGCTCCTCGTCCCACCACACGCACGCCTTCGCCTGGCTCCACGGGCGCCCGTCGGGGTCTGCAGCCGCGCGGTTGTACAAGATTCGGCGGTTCGCCGGCCACACCCAGCCCCACGCGAGCGCGTAGGGATCCTTCGCCGAGCCCGGAGTGCGCCGCGCCGCCTGGTTGATCCCGCCGGCGAAGACGCCGCTGTAGATCCAACAGCCGCACGAGGTGGTCCCGTCCGCCTTCAGCTCGACGTAGCCATCGAGCAGCCGACCGCTTCGCTCGTCGTAGCCGTTGATCCGTCGCAGGACGTCTTCGGCCTGGGGTTCGTCGCCGACGACGGCGTAGTCCCACCACAGCGCGCGCAGCGGCTCGTCCCGCTCGTCGCCCGAGTCGGCAACGAGCGCTTTGATCTTGCGGCCGAGGTGGTAGAAGAACCACAGCTCGCTGCGCTGGTCGCCCTTCGGCGCGACCGCCTTGTCCCGCCACTGCAGCATCCGCTGGGTCTGGGTGAAGCTCCCCTCCTTTTCGGTGTGCGCGGCCGCCGGGAAGAAGAAGACCTCCGTCTTGCACCGGCTGGGAACGATCTCGCCGGTCGCGATCTCGGGCGCGTCGCCAAAGAAGGTGGCGCTCTCGATCATCGTGAGGTCGCGCACGACGAGCCAGTCCAAATTGGCGAGTCCGAGACGCTGCAGACGCCCATGCGCCGAGCCGACCGCAGGGTTCTGTCCGAGCAGGAAATAGCCAGAGACCTTGCCGTCCACCATGTCCATCACGCTGCGATACGTGCCGTGATCGCCGCTCGTGCGCGGGAGCCAGTCGAAGCCGAAGTCGTTCTCGGCGCTGGCTCGTTCCCCGAAGTACTCCTTCAGCAGCGAGACCATGTAGGCATCCGCGAGGCGCCAAAAGCCCTTCTGCCGGTCCGCCTTCACCGCCGCGAGGTAGGTCGCAAGATCGCTGCCCGTCTCGGCCGTCGGCATCGGCAGGTAGCCGGGCAGGAGGTTGAACAGGGTCGGAATGTCGGTTGATCCCTGAATGGACGCGTGGCCGCGCATGGCCATGATCCCGCCGCCTGGCCGGCCGATGTTGCCGAGCAAGAGCTGGATGATCGCTGCGGTGCGGATGAGCTGCGCCCCCGAAGTGTGCTGGGTCCAGCCCACGGCGTAGACGACCGCGGCCGTGCGCTCTCGGCCTGATGCCGACGTCCAGGCGGCGCACACCTTCAAGAACTGCTCGACCGGGGTGCCGCACACCTCGGCCACCATCTCGGGACGATAGCGAGCAAAGTGGCGCTTTAAGAGCTGGTAGACACAGCGCGGATGCTCCAAGGTGGGGTCTCGGCGGATGGGTCCGCTCCCCCCTTCGAGGCGAGGGCCCGAAGCGCCACAGGAATGCCCGGTCGCGTGCTCGCGCGTGCTTGGCTCGGCGAGCGTCCCACCCTCCCCCTCGTGCTCGTACTGCCAGCTCGAGCGGTCGTAGCCGGTGCGACGCTCGTCCCAGCCACTGAACAGCCCGTCGAGGTCCTCGGTGTCCGTGAAGTCCTCGTTGACGATGAACGAGGCGTTCGTATACGGCGCGACGTAGTCGCGAAAGACGAGGTCGTGCTCGAAGATGTAGTTGACGACCCCACCAAGGAAACAGATGTCGCTGCCCGCGCGCAGCGGCACGTGCAGGTCACACAGTGCGCTCGTGCGCGTGAAGCGCGGGTCGACATGGATCACCGTCGCGCCCTTTTCCTTGGCCTCCATCACCCACTGGAAGCCGACCGGGTGCGCCTCGGCCATGTTCGAGCCCATGATCACAATGCAGTCGGAGTTGGCGAGATCCTGCTGGAAGTTCGTGGCACCGCCGCGACCGAACGAGGTCCCCAGACCGGGGACGGTGGCCGAGTGTCATATCCGGGCCTGGTTCTCGATCTGGATCGCACCGAGGGCGGTAAAGAGCTTCTTGATGAGGTAGTTCTCTTCGTTATCGAGCGTCGCCCCCCCGAGACTGGCGATGCCCATCGTGCGGCGAAGCGGCCGGCCGTGCTCATCGTGGTTCTGCCAGCCCTTGTCGCGCGCCGCGAGCACCCGCTCGGCGACCATGTCCATCGCCACGTCGAGGTCGAGATCGGTCCACTCACTCGAATAGGGCGCGCGGTAGCGGACCTTCTGCTCGCGCTGTGGCCCGGTCACGAGCTGCTTGCTCGCCGAGCCCTTCGGGCACAGCCGCCCGCGCGAGATCGGGCTGTCCGGGTTGCCCTCGATCTGAATGACCTCGCCGTCTTTGACATAGACGTTCTGGGCACAGCCCACTGCACAGTACGGGCACACGCTGTGCACGACCCGATCGGCGTCGGCGGTGCGCGGCCGGATCGCGCGTTGGCGGGGCGACTCGGCGGCGACGCCGCGGCCGAGCGGGTCGGCACCGCTGAGCTGGCGCCAGACCGGCCAGGATTCGAGCCACCCCCGGGTCCCCATCGCCGCCTCCTTGCTCGATGCCGATGCTAGTGCCGCCACCCTGAAGTTCCCCGAACGTCGATCGCGCCGCCGCCTTCGCGTCCTCGACCCGCTGAACGGGCCGCCCGCGGTGCTGGGCGATGAAGGCCGTCATCTTCGCGACGAGGTGCTCGCGCGAGGAGAACCCGCCGCGGCGGAGCACGTTGGGGGACAGGTCGGAGAAGAGGCACTCCACCTGGTCGAGCCAGCTCGCCGGTTTCGCTGCGTCGTACACGGTGCAGCGAGGGTGCGCGACGAGCCCGGCCGTGGTCGCCTTGGAGGTGCCCGAGGAGCCGTGGTTTGCTACGACGTCGATCGCGAAGT
Organism: Actinomycetes bacterium; assembly: GCA_021809805.1. Taxonomy (GTDB): domain Bacteria; phylum Actinomycetota; class Acidimicrobiia; order Acidimicrobiales; family Bog-793; genus JAKABX01. Next base: position 10,435 of record JAJZKA010000057.1, read on the forward strand.
CGTCCACGATGGTCATGTGGATCTCGTCGAGGAACGAAACAAAGCTCACCGAGTCGACTCTTGGGACTTGTCTCGCCTGACCTTGCCGGTCGCGTCCTCGCGCGCCGCGAGCAGCAAGGCCCTACGGTGGCGCCCGTCTTCGCACTCGCGTCGCGCCGGTCGTGCGGCATCGCACGAATCCCCGACGCCGTAGGGCTCAGCGTTGATGCGCGATGGCGTCGACCCGGGCCGTCTCCTCGGCGCTCAACGAGAAGTTCGTCACTGCGAAGTTCTCCTCGAGGCGCCCGCGATGCGCGGACTTCGGGATGGCGACGAAACCGTGCTCGAGATGCCAACGCAGCACGACCTGCCCCGTCGTGACCCCATGCGTCCGGGCGATCTCGAGCAGGACGGGGTTGGCGAGGTCGGTGAGCTTGAGCGGGCTGTACCCCTCGAGCACGATGCCGCGCTCGTTGAGCGCCGCGGCGAGCTCGGCATCGTAGCGAGACGGGCTCCAGGGGATCTGGTTGACCACCGGCGCGACGCCGCACGCGTTCGACACCTCGTCGATCTGGGCGATCGAGTAGTTGCTCACCCCGATCGAGCGCACGAGCCCGTCCTGTTGGGCGCGGACGAAGTGCGCCCAGACGTCGGGGCGGGATTGACCGGCCGGCGGCCAGTGCACGAGCCAGAGATCGACGTAATCGACCCCGAGCTGTGCGAGGCTCTCCTCCAAGGTTTCCTGCTCGCGCCCGACGTTCTCAGGCGGGCACTTGGTCGTGAGGAACACCTCGGCGCGGGCAACCCCCGAGTCGACCAGCGCCGCGCCAACCTCACGCTGGTTGCCGTACGCGGTCGCGGTGTCGATGTGCCGGTAACCGATCTCGAGCGCGTCGGCAATCGCTCGGCGACCGGCCTGGCCCGTCAGGCTCCAGGTCCCGAGGCCGATGAGCGGCATCTCGGCGCCGTCGGCGAGCGTTGTCACGGCGGGATTGCGGCGTGCCATTGCGCTGTTCTAGCGCCTCGTGGGGCTGCGAGCGATCAGCTGTGCAGTTCGAACCAGACCACCTTGCCGCCATCGAGGCGCTCGGTGGTGCCCCAGTCATGGGAGAGCACGTCGACTAACAGCAGACCCCGCCCCGTCTCATCGAGCGGCTCGGGGATCGACAGATGCGGTCGAATGCGGCTGCGGTCGGTCGCCTCGATGCGCAATACGACGTCGTCCACTCGGACCATGAGATGGCACGCCCCTCCAGCGTGCTGGGCGGCGTTCGAGACGATCTCACTGGTGAGCAGGACCGCGGCCTCCTGATCGCCGCCCCAGATGCCCTCGCCTAGCACCGCGCGCACGAACTGGCGAGCAGCGGCGCAGCTGGCCGGCCCCCCGATCAACGTGATGGCGCGCTCGAGCGGACCAACCGGCTCGTCGGTTGCGGCACGAGGCGCCGCCGCCTTGGTCGCGCGGGCCGGGCGCCCCGCTCCCGGGGCTCTGCCGCGACTCGAGGGCCCCCCACGGCCAGCGCGCGAGCCCTCAGGATTGCGCGCGCCCCCGGTGCCTTCGTCCATCCCCGCTCCGTTACCCGCCCGCGCCCTTGGCGCAACCGCGCGCCGGAAAACAGCGCGCGCAACGCGACCGCTTCCGCGCGCTCAAGGCCATCTCAGTCGCTGCCCGCGGCCCGGATGACCTCGTCGATCACGCCGCGCACCACGCGTGCTTGAGCCAAGACCGCGTCGGCATCGTGGCGGTAGTGCTCGAGGAAGCGCTCGCCCGTGCCGTCCCGGCGCCGCGCCAGCAGCCGCTCGCAGAGCTCGCCTCGCTCTTCGAGGGCGACGACGGTGGCCCAAAGCGCTCGCTCCAGCGTCTCGAGCTGGCGGCTGAGCAGGCTCTCTGGCGAGAAGGTATGGCCCACCCGGCAGCGATAGCCCAGCACACCGTCCTCATCGCGCTCCCACAACGTGGCCCCACACTCCGGGCAGCCGAGCGCCGCCAGAGCGCCGCTATCGCGGACCTCATGGGCGCTGAGCACGTCGACCATGCAGTCTCCTCCTCCTGTGTTGTCCTCGTGGCGCGCTCTCGCGCCTTGCACCTGGAGCTGTGCGAGTTCGGCGACCACCGCGACCACACGATCAGCGAGGTGCCCCGCAGGCGCCGCCGCACCATCAGGCACGACGCGGGCCGCGCTCGTCGGCATGCTGGGGAACGCCGCGTCCTCGGGCGTCTGCGCGAACACGCGTCCCCCGGCGTGCCGAATCCTCGCCAACCCGAGCGTGCCGTCGTCCAGCGAGCCCGACAGCACGACCCCGATCCCCCGCTCGCCCCAGTGCTCGGCGACCGAGGCGAAGAGCACGTCGGCAGCCGGCCGCAAGCCGTTCACCCGCGGGCCCCCGTCCAGGTGCACGCGCCGCGTCTCGCAGCGCAGGTGGACGTCGGGCGGCGCGACGTAGATGCGACCGGCGACCAGCGTCTCGCCCTCGCGGGCCTGGGCCACCGGCAGGCGCGCCACGCGCTCGAGGTGGCGCGGCAGGGCCTCGGGAGCGCCATCGGAATCATGCAGCACCACCAGCACCGCGGCATCGAGCTGGCGTGGCAGGGCGGCGACAAACGCGCTCACCGCCTCGGTTCCCCCCGCACAGGCGCCGAGCGCGACGACCGCCGCCGGCCCGTTCCTCTCCCCCGCGTCTTGATCGCCTGCTTGGGGCAGCGACCGAGCGCCAGCGGTGAGCGGGGGGGAAGCCGTCTTACCCCTCCGCCCGCGTGTGACGCACGGGGTCGATCACCCACGAGCGCCGTCCGCTTCGGCCCTGGGGCCTTGAGCATCGCGTCCCGGTACGACCCAGGCGGTGCCGCCCGAGCGAGCCGACGCCGGCCCGCCGGGCGAGCGGCGGCGCTGGACTGGCCTCCTCGGTGGCGCTCGCTGCCATAGCCGATCCTCCCGGGCACCCGCTGCTCCCGGCCAATCCCGGGCGCCGAGGGCGTCGTGACCATCGTTCACCCATCAAAGGGGGCCGCGCCAGTCCTGGGACGTCATCGGGCACCGTCGGGCACGGGCGGCTAGAAGTTGGGCTGTGAGCCAAGTGACAACTGATCAAGGCAACGGGCACGCCAGGCTGCGGATCGCGCTCGTCGCCCACGACCATAAAAAGGCGGACCTCCTCGATTGGTGCCGGGCCCATCATGACTTCCTCGCCACCTGTGAGCTCGTCGCCACCGGCACCACCGGTCAGATGGTAGGCGAGGCGCTCGGCCTGGTGGTCGAACGGCTGCGCAGCGGCCCGCTCGGTGGCGACCTCGAGATCGGGGCCCAGATCGCCGAGGGCCGTATCGACCTGTTGTTGTTCTTCTGGGACCCGCTCGAACCCCAGCCACACGATCCGGACGTGAAAGCACTGCTGCGCGTCGCAGTGGTCTGGCACGTGCCGACCGCCTGCGAGCTCGCCACCGCCGACTTGGTGATCACGTCGCCTCTCCTCGCTGAGCGCCGCCACCGCGTGCTCGACGAGGAGAGCGCGCGACGCCGCGACCGACCGTTCTCCCGCTGAGGCGCTAGCCAGTGGCCTCTTGCTCTGGGGCGTCCTCGAGCTCGCCGAGGGCCACCTGCTCGGCGGCCGCCAGGCCACGGATCTTCGCGATGTCGTCGTCCATCTGGGTGATCAGCGCCTCGCTCGAGTCAAAGCGCAGCTGGGGGCGCACGAGCGGCCCCACCTCGACCCGAACACGCTCCCCATACAGGTCGCCGGAGAAATCCAGCACATAGGCCTCGAGGAGGCGCACGCCCTCGGCGTAATAGGTCGGGCGGCGCCCGATCGAGACCGCCGCCAGCAGGATCGTCCCATCGGCCCGCTCCAGGCGGCCGGCGTAGACGCCGTCCTCGGGGAGCTCGGTCGTCGTCTCCACGTTCGCCGTGGGATAACCAAGCAGCCGGCCGCGCCGGTCCCCGACGACGACGACGCCTTGGACGATGCTCACCCAATTGACCCTACCAATGCGCCCGGGGTGGACTTTCCAGACCGGGAAAGTCCCTGGTTGCGTAGCGGCTCGGGGATCACGAGCCGCGAGATGCCGACCAGCGCGAGGTCCGCCCCCAAGGACAACAGGGCCACCAGGATCGCCCCCGCGACCGTCTCGACGCTGTTCTGGGTGCTGAGGCCGGCGAAGATGTACTCGCCAAGGTCGTTCACCGTCACGTAGGCCGCGAGCGTTGATGTTGCCACCACCTCCACCGCGGCCGTTCTCAGCCCCGCCACCGCGAGCGGCAGGGCGAGGGGAACCTCGGCCCGCCACAGGCGCTGCCAGCGCGTCATCCCAGACGCCCGTGCCGCTTCCCGCACGTCCGGATCGACCTCGCGCATACCCACATAGGCGTTCGTCACAATCGGCGGCAGCGCGAGTGCGACGAGCGTCAAGAACGCGGCCGCTTCCCCGCCGCTGCGCAGCCCCACCACCGGCCAGATCGCAAAAAGGGTCAACAGCGCGAGCGACGGGATGGCGCGCGCCGCATTCGACGCGTTGAGCGCCACCACGCCGCCGCGCCCGAAGTGCCCGAGCGCAAAGCCGACACCGATGCCCACCACTGCAGCCACCGCCACGACGACGGCGGACAGCTCGACCTGGACGAGCAGGCGCGCCCACATGCCGTCCGGGCCGCTCCAGTTCGCCGCGGTCGTGAAGAACGCCCAGAGCGCCGACCAAAATCCCATCGCTACCCCGCCACCCGCGCCGGGCCCCGCCAGCGCACCGTCAGCTTCTCGAGCAGCACGAAGGCCAGATCGGCGAGTCCGGCGAGGAGCACCGACAAGATCAGGGGCACCGTGATCTGGGTGTAGAAGCCCGTTTGGAAGCCCATCTGGATCGACTGGCCGAGCACGTTCATGCCGATGAAGGTGGTCACGGTCACCAGGCCGATCGCCGTCACGCTCGCAACCCGCAATCCGGCGAAGATCGCCGGGAGGGCGAGAGGGAGCTCGATCCGCACCAGCGAGCCGAACGGGCGATAGCCGGTGGCGCGCGCCGCCTCGCGCAACTCAGGTGGCACGCCGTCCAGGCCGGCCAGCACGTTGCGGACGAGCACGAGCATCGTGTAGCTGACCAGCGCGACCTCGGCCGCCGCCAGCGAGAAATAGCCGATGATGGGCTGCACGATGGCGAACAGGGCCAGCGAGGGAATCGTGTAGAAGAGCTCGGAGACCCCGAGCAGGGCGGCGCGCGCCGAGCGTCGCTTGCGCACCCCGACCGCAAGCGGCAGGGCGATCGCGATCCCGATGCCGATGGCGATTGCGCTCAGCTCGGCCTGCGTCGCGAGCTGGGAGAGAAAGACGCCGCGATTGTCCTGCAGATATGACCAGGAGATGAACGGGTTGTTCTCGTGGAACATCAACTCGCTAGCGTCCTTGTCGACATGATCAGCTTGCGTTCGGTCTCCAAACGCTACGGCCACCAGCCGCCCGCCGTGTCCGATCTCTCCTTGGAGATTGAAGACGGTGAGCTCTGCGTGCTGATCGGGCCGTCAGGGAGCGGCAAGACCACCACGCTCAAGATGATCAACCGGCTCATCGAGCCGAGCTCGGGCGACATCTCGATCGATGGTCGCAATGTTCTTGCCATCGACGCGACCGAGCTGCGCCGCTCGATCGGTTATGTGATGCAACAAGGCGGCCTCTTCCCCCACCAGCGGGTCGGCACCAACGTGGCGACCGTGCCACGCTTGTTGGGCTGGCCAAAGCAAAAGGTGTCCGCACGCGTGAACGAGCTGCTGGAGCTCGTCGGGCTCGACCCCTCGCGCTATGCCCGTCGCTTCCCCCACGAGCTGTCGGGAGGAGAGCGCCAGCGCGTGGGCGTCGCCCGCGCGCTCGGCGGCGACCCACCCGTGCTGTTGATGGACGAGCCCTTCGGCGCCGTCGACCCGATCACGAGAAAGCGCCTACAAGAAGAGTTCGGCGCGCTCCAGCGTCAGCTGCGAAAGACCGTGGTCTTCGTCACCCACGACATCGAAGAGGCCGTCGCCCTCGGCACGCGCATCGCGATCCTCGCGCCCGGCGGCCTCCTCGAACAGTACGGCACGCCCGCAGAGGTGCTCGGCCGGCCCGCCTCGGACTTCGTCACCGAGTTCGTCGGCGCGGAACGCGGCTTGCACCGCCTCGGGGTCACCAAGGTGGCGCTCGATCACCTCACCGAGGCGCCGCGGTTTTCCCCCGACGACGAGCTTTCGCGCGTCAATGCCGAGCTCTTCGACCTCGGCTTCCGCTTCGGCGTCGTTACCGGCAAAGACGGCGAGCTCGTGGGCTGGGTGGAGCGTCGCGAGGAGTCCCTCGACAGTGAGACGCGCGAGGTGGCCGCAGCCATGCGGCCCTTCGGCGCAACGGTCTCACTCGGTGCGAGCCTCGAGGAGGCACTCGCGGCAATGCTGCGCAACGACGATGGCTTCACGGCGATCACCGACAACTCTCATGTCATCGGGGTGCTCACCCCCGACGACCTGCATGCCGCGCTGCGCCGGTCCCTTGGGCAGGCGTCGAAGCTGCACACCTGAACCGCGGCCGGCGCAGCGCCGATGCATCGCGCGAAGTCGTCCGCCGCCCTAGATCAGGCCCTTGCCGACGAGCCAATTGTGCGCCACGGTGGCCGGGCTCTCGTGCTGGAGATTGACCTTGATGTTCATGTTCGATAGCGCAACCGTCGTCAACTTCGCCGAGAGCGCATTCAGCGCTGCGGCGACCTTTGGCGTGTCGACCGACTTGCGGATCACTGGGATCAAGTAGTCCGCTGCCTGCAGGTGCTTGTTGTCGACCAGCTGCACGAAGTGATTGTGCACGATGTTGCCATCGCTCGAGAAGAACTCGCACACCTGGACTCGGTTGGTCTTGAGTGCCTCCACCGAGATCGGCCCCGCCTCGTCGGTCGATTGGAACGCCTTGAAGTGCAGGCCGTAGACCTTCTCGAGCCCCGGCTCGCAGGTCGCGTTCTGCGGGCACTCGGGAGGGCCGCCCAGCACGAGCTGGTTGGCGATCGGCTTCAGCGACGAGAGCGTCGGGTGCTTGCCGAGGTGGTACTTGCGGTCGGTTGCCTTGGTGATGGCAAAGACGTTCGTGTCGATCGCCTTCGCCGCCTTGAGCACGGCCGCCCCGTGCGGAGCCAGCTGCTTGTTGAGCGCCGGAATCGCGGCCTTCAAGGTGTTGGCGGTCTTTCCGGCCTTCGGGTTCAAATAGAGCAAGAGGGTGCCCGCGTAATCAGGCTCGAGGTCGAGCGCTCCGTGCTCGAGCGCCGGGACGACCTCTTGACGCGCACCCAGATTCGGACGGATCTGGACCTTGAAGCCGGCGTGCTGGAGGACGTCGCCGTAGAGGTTGGCGACGATGAACTGCTCGGGGAAGTTCGTCGAGCCGATCACGATCGTCCCCACCGAGGATTTCGTCCCCCGGGTGGCGGCCGAAGCCGGTCCGGCGATGCCGGTCGTCACCATCGCGATGCTCCCACCGACAAGGGCGAGCCCCGCGGCCAGTTTGCGTGCACGTCTCATCGCGTTCTCCTTCTGGTGCCGAAGGCCGCCCGCGGCCCGGATCAGTACGGAGCTCTCGGCTCCGGCGTCGGATTCGTGCTGATTCACCGGCCCGAGCTGCAGGCCACTCGCGCCGTAATGACTTCGTCATGCGACCCGAGCATGCTACCGGGCGGGCGTCGCATCCCGGCCGTCCGGGCCCAATCGCGCCGGTTGTCAGGCCGAGAGCACCGCGAGAGCGCGCCGGCGCGCTCGCGCGCTCAGCCGGCGCCGCGGGTGGTGGCCTCTGCAGTGCCGCTCCCGGCATCCGCGGCGAGCATCGCCCGCAGCGGGGCTTTCGCGGGCCCCTTGTGTGCCCGCGCCTCGGGCACGAGGCGCCAGCTTGCGAGCACGGCCGCGCTCGCCACGACGCCGATTCCCGCCGCGAGCTCAAAGGGGATGGCCGGCGCCAGCCCGAACAGCACGCCCGACAGCGCAGCCGCGGCCGCCATCGCGGCGGTCCTCGCCGTTTCGACGGCACCTTGAGCGCGACCTTGCAGCGCCGGGGGTGTCGTCTCGCTCAGCACCAAGAGCGCCGGCGGGCTCCCCGCCACGGTGCCGATCGCCTCCAAGAAGCCGAGGCCGATCAACAGCGACACCGCGTGGAGCAACGGGTAGAGCGCGCAGAACAGCGCCGTCCACAACGTGGCGCCGATTGCCAGCACCCGACGGTCAAAACGGTTCGCGAGCCGGCCTGCGGGGATCGACAGCGCGGCATAGGGCAGCGCAAACAGCGTCCAGGACAGGCCCACCTCGAAGTCCGCAGCATGTCGAGCCCGCAAGAGCAGCGTCCAGCAGGTCTCGTACATTCCGCCGAAGCACCCGGCGCAGGCAAAGACCACAAGCACGCCGAACAGCGCTCGGTTCTTTGACATCAGGCCGCGAAACGAATTCGGGAGCGGCGCGTGCTCGCCCGGCGCGCCACCACCTGGCAGGCTCATGCGCCCCGCTGGCAAGACGGCAAGCACCGGGCCAGCCGCGACGACCGCGGCGATAGCGGCACCGAGAAACAGGATGCGCATCGAGCTCTGGCCGACCACGCTGCCCACGAGCGGGCCCCCCGCAGCGGCGAGCATTTGACTGCCGTAGAGCGCGCCGAACGCGCCGCCCCGCGCCTCGAGCGGTACCAGCGTGCCGATTGCCGCCGCCGACGCGACGGTCACCGCACCCGCACCAATGCCCTGCAGCGCGCGGAAAGCGATCGCCCACAACGGCTGGGATGCGCCCGCAAAGCCGAGACTGCCGATCGCGAAGACCACGAGCCCTGCGAGTACGACCGGGCGGCGGCCGAGGCGGTCCGAGAGCCGGCCCATTGGATACTGGGTGATCACGCTGGCGGCGAAGTACGCCGCCATCACGATCCCGACCAGCGCGTTGCTCGAGCCCTGGTGGCGCAGATAGACCGGGAGCAACGGCAAGATCGCCGTAGCGCCGATCCACAACAGCAGCATCGTCGCCGACAGCGCGATCACGAGGCGCCGGTCGCGACCCGATCCGAGCATCGAGGTCAACCGGCGCAAGGGCACGACCAGCGATGCTATCTGGCGGCGACGCGCTCAAAGCCGGCGTTTTTCTTCGGCAACGTGCGCCGCGCCCCCTCGGCGCTGACGCCCGTGCGCCGGGGATCCACCACCTTGAGACACCCCCTCGCTAGCTTGAGCCCGGGTCCGAGAGGAGACGGCGTGGAGCCCTGGCATACTGGCGAACTGCTTGGATTCGACTTCGAGACGACGGGCGTAGATCGTTGCAGTGATGTGCCAGTATCTTTCGCCCTGCTCCGCTCGGTGAACGGCGAGATCATCGAGCACATCGTCGGCCTCATCGACCCGGGCCGCGACGTCCCCGAGGAGGCAACGGCGATCCACGGCATCACGACCGAGCGCGCCCGCGCCGAGGGCCAGCCGCTTGCCGATGCGCTCGAGATGATCGCCGACGTGGTGGCGGACGCCGCCCGCCGCGCCGTTCCTGTCGTCGGCATGAATGTGGGATTCGACCTGTCGATCCTGCACCACCAGCTCGAGCGCTTGGGTGCTCCCGGGCTGATCGGGCGCAACTGGCGGGGGCCGGTGCTCGACGTCTTGGTGCTGGACCGGCATCTTGACCGCTGGCGTCCGGGCAAGCGACGCCTGGAGCGGCTGTGTGCCCACTACGGCGTCGAGCTCTCAACGAGCCACGATGCAGGGGCGGACGCCGCTGCGACCCTCGCGGTGCTCGGCGCGCTCTGCCGCTGCTACCCCCGGCTGTGCACCACGGATCTCGAGGTCCTGAGCGTCTGCCAGGCGCGCTGGCACCGCGAGTGGGCGGTCAGCTACGACGCCTGGCGGGCGCGCAAAGCGCTCTCGCGCCTCGAACCAAGCGAGTTCTGCTGGCCGCTCGCCGGCTACGAGTTGTTCGGCGACACCCTCCACGAGGAGCGGCTGGCCGCGCTCGCCTGAGCGCCCGGGCGCGCCCGCGCCGGCTCAGGAACGCGCTGAGCCGGCGCCGTTTGACGGCGATCAGGCGATCGTGATCGACGGATCGAGGTAGACGTCCTGGATCGCCTTCAAGAGCTCCACACCCTCCTCGAAGGGGCGTTGGAACGCTTTTCGCCCGACGATGAGACCCATGCCACCTGCCCGCTTGTTGATGACGGCCGTGCGCACCGCGGCAGCCAGGTCACCAGCCCCCGTGGACTCGCCGCCGGAGTTGATCAGGCCGATGCGACCCATGTAGCAGTTGACAACCTGCCAGCGGCACAGGTCGATGGGATGGCTGCCCTCGGTGTAGCGGTCGTAGACGAGCGGGTCGGTCCGCCCGAAGTTCACCGCCGGGTACCCGCCATTGTTCTCCGGCAGCTTCTGCTTGATGATGTCCGCCTCGATCGTGACGCCGAGGTGGTTCGCCTGGCCCGTGAGGTCGGCAGCGAGGTGGTAGTCGGTGTCCTTCGTCTTGAACGCCGGGTTGCGGAGGTAGCACCACAGCACCGTGAACATCCCGAGCCGGTGCGCCTCAGCGAAGGCAGCGGAGACCTCGTGGATCTG
>JAJZKA010000058.1 GCA_021809805.1 Actinomycetes bacterium
GCGGCGTTTATAAGGGAACCCTCTACGCGATTCCAATGTCGATGAACTCGTGGGCGTTGTATTACAACAAGGGCATCATGAAGGCGGCCGGGATCACGCGGTGACGTATCCGGGCGTCACGATCATCGGGGTATGCCTGTCAAGCAGCCTCGTTGCCCACGGTTTCTCGCGCCTTCGATGGCGGGGAAGAAACGTGCTCTTGTATGTGATGTTGTCGACGCTGCTGGTGCCGTTCTTCGCGAAGCTCATCCCGCTCTTTGTCCTGTACCGAAAACTGCATTGGGTGGGGTGGTATCTGCCGCTCGCACCTTCATCGAGGGGATCGCGCTGAGCGGGAGCACCGGCTCGCGCGCCATGGTTCGCTTGGGCGCGCTGGGACACGGGATCGGCCAGCGTCGTGCTCGCGCATCGGTGGCGCGGGCGGCTGGGCGCCCGCGTACGGTGACGGCATTCTTGGAATTCCTCTTCAGCTGGTTGGCGCTGAATCTCGCGCTCGTTCTCCCCTATGCGCTCGTCGTTACGGCGCTGGCGGCGATCGTGGCAAGCGTCGGGGCGCTCGACTCGCGGCGAGGGGCTGGGGAGGACCGCGTCGTGCGGAGCTTTCTTGCGAACCTGCGCGTGTAGGCGACCGCTGCGGGTACGTTGCGTGCCGGTGTGCCGCTGGTCGTGCTCCTGGGCGCGCTCGAGGAGATGCACGACTTCTCGGCCGCACCGATGGGCGTCGGGTGGCTCTGCCTGGGCCTCGCTGCCGCGGCGCTGGTCGTCGCCTCGTGTGTGGCCACCTGCTGCTTCGTGGTCGGATCGCGCTACCCCGGCGCCCCGGCGCTCGATCCGTGGCAGCTCTGCCTGCGTCTGTCATTGCGCAATCTCCTCAACGCCGCACCGTTGCTCGCGATTGCGGGAGCGGTGTTTGTCCTGCTTGTGCTTGCCGATCCGGCGTTCGCGCGCTTGGGCCTGCCGCCGTGCTGGGTTTTGTGGTCCGCGCCACGATCGGTGATGGACTGTGCCGGGCCGGTTGGCAACCAAAACGGCTCCTGCCGAGCGAGAAGGCGACGCGATCGCGTAGGTCGAGCTGGGCCACCCCGCGCGCTTCGACGTGCCCTCACGATCCAGGGCGTGCGGCGCCGGTTCGTCCTCGCGGTGCGTCGGCGGAACGGCTCGGTCGATCGGTCCTCGGAGCGGCCCGTAGACTCGTTCCATGGCGACTCCTTCTTCCGGGGACCATGAGCGCGACCGTCGGGGCAACGCACCTCGCCTGGATCGTGGCCCGCGACCGCGCGGGCCACGGGGTGCCGCCTATTTCACGATGGAGGTGGCGATCAAAGATGAGCTGCCGACCTTCTCAGGCGGCCTTGGGGTCCTTGCCGGCGACTACCTGAAGTCGACGGCCGACCTCCACCTGCCGATCGTGGCGGTGACCTTGTGCTACGCCAAGGGCTACTTCCGCCAGCAGATCGGTGCCGATGGCGCCCAGGTCGAACTCCCCGTCGAGTGGTCGCCCGACCACCTCCTCGAGCGCGTCGGTGCCGTGGTGCCGCTCCAGCTCGGGGGCCGGGAGGTGGCGATTGGCGCCTGGCGCTACCTGCTGCGGGGCGTGAGCGGGGGAGAGGTGCCGATCTACTTCCTCGACACCAACCTCGAGGACAATCACCCAGAGGACCGGTTGATCACCGACCAGCTCTATCGCGGCGATGGGGAGCACCGGCTGCGCCAGGAAGCGGTGCTGGGCCTCGGCGGCGTCGCGATGCTCGAGCGCCTCGGTCATCGCGGCCTTGGCACCTTCCACATGAACGAGGGCCACTCGGCTCTGTTGACGCTTGCCCTGCTCAACCGGGAGGTCGGGAGCCACGAGGTTGCCGCGGGCCCGAGCGCCACGATGGCGGTGCGCGAGCACTGTGTGTTCACGACGCACACGCCGGTCGAGGCGGGCCACGACCGCTTCAGCCGGGACGTCGTGAACGCCGTCCTCGCGCCGGCGATCATCGACCGCATCGAGGAGCTCGACCTGCTCGATGACGACGAGCTCAACATGAGCGAGCTCGGCCTACGGCTGTCGCGCTACGCGAACGGGGTGTCGCGCCGCCACGGCGCGGTTGCCCAGCAGATGTTCCCGAATGTCCCGATCTCGGCGATCACGAACGGCGTGCACCTGTCGACCTGGGCGGCACCGAGCACGGTGGCCCTCTTTGACAACTACCTGCCCGGGTGGCGCCACGACTCGGCGATGTTGCGGTATGCCTCGGGGATCCCCCTCGACGAGCTGGCGGCCGCGCACGGCACGGCCAAGGCGAGATTGCTGCGCGAAGTGGCGCACCGCAGCGGCGAGCAGCTGAGCGAGCAGGCACTCACGATCGGCCTCGCCCGCAGGGCGACCCGCTACAAGCAGATCGGTCTGATCTTCTCCGACCTCGATCGCCTGCGCCGCATCGCCAAGGATTCCGGACCGCTCCAGATCCTCTGTGCCGGCAAGGCGCACCCCGATGACGCGGACGGCAAGGAGTTATTGAAGATGCTCGTTGCCGCAAAGCGTGAGCTTGGCAGCGAGGTGCCGCTCGTGCTGCTCGAGAACTACGATCTCGGCCTAGCTGGGCTGCTGTGTTCGGGTTCCGACCTGTGGCTCAACACGCCGGCACCGCCCAACGAGGCATCGGGCACGAGTGGGATGAAAGCGGCGCTGAACGGCGTCCCGAGCATGAGCGTGCTCGATGGATGGTGGATCGAGGGCTGCATCGAGGGCGTGACCGGCTGGGCGATCGGCGAGGATGCCGAGGCCTTCACGGCGCCGCCCAGCCAAATCCAGGCCACCCTCCCACCCGCGGTCGCGCCCGAGGGGAGCGCGGAGCGCGCCGAGGCCCTCTACCGCAAGCTCGGCGAGGTCGTCCTTCCCCGCTTTTACCGCGACCGCGACGGATATCACACGGTGATGCGCAATGCCATCACGCTGAACGGCTCGTTCTTCTCAACCGACCGCATGGCGCGCGAGTACGCGCTGAACGCCTATCGCTGGCGGCGCCTGCCTGATCGCTGAGCAGTCGTGCGTGATCGTGGTGCCTCACGACAGCACGCGGCGGCGGAAGTTGCGCAACCCGAGGCTCATGAACAGCACCGCGAAGCCGACGAGCACCGGGTAGACGACATAGAGGTGCAAGTGCGGGGCGGCGGTGAACGCGGCCCGCATTCCCTCGTTCACGTACAGCAGCGGGTTGGCGAGCACGAGGGTCTGCAGCCAGTGGAAGCCGCCGATGCGCACCGCTGCGAGGCGGTCGAAGCTGTAGTAGGTGCCGCCGAGGAAGGTGATCGGCAAGATGATGAAACCGAACATCAGCCCGATGTTGCGCGGTTCGAAGCTGGTCCCGAGTAGGAGCCCGAGTCCGGACATCGCCACCGCGGCGAGTGGCACCAAGGTGAGGATGAGCCCCCAGTGCAGCGCGAGGTGAGCCTGCACCCCGCTGGCGTGGACGACCGAGGCGATCGGCAGCACGATGGCGGCGGATAGCAAGCCCTGGAAGGTTCCCGAGATCACCTTCTCGACGGCGACCAGCCAGATCGGGCACGGTGCCTGCACGCGGTCTTCGATCTCGCGGGTGAAGCCGAACTCCTGGGCCATCGCCAGGGCGATCGACTGGACGCCTTGGAACATCACTGAGATCCCGACGACCCCGGGAACGAGGATCGTTGCGAAGTTGGACTCTGCGGCATTCCCGCGCCCGCCGATGTTCTGGCCGATCTTGGGGAAGACGAACAAGAACACGAAGCAGAGCAAGAAGGGCTGGATCAAGGTGCGCAGCACGAACTCCCACACATGCTTTCGCAGCACGACGGCGTCACGTAGCAACAGCGCCCCGAGCGCTGTCCAGCTGGCGGCCGCCACCGAGCGAGGGGGCCGCGTGCCGATGACGTGTGGGGTCTCGGTCACCGCCATCAGTCGCGCAGCTCCTTGCCGGTGAGATTGATGAAGACCGTCTCCAGGCTGGGCTCGGAGACCGAGAGGTCGATGAGGTCCACTCCGAGCGCCTCGGCGGCCGCCACCGCGCGGGGCACGAGGCGCTCGATCCCGCGCAGCTGCAGCTGCGCGCCGCCCTCGACCGTGCGGCTGGCGGTGACCCCGTCGAGCGCGGCGGCCATCTTCTCGCGCAGCTCCGCGGCGTCACCGGCCGCCTTTAGGGTGAGCACCGTGTCGGCGCCGATGCTCTGCTTGAGGGCGGCGGGCGTGTCCAGGGCGAGGAGATGGCCGTGGTCCATGATCGCCACGCGGCCACAGAGCTGGTCCGCCTCCTCCATGTAGTGCGTCGTGAGCAGGATCGTCTGGCCCTGCGCGTTCAGCTCGCCGAGGAGCTCCCACAGCACGAGGCGGCTCTGGGGATCGAGGCCGGCCGTGGGCTCGTCGAGGAAGAGCACGGCCGGTTCGTGGAAGATCGCCCGCGCGACCATCAAGCGCTGGGCCATGCCGCCTGAGAGGGCGTAGACCGAGGCCTTGGCCCAGCGCGCCAGCTGGAACTGCTGGAGGAGCTCGTCGGCACGATGGCGCGAACGGCGCGATCCCATGCCGAACAGCCGGCCGTGGAAATAGAGGTTCTCCCAGACATTGAGCTGGCGATCGAGCGTGTTCTGCTGGGAGACGATCCCGCTGAGCTGCTTGGCGAGGGCGGGGTGGCGAGCGACGTCGACGCCGCCAATCTCGGCACGCCCGCCGCTTGGGACCACGCGGGTGGTGAGCATCCCCGCCGTCGTCGTCTTGCCGGCACCGTTCGGGCCGAGCAGCCCGAAGATCTCGCCCGCGAAGACTTCGAGGTCGAGGTGGTCGACGGCTGGCGCCTCGGCGCCGGGGTAGCGCTTTTGCAGCTGCTCGGTCCGAATGACGGCGTCGCGCCGCCGCTCCCCGGCCGGCGCGGGAACGCTCGTGCCGACTCCGCTCGGGCCCATGCCCGCATCGTAAGGGGCGCCGCCCAGGGGTCGTTGCCCGGCTCAGTGCGCCGTGGTGCCCAGGCGGGCCTCGAGGCGCTCGAGCCGCGCCAAGATCGCGTCCAGCTGGGCATGGGTCGTGGCGTTCGCCGCCGCCTGGCGGCGCCCCTGGCTATAGCCGGCGAGCGCAATGCCGATCGCTCGGGTGGCGCTCGAGGCGTCGATCCCGAAGGCGTCGAGCAGGCGCCCGGCCCCGCTGTTGGCATTGCGGGCGAGGCCGATGAGCAGGTGCTCGGTGCCGACGTAGTTGTGCCCGAGGTCGATCGCCGCCTCGAGGGCCGACGCGAGCGCGGCGCGCGCCGAGGCCCCGAGATCGCCGAGAAGCCTGGGGATCGCCTCGGCACCTTCGCCAACGCTCGGCGGCGGCACCGCGCCGCCCGTTGGCTCGCTGGCTGCCGGCGTCGCGAGCACCGGCTCGTCTGGCTCGGCCGCGAGCGCCGCCTCGCGCAGCGCCTCGCTGTCGACGTCGAGGGCTTGCAGGACGCCGAGCGCGAAGTTGCCCCCCTCTTCGAGCATGCCGATGAGGAGGTCCTTCGTGTCGATGAGGCGCTGCGAGCCGGTGAGATCGCGCCCAAGGCGCAGCGCCTCTTGGAGCCGGGGGGTCATACGCTCGGCGAGTCGCGCCCCGAGCTGGGGGACGCGGGTGAGGTCGAAGTCGGGCTGTCGCATCGCTTCGGCCGCGCGTCGCGCGGTGGTGACCCGCTCGACCGCCTCGGCGAGGGCGCGCTGGCAGACTGCCGAGATCGGAACGCGCGCCGCGCGGACCGCCTCGGCGAGCTCGTCGGGGAGATAGACGTTGACCTTTGGCATAACCCCTCCTATCCCTACATAAAGGGTTATAGATGGGGGGCGAGCCCGCGTCAAGGCGGGCCCGGATCAGTCGGGCAGGTGCGCGGGGTCGAGTGGCTCCTCGCCCCCCTCGAGGGTCACCGCCACGCGCTGGGCGATGTCGGCCGAGGAGCGGCCGATGCACAGCTCGTAGCGCCCGGGCGCGACGTACCAGCCCGGCGCCCGCTTGTGGGCCGCCGGGGGCAGGGGGGCAGCCGGGTGCGGGCGGCGGGGCTCGAGCACCCGCCAGTCCTCGTCGGTCGCGTCGTAGTAGGCAAAGGAGCGCTCCGAGAGCTCGAAGCTCACCGTCGTGGACTCGCCGGGTTCGAGGGCCACCTTGGCGAAGGCGCGCAGCTCCTTTGGCGCCCGAAGCCGTCCGCCGGGCTCGAGACGGCCACCGCCCGGCGGGGCGACGTAGCACTGCACGACCTCGGTGCCGGCCCGCTCGCCCGTGTTCGCGACCGGGACTTGGACCACAACCTGTTCGCCGCGGTGCACTTCGGCGCTCGACACGCTCACCTCGCCGATCGAAAAGGACGTGTAGGACAACCCGTGCCCGAAGCTGAAGGCCACCGGCAGCCGGCGCGTCTCGTACCAGCGGTAGCCGATGAGGAGTCCCTCGCCGTAGCGGACATGGGACGACTCACCAGGGAAGCTGCCATAGGCGGGGGTGTGCTCGAGGCGCAGCGGGAGGGTGGTCGGCAGGCGCCCGCCGGGCTCGGCGTCGCCCGACAGCACATCGGCCAGCCCATGCGCGACCTCCTGGCCGCCGTAGAAGGCCTGGATGAGCGCGGCGGGTTGCATCGCCCAGGGCATCGCCACCGGTGCCCCCGAGGTGACCATGACGATCGTGCGCGCATTGGCCCCGAGCACGCGCTCGACAAGCTCGTCCTGGTGGGCGGGCAGGTCCATCGTGGTGCGGTCGAAGCCTTCGCTCTCGATCGTGTCGTCGGTGCCGACGACGACGATCGCCACGTCGCAGGCCGCTGCCAGCTCGGCCGCCCTCGCGATCCCCTCGGGATCGCCAGCCGGCTCGTGGTGCACCGCCACCTGCTCGCCCATGCGCTCGCGCAGCGCGTCGAGGAGTGAGACGCGGTAGTGCGGGCGTACCCTGGCCGAGCCGCCACCCATGATCGCCGGAAATTCGGAGCGCGGCCCGACCAGCGCGATCGAGCCGATTGCGTCGGATTTGAGCGGCAAGATGCCGTCGTTGGTCAACAGCACCGTGCTCTGTGCCGCCGCCGCCCGCAGCACGGCGCGGTCTTCGGAACGGTCTTCAGGGTGCTCGGCCGGCCGCTCGCTCGCGACGGCGGGCGCGAGGCCACCGCCCGCCACCGCCCCGAGCGCCTCGTCGAGCAGGCCGAGGCGGTCGAAGAGGACGAAGAGGCGGCGCACCTTGGCATCGAGCGCCCGCTCCTGGACGCGGCCCGCGCGCACGGCAGTGGCGAGCGCTGGACCGAAGGCCCGGGCGGGGCCGGGCATCTCGAGATCGAGACCGGCCTCGCCGGCGAGCTCGGTGTCGACGATCGCCCACCAGTCGGTCATCACGAGGCCGTCGAAGCTCCACTCGTCGCGCAGGATCTCACCAATGAGGCGCCGCTGGTCGGGGACGTGCGCACCGTTCACGCGGTTGTAGCTCGTCATCAGCGTCCACACCTTGGCGCGGCGCACGCCGTACTCGAAAGGCAGGAGATACAGCTCGCGAAGCGTGCGCTCGTCGATGTCTGATGAGGACGTGAAGCGCTCGAACTCGGCTTCGTTGCCGACGAAGTGCTTGATCGTGGCGGCCTGACCCTCGCTTTGGACGCCCTCGATGTAGGCCACCGCCAGCTTGCCGGTAAGCACCGGGTCTTCTGAGAATGCCTCGAAGTTGCGCCCCCACAGCGGGTGGCGGTGCAGATTCACGGTCGGGGCGAGCAGGATCCGGGCGCCCTTGTCGCGAGCCTGGCGGGCGACGATTGCGCTCACCTTGCGCACGAGCTCGGGGTCAAAGCTTGCCCCCATCGCGGTCGGTGAGATGGTGCAGACCGACGTCGTGGCGCTCTCGTGGTCCACGGTGTGGCCGCGGGCACCGACCGGGCCGTCGGAGAGGTAGACCGCAGGGATGCCGAGCCGGGGGACCGGCATGGTCGACCAGTTGTCGACGCCGGCGGTCAGGCCCGCCTTCTCCTCAAGGTCGAGGGCGGCGACGAGCGCGTCGATCGCGGAGGGGTCGGCGGGCATCTCGGTCCTTTCTCGGTCGCGCCGATTTGCCAGCGCGCGCCATCTGGTTGTCGAGGCCCCCCGGCCGAGAGTCAGTCTGCCTGCTGGCGTTGCTGGCGTCGAATCTCGCGCCAGAAGGTGGAGAAGAAGACGCGACCGTAGGAGAAGCCGTAGGCGAAGTCGCCGCCCTTTTTCGAACGCCCTCGCGCTCGCGGCCGCATCGTCACCGGGCGCTCGGTGTAGCGGGCGCCGGTCATGATCGCGGCGATCAACAGCTCCGAGGCCTGGTACTGCGGCTGGTCGAGGATCAGGCCCTTGGTCAAGGTGGCGGGGAAGGCGCGCACCGGGTTCGCCGTGTCGGTCACCTTTGTGCGGGTCAGCACGGTGGCGAGGCTCGAGAAGACGAGGACCCCGGCGTTGCGCACGAGCCCGTGCGACAGCGTCCTGCCGAGCCGGCGCGAGCCGTTCGCGAAGTCGGCCTCGCCGTCGATGACGGGCCGGAGCACCGTCTCGAGATCCGCGGGATCGGTCTGGCCGTCCGCGTCGGCGGTGACGACGTATTCGGCTCCGTACTCGCGGGCGATGCGGTAGCCGAGGCGCAACGCGGCGCCTTGGCCCCGATTGACGGGGCAGACGCAGGCAACGTGGCCCGCCTCGCGCACGATCGCGGCGGCGCCGTCGTCCTCGCCGTCGATCACGACGACGATGGACGCGGCGAGCCCGCAGAGCTCCTTTGGCATCGAGGCGATGACCTCGCCGATGTTCTCGGCTTCCTTGTAGGCGGCGATGACGATCGTGATCGGGTTCAGCTGCACCGTCTCGTGGGCGGCCAACATCTCGTCGATCGCCAGGCCGTCAATGAGGTTGTCGACGGCCTGCTTGCGGCGTCGCTGGCGGTTGTTCATCGGCTCGGACGCCTTTCGAGAGCGGTCAGATCAAGAAGCGAGCGCCGAGGCCGGCCTCGTCGTGTGGGCGAGCATTGCGGCGGCCGCGCTGTCGCGGTCGTCGGCGCCGGCGAGCTGCCCGTTGAGCGGGCTGCCGACGGCGACCGACGCGGCGTGGGTGACTGCCCGAAGGAGTTCGCGCAGGTCCCGCGGCGGTGGGAAGTACTCATCCTCTTCCACCGTCAAGACGGTCTCGACACCCTTGGTCGGCGCAAGCGCCTCGAGCACCTCTTCGACCAGCCACTCCGGTGCTGAGGCGCCGGCGGTTACCCCGACGGTTCCGGTCAGGTCCTCGGGCAGCTCGGCCGCAGAGTTGACGCGCACGACGCGCTTGCAACCAGCTGCCGAGGCAACGCGGGTGAGTGAGACGGTGTTCGAGGAGTTCGCCGAGCCGATCACGATGACGGCTTCGCAGCGCCCTGCCAGTGCCCGCAGCGCCGCCTGGCGGTTCGTCGTGGCGTAGCAAAGGTCCGAACGTCCCGGCATCCAAAGCTCGGGAAAGCGCGCCTTGGTCGTCTCGGCGATCCCGGACCACTCGTCGTGGGGGAGGGTCGTCTGGGCGAGCAGGGCAACCGGGCCATCGGGCACCTCGAGCTGGTCGACGTCGGCTTCGTGCTCGACGAGGCGCACCGCCTGGGGCGCCACGGCCATGGTGCCGATCGCCTCCTCGTGACCGGCGTGACCGACGTAGACGACCGTGAAGCCCTTGCCGGCACGCACCTTCAGCTCGTGGTGCACCTTGGTGACGAGCGGGCAGACGGCGTTGACGACCGTACGCCCCGCCTCAGCGGCTGCGGCTTCGACCTCGGGGGCCGAGCCGTGAGCCGACAGCATCAAGGGCGCCCCAGCGGGCACTTCGTTGACCTCGTCGACGAAGATGACGCCCTGGCGGCGGAACGCCTCGACGACGAGGGCGTTGTGGACGATCTCGTGGTAGCAGTAGACGGGCGGCTCGAAGATGCGGACCATCCAGGCGAGGGCCTTGATCGCCATCTCGACGCCGGCGCAGAAGCCCCTCGGAGCGGCCAGCAGCACCTTGTCGGTGGTCATCTGGCCAAGGCTATCGGGCCGGGCGGGTAGGCTTAGGTCATGCCGTTGCCCCAGGTCGTCGCGGTGGCGACCCCGTCCCCGGCGGCGGCGGCCGGCCTCTTGGTCGGCGATGAGATCCACACGGTGAACGGCCAGGTGCCCCGCGACGTGATCGAGTACCGACTGTTGGTCGACGAGGCGAACCTCGAGCTCGAGATCGGCCGTGGCGGCCTGAGCTTCAATGTCGCGATCGACAAGCAGGCCGGGGAGCCGCTCGGCGTCGAGGTCTCCTCGCCGGTCTTCGACCGCGTTCGGACCTGCGACAACCATTGCGAGTTCTGTTTCATCTACCAGCTCCCCAAGGGCATGCGGAAGAGCCTGTACATCAAAGACGACGATTACCGGCTCTCATTTCTGTACGGGAACTTCACCACGCTCACCCGATTCACCGAACTCGACTTGGAGCGGGTCGTCTCTGAGCGCTTGTCGCCGCTCAACGTTTCGATCCACGCCACTGACGCCGAGCTGCGCGCCCGGATGCTCCGCAACCGTCGTGGTGCGATCAGCCTGCGCTGGCTGCGCCAGCTGCTTGACCATGGCATCGAGGTGCACGGCCAGATCGTCGTTTGCCCCGGGCTGAACGACGGCCTCGCGCTTGAAGAGACCTTCGCGGGGGTGCTCGAGCGCTTCTCGGAGCTTGCCTCGCTCTGCGCCGTGCCGCTCGGGGTGAGTCGCTTCTCGACCGAGTCGGCGATGCGCCCCCATACCGCGGATGAGGCGCGTGCCGTCTGCGAAGCCGTCGAGCGCTGGCAGGAGCGCTTCCTCGCCGCGACGGGGCGCCGGCTCGTGCACGCGGCTGATGAGTACTACCTGCTCGCCGGCATGGCCTTCCCGGCGCCGGAAAGCTACGAGGGCTTTGTGCAGCACGAGAACGGGATCGGCATGGCCCGGGCGTTCGAGGCGAGCTTCCTCGGCCAACCGCTCGAGCGCCTGGCCGGGGGGGCCACCGGAAGCCACGGGGGGTTCTTCCGCTCCGTCGACGGCGCGCCCGCCTATGGATATCGCGCCGAGCGTTTCGCGGGTTCAAGCACCAAGGGAGCAGGAAGGAGCGAGGTGACCATTCTTACCGGCGTCTACGGCGCCCGCGTCCTGCGCCCGCTTGTCGACTCTGCCGGCGCGGCGCACGTGGCGATCGAAGCGGTGCCGAACGACTTTTTCGGCGGCAACGTCGGGGTTGCCGGTTTGCTCACCGGCACCGACCTCAGCCGCCATCTCGCTGGGCTGCCCGAGAACCGCCGTTACCTGCTCCCTGACGTCTGCCTCTCCGAGGGCCGTTTCCTCGATGGCATGACGCTCAGCGATCTGCCTCGCCCGGTCGAGATCGTAGAGACTGACGGCGCAGCGCTGCGCGCCGCGCTCGGGCTCGGTGTGCCCGAGGGCCGTGCTCGGCGGCGACGACCGATTGCTATCGGTCTTCGCTCCGAGCCAGCACGCGCCGAGGCAGTCCGATGACGAGCGCCGCACCGATCGCGCTCCGCCTCCCGGTCGTAGCGATCGCCGGCCGCCCGAACGTCGGCAAGTCGACGCTCGTCAACCGGATCTTCGGTCGTCGGATGGCGATCGTCGAGGAGAAGCCGGGCGTCACCCGCGACCGCATTGAGCTCAAGGCGGACTGGCGCGGGCGCGAGTTCCTCCTTGTAGACACCGGAGGGGTGATCGAGCACGGCGACGCACTCGAGCGCAAGGTCACGGACCAGGCACTGCGTGCGGCGAAGAGCGCGGACCTCGTGCTGTTCGTGCTCGATGCCACGACCGGAATTACCGGCGAGGACGAGGCTGTCGCCCAGCTGTTGCGCCGGACCTCAGACAAGGTGCTCGTCGTTGCCAACAAAGTCGACTCCTCGCGCCAGGAGCTCGAGGCATGGGAGCTCGTACGCTTCGGCTTTGGCGAGCCGGTGCTCGTCTCCGCCCTCCATGGCCGAGGTATCGGCGACCTGCTCGACGTCGTCGTCGACCGTTTGCCCGCTGCCACCGAGCCCGAGGTGCCTGCAGCTGAGCCGGGCGAGCTCGACGCCGCCGATGGCGGGGCCAGCGAGGCCGCTGGCGAAGACGCCCCGGCGGTCGCCATCGTGGGACGCCCGAACGTGGGCAAGTCAACGCTGTTCAACCGGCTCGTCGGGGCGGACCGGAGTGTGGTCCACGATGTCCCCGGAACGACCCGCGACGCGATCGATACCCTGGTCGAGACCGAGGACGGGCCGCTCCGCTTCATCGACACCGCGGGACTGCGGCGTAAGTCGCGCATCGACGAGGAGACCGAGTACTACTCGCTCGTGCGCTCCTTGGCAGCGATCGACCGCGCAGACGTCGCCCTCCTTGTTCTCGATGCCGCCGAGGGTGTCACGCACCAAGAGCAGCGCCTCGCCGAGCGTGTTGACGCCGCGGGCAGTCCCGTGGTGATCCTGCTCAACAAATGGGACCTGCTCGACACCGAGGCGCGCCTGGCACTCGCCCGCGACGTCGAGGATCGCTTGGGCTTTTTGGACTACGCGCCGGTGATCCGGATTTCGGCGATGAGCGGGCAGGGCGTGCACCGGGTGCTGCCCGCGATTGGCGCCGCGCTCGAGGCGTACCATCAACGTATTCCCACAGCGCAGTTGAACGACGCGATCAAGGCCATCCAGGCCCAGCACCCTGCTCCCGGAGCGCGCATCATGTACGCGGTGCAGGGCGCCGTCGACCCGCCGACCGTGACGCTGTTCTCGAATCGACGACTCCAGCCGCACTACCTGCGGTACGTGGAAAAACAGCTGCGTGAGCGCTTCGCTCTCGGTCCCACGCCGCTCAAGCTGCGCGTCCGGCTGCGGGGCAAGTCATGAGCAGCCGCCCCCGTCGCGAGGACACCCAGGCTCCCGAGCTCGACGCCGACGCGGCCAGCGAGGATCGTTCCGAGGCCGAGCAAGACGAAGAGGGCGCGCCACCGGCGCCATGGCACTTCAAGGTGCTCTTGGTCGGGACCGCCGGCTACCTCATCTACCGCTTCATCTGGTTCATCTTCTGGCTCACTGGCCACGCCTGGCACGGCTGAAGGGCCGGCGGGTGCCGGGACCGCGAATGCGGTCCCGGCAGCTTTGACCTAGTTGCGACAGCCGCAGCTTCCGCCACAGCAGCCACCCCCGCCTGAGCCGCCAGGGGCGCTGCCGACGCGCTCGAGGGCGCTCGCGCGGGTGCGCGATTGGAACATCGACAGCACGCGGCGCCCGGGCCCTGCGCAGGTGGGGCACTCAGCGGGCATCGACGCCTGGTCCGAGCTGCGTCGGAGCTCGAAGAGACCCTCGCAGCTCGCGCAGCGGTACTCATAGAAGGGCACGGCAGCCTCCTTTTCCGCCATAGCGTACCGAGTCGCCATCTTGGCGCGCAGCGAGGCTCCTCGCTCGCTGCCGTTTCCGACCGCCAGTTCGGGGCGCGACGCTCACCGTCCACGCAGGTGTCCGACCGGTCCGGCCTCCTGCGCGGCCCGCTCCGGCCTGCTCGGGGGACGACATGGCCTCGCCCGGTCCGATGGATCGCGCGCTGCCCGTTTGGGCGGAGTCAAAGACGGGGAGGATCGCACCGGGTGGGTGGGGATCCCGGCGATGGCATGCATTGCAAGAGAGGAGCGACGCCGGATGGGCGGAAGGGCTCGTCGAGGTTTTCGGTGGATGCGCGCCGTGGCCGTTGGCCTTGGGCTCGCCATGGCGCCACTTGGTGCTCCCGGTGCTGGGGCAGCGAAGGCACCGCCGCCCGGGCCAGCGAGGATCGCGTCGATGCCGGTGCGCATCACCGCCGCGAGCTTGCCCCTGTGGGCAAGCGGGGGGAACTTCCGTTGGATCACCCGGGTGCTGTTCGAACCGCAGCACGGCCGGGCGGTCTACGCGATGGACAAGGGGTATCGGGTCGTGGCCGGACGCTTTCAGATCTGGACGCCGACGCTCGCACCGGGCTGGTACCGCATGGTGATCCAGAACCGCTACGGGATGTCGAACCGGCCCTGGGTCCGCGTCTATCCAACCGCGCGTTTTCGCTCCCCGTGGGGCTGCCCGGTCACCTGGAACGGCTACACGGTGCGTGGCCGCGGCGGAAGCTGGATCACCTGTCGCCGAAGCAGCCCGAAAGGGGCGCACTGGGTCCTCGCCCCGCGCAAATGAGGTCCCCGGCATCGGCCAGCCCGGGCGGTCGTTGCCGGCGCCGCAGCGGGGTCGGCGGTTGCGCCGGTACGCGCCGGTGCGCCACAGTGACGCCGTGACTGCGAACCCGAAGATCCCCGAGCCGATCAGCGACCGCGTCGTGGTGAACGCGCCCCCCGAACGGCTGTACGCGATGGTGGCAGACATCACGAGGATGGGGGAGTGGAGCCCGGTCAGCACCGGCGGTCACTGGGAAGACGACACCGAGCATGGCGCCGGCGCATGGTTCGTCGGCACCAACGCCACCGCCGAGCGCAGCTGGGAGACCCGGTGCCTCGTGGAAGTTGCCGAGCCGGGTGTCGAGTTCCGGTTTGTCGTCGGTGGGAACCGCACGCGATGGGGCTACCGTTTTCGCGCCGTCGACTCCGGCACCGAGGTGACCGAGTCGTGGGAGCTGTTGAGCGATGGCGTTGCGTCGTTCGTCGAGCGCTTCGGCGACCACGCCGAAGAGGAGATCGCGAAGCGCGTCGAGACCGCGCGTGCGGGTATCCCAGAGACGCTCGCCCAGCTGAAAGCCGTCGCCGAATCGGCCTCCTGAGCAACCTGCGGCGCTCCCTGGCGTCGATGGACTGGAGACCAGTCGCGCACCGTGGTGGCTAGGCGCTCGGGCACGGGATGACCCTGGGCCGAACAACGCCGAGCGCGTGGCGCAAGTTGCACGTGGCACATGGCGCGTCGCATCCACGACACGGGCGTCGGCGGCGCCAGACGCCAGGCTCGGCACGGCACGACACCCGGCCAAGGGCCGTGGCGTGGGCGGAGCCCCACACCGTTGCGTGCGCGACGTCATCGAAGCCGACGACCGGCGCCAAGGACGGCGCGCGGTCTTCAAGGCTTTTGCCGTGGAGTAGCTCGTCGAGGTGGTCGCTCGATGCCGGTCCGCCACGGTGGTTGACGATCGGTGGGCCAACGAGCGCGGGTGCGATGAGTCACCACGATGTCGTCGAGCGTGCGGGGATGAGCATGGCGCGCGGGAGCGGGCGATTTTCGACCCACCGTTGGCGTCCATGGTGAGCGTTGCAGCGTCCGATCGCACCCCGCCCAAGCTCGCCTCGAGGGCGCGTCGGCTTGCATTGCTGCCCACTTCGACGGCGCCCATTTATGCTCATCAGGATCTTGACGTGTCCTCGACGACGGGCGGTGTCGCTGTGAGTGTCTTGCCAACTGACCGGTTGCTGTTCGGCGCGGCGTATTACCACGAGTATCACCGGCGTCCACGCCTTGCCGACGACCTCGAACTCATGAGCAGGGCGGGCTTCTCGCTGATCCGGGTGGGGGAGTCGGTGTGGTCGACCTGGGAGCCCGAAGATGGCCACTTCGAGGTTGACTGGCTGGGCCCGGTGCTCGACGGGGCAGCCGACCGGGGGATCTCGGTGATCCTTGGCACGCCCACCTATGCGGTGCCGCCGTGGCTCTCTCGACGTCACCCGGAGATCGCGGCGGAGCCGACGAGCGGCGTGCCATTGCCCTTCGGCGGCCGCCAAGAGGTCGATTTCTCACACCCGGCGTTCCGGTGGCACGCCGAGCGGGTTATCCGTGCCGTGTTGGGCGCCTGGGCGGCCCATCCGGCCGTGATCGGGGTCCAGGTCGACAATGAGCCCGGTCTCCACTTGCCGCGAAATCCGAGCACATTCGAGCGCTTCGTCGATCGCTTGCGCGATCGGTATGGTGACGTGCAGCGCCTGAACGAGGCCTGGGGGCTCACGTACTGGTCGCACCGACTGTCGGACTGGTCGGACCTGTGGCGCCCGGACGGCAACACCTTCCCGCAATACGATCTGGCCTGGCGCCGCTACCAAGCCGATCTCACCGCCGAGTTCATCGCCTGGCAGGCGGCACTGACGCGCGAGTACCTGCGCGACGATCAGTTCGTCACCACCTGCATCGCGTACTCGCGACCCGCGGCCGCGGACGACGCGCTCGCCAGCGCCATCGACGTGACGGCAGCGAACATCTACTACGCCATGGGTGACGGCCTCGCGAGGAGCGAGACGCCTGGACCGACGGACTGGGCCTCGGCCGGTGCGGATTCCTTGTTCTTCGCGGGGGATCGCGCCTGGTCGTCGCGCCAACAGCCGTTCCTTGTGACGGAGACCGACGCCACGTCGATCGGTGGCCCACACATGAATTGGCCGCCGTATGACGGCCAGCTCCGCCAGGCGGCGTGGGCACTCATCTCGCGCGGCGCGCGGTCGATCGAGTATTGGCATTGGCACACCATTCCCTACGGCGCGGAGACCTACTGGGGCGGCGTGCTCCCGCACTCGTTGCGGCCCGGGCGCGTCTATGAGGAGGTGTGCCGCCTCGGTGACGAGCTCGCGCGCGCGCGCGAGCTGCTCACCGGTCTCGAACCAGAGGCGGAGGTCGCGCTCGTCTGGTCGCACCCCTCCAAGTGGGCACTCGAGTTCGCGCCCCCGCTCACGAATCTTGCGGGCGGTGCCGATCCCCGCTCGTACGAGCGGATCGTGCGTGCCTTTTACAACGGGTTCTTACGCGCCGGCGCCGGGATCCGGATCGTCCACGACCGTCAACTCGCCACCTTCGATCCCGCTGAGATAGCTATGCGCCAACCTGTGATGATCGCCGCAGGACTGTACGCCGTGGACGACGCGACGCTCGTGTGGCTCGATGCATACGCGGCTGCCGGTGGCCATCTCATCCTGGGGATTCGCACCGCCTACGCGGATGAGGAGGCTCGTGCCCGCACCGACCCTCCACCGGGGCCGCTCGCCCGTGCCGCCGGTGTCACCTATGACGAGTACGCGAACGTTGCTCGGGAAATCCCGATCGTTGCTTGGGCGGAAAGCCCGCTGGTCGTCCCCGCGGAGGCCGCTGCG
The DNA here is from genome assembly GCA_021809805.1 of Actinomycetes bacterium. GTDB lineage: Bacteria > Actinomycetota > Acidimicrobiia > Acidimicrobiales > Bog-793 > JAKABX01. The sequence continues at coordinate 17,029 of JAJZKA010000058.1, forward strand.
ACGGCGTGGGTGGACGGACTGCTGCTGGAGGAGGCCGAGGTGCTCGCCGGCTACGACCACCCCCATTTCGGTCGCTGGCCCGCGATCACCACTCGCGTGCATGGAGCCGGTCGCGTTACGACCGTCGGGACGCTCCCCAATCCCGTCCTTTGCGGAGCCCTCGCGAGCTGGGCGCTCGGCGGCTCAACAGCGCCGTGGGGTGAGCTCCCCGATGTCGTCAGCGTCGCACGGGCACGCACCGCATCGGGTCATCGGCTCCATGTCGTGCACAATTGGTCGTGGGACCCCACGAGTCTCCACCTCCCGCTCGCACTTGCAGACGCATTGAGTGGTGCGAGATTCGCGGCCGGTGCCCAACTCGAGCTTGGGCCATGGGATGTGCGCGTGCTGCTCGAGAATCTCGAGAGCTGAGCTTCAAGCAGCGATCGGTGCTCGGTCGGTGCCAGAGCCGCGGCCGTCGTGGCGCGAGCATTGCATTGGCGCCAAGACCGGCCAGCTCACAGCTAGCAGAGGTGGCGTCACGGGATCGCCGTCTGGAGCAGTCCCATCCGTGTAGATAGTTCCAATTGTGCGTTGTCCGCCGTGGCGATGGCGGTGGGATCCGCAGAGATTCCGGTGGTCCGATTGACCAGCCGAGAGAGGATGGCAACGATGACAATAGCCAGCGTGTCAATCGACGCCGCAGGGCCGAGTACACCCTTGGAGCGGATCTGGATGAGCTTCGGTTATGACGAGCTGAATTGGACCGCAACGCCTCGTGGCCGGGCGAATATGGGCACTTTGCACTCAGTCTTTGGTGGGCCGGCGGTTGTGCGGGCTCACAATCTGTTAACGAGCGGAAACGCACGAGGGCTACCCCACTGGAGTAGTGGGAACGTCTACCACGAAGACGCGAGCGGCAATGCCATGTACGACTGGGGCGAGCTTGACCAGACCTTTGATGTCTGGATCGAAAACGGAATGGTACCCCTGGTGGAGCTCGGTTTCTGTCCGATTCAGCTGAGTCGAGCGTCTCCTAGAGAGTTCAACCCGATGCCCTCTCTTTATGGGGCCTATGAGAGCTGGGGATGGGCATCCCCACCGCGTGACGAGAATAAATGGGCGGACCTCGTCGAGGCAGTCGTGCGGCACTGCGTGGAGCGCTACGGACGCGATGAGGTCTCGACCTGGTATTGGGAGTTCTGGAACGAGCCGGACATTGCGTACTGGCAGGGAACCGTTGAGGAGTATTGCCGCTTCTACGACCACACGGTGGAGGCGGTACGGAAGGTCCTCCCGGGTGCTGCTGTTGGCGGCCCCGCCACTACCGGGGGCGGGGCCGCGTTCCTTGAAGCGTTCCTCAGACACTGCACCGAAGGCATCAACGCGGTTACCGGAGAACATGGCACGGCAATTGACTTCGTATCGTTTCATACCAAAGGAGCGCCTGAATTCAGGCGAACATACGGGCCGATTGGTCGCGATGGTGCCGTTGCAGCACGAAAGGAATCACCGAGCACCCAGAAGATGCTGGAGGAAATCAATACGAACCTGGGCGTCATTAGGGCGTATTCGTCATATCGCGACATTCCGGTATTCGTGGACGAATGTGATCCTGGCGTGCCTGCCCATATGGGCGTGTTCGATAACGAGAACTATGGCTTTCGAAATAACGAGTACTATGCCGTGTTCCAGCTGCAACTCATGGCCGCTCTACTTGAGGACCGAAGCGACGCCGTACGCGGCATTTCGCTCGCAACTGCTTGGGCCTGGTACATGGAAAACGACCGTTACTTTGAGGGGACGCGGAGCTTCTTCACTGCGTCTGATATTGCGCTTCCAGTGACCAACGCCTATCGCATGCTGGCTCGTCTCGGGACACACAAGCTCGCTGCGAAGGTTGGCCAACCCACTGATCAGGACACTCGGGTCGGAGCCCTTGCGAGCAGCAAGGGAGGCGGTGGTGTTTCCGTAATCGTCTGGAACCATGACGACGATCAGCAATGCTCTGGTAGCGAAGCGCAAGTGGACATAACAATTGCCAATATTGGGATGGCCGGGTCAGCTGTGCGCATCCGCGAATATCTTATCGACCGAGACCACAGCAACAGCCACACCGCATGGCTTTCGCTGGGCGCTCCGCAGAATCCATCCCCGGACGAGATCGTCACGATGCGGACCCGGGGGGCGCTTGAAGTTGTGGCCGAAGAAAGGATGGGTCGGTGCCCTCGCCTGCTGGCTCGGTCGATCTCACTCCGACAGCCGGGCGCCGCGCTGCTTGAGATCGTTCCACTGCGAAATGAGTGACGCCGCGAACGCGACGGCCGGGTAGTTGTATTTGCTGTCACCATACCCAGACCGGTTTCGGGTGACCATTGGCTGGTGACCGTCGAGACGTCAAACCAAATACTGCGCCGGCCGGGCGTTACCGTCAATCCGATCGGGACCGGGACGTGGTCGATGGGTGGCCCACGGGGGCACCCCGCGCCGTGCCTCCAGTCACCGCGAGCGCAGCAGGCACTCGCGTGATCGCGTGCCGCTTCATCAATTGTCCCTCCTTGGGTTACCCAGCTGGGACCAAGTAGTCAGGTAGCCGTACGGTCCGATCGTACGGTACCCTTATGATCATGTCAAGCGATGTCTTTGCTGGGGACCACCCGAGCGGCGATCGAAGCCCGTACGTCGGCGCGATGATGCGCGTCGTATGGCAGTGGGTCCGTGATCAGCTGTACGCGCGCGTCGTTGCGGCTGGATACAACGATCTGAACGCCGCGCACGTTGGGCTCTGGCGCTATCCGGGCCTCGACGGACAACGTCCAACCCAGCTGGCGGACCACGTGGGGACCACAAAACAGTCGGTCAACGACCTCCTCGGGCACCTGGAACGACACGGCTACCTAGAGCGCGTGCCCGATTCGACCGACGGAAGAGCCCGCGTGATCCGACTCACGTCCAAGGGACGACGGCTCGAGCAGACCATCTACGCCGAAGCGGGGGCGGCTCAGCTTCAGATTGCAGAGATCCTGGGGCCGCGGCGCTATGCCCAGCTGCACAGCTCCCTTGAGCTACTGACCCAGCAGCTCGGCTAGTCGGCTCACATTTTTTCTGTGCGGTTTGATGCTCAGATCG
>JAJZKA010000059.1 GCA_021809805.1 Actinomycetes bacterium
CGCACCCGCTGGCCAGCAGGGAGAACGACCTCGATCTCCCGGGGGTTCACGTCCGCCAGGCCCCACCGTGCGAGCGCCGCGTCACCTGCGACGACCCCCTCGCCGCGGGCGGCCAGGACGGCTTCGTGGTACTCGTCAAGGGGTCCCACGGGTAGGGCGGTGAGGCGGTAGAGGCCTTGCGCTCGCCGTTCGAGACGACCTTTCATGGCGAGGCGCCGGAGATAGTCGGGACGGATGCCGGCCGCCTCGACCTCCTCAGTCCGGACGAAGCCGTGCTGGCCGGCAGCGCTCCGCTTGACGGCTGTGTCGACGTCCGCTGGCGCGAGGGCTGGGGACGGTCGTTTCGTCGTGCCTCGAGCACTCCTTCGAGTGGCCTAGCCTGCCTTCGCACTGCGCCGAGGGCGTCGCGCTGTTCATGCCCGAGCGCGTCGCGCCCGTGCGGCTGATGGAAACGGCGCTGCGACGATGAGCGAGGCATCGTGGAGCTGAGCACGCGAGCGTGACCGAGAGGCCGGGCTGACCTCTCGACCACCGTGCGGCGCGGCAAGACACGGCGGCAACCCCGCGTGGGCCGGCCGAGCCGGCGCCTCGCGCCGCCAGCCGGTGGCGCGCGTGTCGACCCTCCATGTGAGAGAAGAATGGGTGCATGCGCGCCGCGTGGGTTGTCTTGGTGCTGGCGATCGCGGCGGTGGCCGCGACGCTGGCGGTCAGGTTCGCCAGCCCATCGTCGCCGATCAGGCTTCCGCGCTCGATCACGGTGTCGGCGGTCACCCAGACGCCGGCCCGAACCGGCGCGGACCGATCCGTGCGCACCCAACAGCCGGTGGAGGTCGTGACGCCCGACCGTCCGGTGGCGAGCGTGCCGGCGCCGAGCGGCAGTGACTCGCGCGAGGTCGAGCAGCTGAAGCGAGCTGTCCGCCCGACGACCACGACCACTGCGTCGGACACTCGGACGACCGATCGGTGATCCCAAAGGGGGCGGTGCCTGCCGCCCGCGCCCGACACGCGCGGGTCGTTCCACATGGGTAGGGCGAGCTTGGCACGGTGGGTCCGCGGCGGGGGCGGCGAGCACGACGGTGACCGTGGGCGGAGCCGACCGACGAGGCGTCGTCGGGCGTGGCGCCTTGGCACCGGGGCGAGGGTGCTGGTCGTCCACGGCGTGGTGCTCGTGGTGGTGCTCGGCGCCGTGACCGTGGAGGTGGTCCACGGGTTCAGCGCGCACTACACCCACACGATCGTCTCGGACCTGTCCGAGGAGGGACCCGAGTACGCGCGCGCCGCGGCACAGCGCCCCGGTGGCCAGAGCATCGAGGCGTTCTCCCGCGCGTACCTGCAAAGCCACTTGCTCGCCTCCGGACACCTCCTCGTGCTTGCGCTGAAGGGCCAGCCGACCCTCGCCAGCCCGGGCGCGAAGGTGCTGGCGACGCTCCCGAGCGTGGCGAGGTTGCTGGTCGCGCCGCCGGCGCGCTCGGAGCTCCAAGACGTCAGCGCCGGCGCGTCGAGCTACTTGGTGCTGGTGAGCCCGATCCAGACCGCTGGCGGCTCGAGGATCGGGGTGCTGGTGGCGGCGGCAAGCCTGACTGGCCTTGGGACCCAGCGCGACCAGGTGCTCCTCCTCGCGGGCGCCGAAGCCGCCGTCGCGGTGGCGGCGGCCTTGTTGAGCTCGTACTTGGTGATGCGCCGCCTGTTGCGCACCGTCGGGGCGGTGACCCGGGCGGCCGTGGCGGCGAGCGTGGGCGATCTCGGGGCACGTCTTGGCAGCGAGGGCGGAGCCGACGACGAGGTCGGCCGGCTCCGGGCCGCGTTCGACGGCATGCTCGAGCGCATCGCCGCGGGTCTCGACGCCCAGCGCCAGCTGCTCTCCGACGTCTCCCACCAGCTGCGGACCCCGCTCACCGTCGCCCGCGGGCACCTCGAGATCCTCGAGCGCAACCCTGCCCCTGAGCGGGTTGAGGTGAGCCAGACGACGGCGACGGTGATCGGGGAGCTTGGCCAGATGTCGACCCTGGTCGACCGGCTGTTGCTCCTCGGGCGCTCCTTCGCGCCAGACTTTGTAGAGACCGAACCGGCCGCGCTGCGGGCGTTCATGGGGGAGGTGTTCGCTGCCGCCCGGGTCCTCGCCGAACGCCGCTGGACGCTTTGCGAGGTGCCTGACGTGGTGGTCGTGATCGACAGCGCCAAGCTGCGCGGCGCGCTGCTCAACCTCGTCGACAACGCCGTCAAGGCCACCGGCCCGGGAGACGCCATCGAGCTGGGCGCGCGCCTTGATCCTGAGCTGGTCTTGTGGGTCGCCGACTCCGGGTCGGGGATCGCGGCGAAGGCCCAGGCCGAGGTGTTCGACCGGTTCCGCCGTGCCGGGCAGAGCGGCCAAAAAGGGGCCGGGCTGGGTCTCGCGATCGTCAAGGCCGTCACCGAAGCCCACGGTGGCCGGGTACGGCTGCAAAGCACCGAGGGCGAGGGGACCACGGTCGAGGTGGTGCTGCCGCCAAGCTGTGTGCGTCCCCTTCCCGCCGACGAAGGGGACGCCCGATGATCTTGATCGTTGAGGACGACGAGGGCATCGCCGCGTTCTTGGCCAAGGGTCTCAAAGCCGAGGGCTACGCCACGGCCGTGGCGAGGGACGGCGACGAGGCGCTGGCCCTGGCCGCGGCGAGCGGCGACGACCTCGACCTCGTGCTGCTCGACCTGGCCCTGCCCGGCACCGACGGGCTCTCCGTGCTCCGGGCCTGGCGAGCCCAGCGCCTCGGGGTGCCGGTCATCGTGCTCACCGCCCGCGCCGAGACGGCCGACAAGGTCCGCGGCCTCGATGCCGGCGCGGATGACTATGTGACCAAGCCCTTCGCCTTCGATGAGCTGCTGGCGCGGGTCCGGGCCGCGCTGCGAAGCGTCGAGCAGCGCAGTTCAACCGAGCTCGTCGTCGATGATCTCCGCCTCGACTTGTTGACCAAGGTGGCCTGGCGCAAGGAGCGCCGCGTCGAGCTGGCCCCAAAGGAGTGGGCGCTGCTCGAGCTGTTCATGCGCCACCCCGACCAGCTGCTCTCCCGGGCTCAGATCCTCTCCCGGGTCTGGGACTACGACTTCGACCCGGGGACCAACGTCGTCGAGGTCTACATCAGCTACCTGCGGCGCAAGCTCAACGAGGAAGGGCTTGCCCCGCTCATCCGCACCGTGCGGGGCGCCGGATACCGCTTTCGCAACCCGTCGGATTAGCAAGATCTAATCCGGAGAGGGTCGGCCGCTTAAGGTCCGCCGTCCATCGTGTACCCATGACGAAAAGCTCCGCGACCGTGTCGCGCGCTCGCCGCCGGGCCCTGTTCGTCCCCGCCGGCGTCCCCGCCGGCGTCATCGTGGGCGCTGAGCGCCTCGCTCCTCGCACCACCGTCCGGCGGTGACCACCACGCCAAGGGGCGCGCCGCGTTCGTCGAGGCCGCGGGCCACCTGGGTTCCAAGCAATGGAGCCTCCCAATCCCGAGCGCCGCGTGCATCGGCGGCCAGCTCAGGTGGCATCTCGCCAATCACCCCGGCCCGGCGGTCGTTTCCTGTTCACCGCAGGTTCGCGACGAGCCGGCACGACCAGTGAGAGGAGACCGCTTGGAGATCCACGGCGATGTCCGATCCCGCAACCGACCAGCACAACGGAGAAGCCTTCATGCCCAAGATGAACGACCTACCCATGACCTCGAGCTCGACCAGCGCCATTGAGGCCGGGCCCAGCCATGCCCGTGCCCGGCGCCGCCGGGCGCTGCGCAGCTCGGCCGTCGGTCTCGGCGCCCTCGCCATCGCCGGAGGCGGCCTTGTCGCTGGCGCCCCGAGCGCCCTCGCCGCCAGCAGCGCACCCACCCACGGCGCGACCACCTGCGCGATCGCTGGCGATGAGTGCACCAACGCCATCGACTATGCCAATGCCAACGACGGCGGTGGCGCGACGGTCCTCGCGGTAGAGGCCGACACGGAGACCCACGGTGGCACCGTGAGCCACCGGGTGTTTGACATCAAGATGCAGACGAACAACGGCGTGTACAACCTCACCGTCTACCGCAACGACAACGCCCCTTACAACGATGCCGTGTGGTGGCAGCACCTCGCCGAGAACCAGACCCCGGGCGGCGGCTCGAACGATGGGTCCGGCTCGAGCGGTGGGTCCGGCTCGAGCGATGGGTCCGGCTCGAGCGATGGGTCCGGCTCGAGCGATGGGTCCGGCTCTGGCGGCTCGAGCAGTGCCGGCGCGAACGGTCTCGATTCCCCCCAGATCTCGGCCAGCCAGGCCGCGACCGATGCCACCAGCTTTGTCGCCAGCCAGGGGCGCCAGGTCCTGTGGGTCAAGCACAACCAGCTCAAGTCCCAAGGCCAGAAGGACTACTACCAGGTCAAGTTGCAGCTGGGCGAGAACGGCAAGAAGGCGGGCACGACCAACGTCTGGGTCGACGCCACGACCTCAACGGGCACCGTGACCGCCGCCAGCGGCAGTGGGCTCGGCTATCGCGACCCGAACCTGGTGTCGGCCGCGACCGCCCAAGCCAATGCCGTGAAGGCCGCCGGCGGTGGCAGCGCCTACAAGACGAGCCTGAACGGCCAGAAGTGGCGCTGGTACTGGGTGTTCGTGCGCAACGGCAGCACGAAGGACAAAGTTGGCGTCGACGCCGTGACCGGTGCGGTCACCCAGGTGCGCCAGAGCTGATCACCCGGGTTCGCCCGGCAATTCAAATGCTGGCGGACAACGGCCGGGGGAAAGGGTGGGAATGCTCACCCATCCCCCGGCTCTGGCCGCCTGGGAGTCGTGTTGTGAGGCTGAAGTGCCACGTGTGCTGAGGGGATCGGGAAAGCCACCTCGCCGGCGCCTCTCGCGCCGGCAGCAAACCATCGGGTACTCACTCGGTAGTGAGCCGGCCTTGCACCCATCTCGAGCAGCGCAAGTTCGCGACCGCCTCGGGATCAAAGACCAGCGTTCGCCTCTCGAGGAGACCCAGGGTCCCGGGCGCTGCGACCCCTGCGTCGTGTGGCCGCCTTCTCGGCGCGATCCTCCTCGCGCCGGCGGCCACGATCGGTCGATCTCGCCTCAGCTCATGGCAGCTGTTGAATGCGGATCAGGTTGCCCGCCGGATCGCGCACCGCGCAGTCGCGAGATCCCCATGGCGTGTCGACCGGCTCCTGGATCACCTCGACGTCATGGGCTTGCAGGCGCTCGAACGTGGCATCGAGGTCCTTTGTGGCGAGCAGGATCATGGCGTAGGTGCCCTTGGCCATCATCTCGGCGATGGTGCGGCGTTCTGCCTCGGTGACCCCAGGGTCCACTGCCGGCGGTGCCAGGACGATATTCGTGTCGGGCTGACCAGGCGGGCCGACCGTGATCCAGCGCATCTTGCCGGATCCGACATCCTTGCGGACTTCGAAACCGAGCGTTTCGCAATAGAAGGCCAGCGAGACCTCCGGGTCGTCATGGGGAAGGAAGCTCGACAAGATGGTGATGTCCATGCCGGCCACGCTAGGCGGGCATTGCTGGCCGCCGCTTCTCCATTCCTGACCAATTTCTGATCGACATGCTCACCTCACGGGCGCCGCGCCCTCGAGACCCGTGGTCGTGACGCGGAGGCCGTCGCGTTCATCGAAGCGGCACTTGGTCTCTCCACGCTCGCTCCCCAGTTCTCGCTGGGCGATCGTACGCCTTGTGGACCGCGAGGGCAGGGACGACCCGTCAGCGATTGCTCACCCGCATCGCACCGTGTGGCGAACCTGGGAGACATTGAGCTCCGTGGGAACGATCGCGGTGATCGGGGAGTTGGTGAGCGCACCGCCGCGGACGATTGATGGTGATGCCCGCACGTCGCCGGCCGATGCCCCCCACGCAATGACCGCTGCGATCAGGATCATCACGATCGCCCAGCGGGTCGCGGCGTCGGCGGCCGGTGATTGTCAGACCTTGCCGGCGCCCTTCAGGTAGGCGACAAAGAAGCTGTCAAGGCCGACGAGCTCCGCCCGTTTCGGCGGCGAAGTGGCACAAGGCGAGCGAAGGCGCCCGCCTTGATCTCGGACGAGATCTCCACCACCACCACCACCACCACCACCACCACCACCACCACCACCACCACCACCACCGGCTCGCGCTCGCGGTCGAGCGCGGAAACGTCGCCAAGCCTGTCCTCAGATGGGGATCAGCCGATCGACTACAACGAGAACCGCCCTTCACTCCTCGCTCGGTTGGCTCACGCCGGCCGAGTTCGCGAGACGCTGGGCGCGAGACCACCAACCATCACTCGCATAACGGTTGGATCAGGAATCGGGGTCCGCTCAGCCGGATCTGCGAGGCTTGCGGCGCCGCGCACCGCCGCGACGAGCAGGCGGCGATGAATCTCGCCCCTTGGGTGGGCCGGGGCTCACTCAGATCCCCGGTAAGCCTTGAAGCCGAGCCGTCACACTGGGCCGCGCCCAGCGGCTGGCGAAGTCCCGCGAGAGGGCGGTGCGCTGTCGGTTGGCCCGAACAACTCCGTGAGGCGTGCAGCATGAGCGGGCTGGCTGACCAACGCGCACCCATCAGGAAGGGGTCCATAGCGTCCACCCCCGTTGGAGCTGCGGGAGGGCTTCAGAACCTCCGCGTTGAACATGAGCGCTCCCCCGCGTTCATCCACCGCGGCCCCGAGGTCGCACTTTGCGCTCTGCGGATTCGAGGCGACCGATCGAGCTGGGGCTCGTCTCGGCGCGAAGTGCAAGGCCCTCCTCGATGAGCGCGGGGTTCAGCCGGCGTCGCTGCACTCGGTTGCCGCCCTCTTCTTGCGGTGCTGTGGGCCATCTGCGAGATCCCCAACACGTAGCCGTGTCACGGGAGCTCTCCAGTCGAATCGACGGCGTCGGGTTAGCATGAAACTGACGTACCGCCCGCCACAATGCGTTTCGCGCCGGGAGACAGGTAGGTCTTCAGAAGAATCACCCGCGCCGGCTTGGACGCGCGTCTGGCTGCACCTCTCGGCGACTTCGGCGATCGGCGACTCTGGAAACCCGCTCAGCAGCCGAGTACGTTGCCAGCTAGAGACAAGGCAAGCGGAGCAGTCATATCGATGGCAGGAATCGCCAGGACGAGCGAGGCGCCAATCCATCACCCATTCCGCCACGCTGCGATCGCGACCGGCGCCCTGGTCGCCGCGATCTGGATTGTCCAGTTCATCGACGTCGGCATGCACTACTCGCTCGTCTACCGATTCGGAATCTGGCCCCGGTGGCCGAGCCGCCTGGGCGACATCTTGAGCGCACCGTTTCTGCATTTCAGCTACCAGCACATCGAAAGCAACACTCCGCCACTTGCACTCACGAGCTTCTTGGTCGCCCTCCGGGGCATTCGTCGCTTTGTCGCGATCTCTGTTGTCGTCATCGTCATTGACGGGCTCGGAGTCTGGTCGGTCTCTCCCGCACATTCTGTGACTGCCGGCGCAAGCGGTCTGATCTTCGGCTACATCGGCTTTCTTCTTGCGCGAGGCATCTTCGACCGACGGTTCCGAGATATCCTCATCGCGCTCTTCGTAGGTGTGATGTACTGGTGGACGCTGCCGCTCCTCGTTCCAGGAATCGCCGGCATCTCTTGGCAAGACCATCTCTTCGGTCTGTTGGGAGGGGGGATATCGGCTTGGGTCTTTCGCCAACGCCAACGCCAACGCCACCGCGCCGCTCGATCAAGTCAATCTCAAGTTGAAGCGGTCGCAGTGAAACACGTCGTCGAGGCCGACGTGAAGACCGTGCCAGGGGCTCGCAGTGTTGAGGACAAGGCGGATATCTTCACACTGGCGCCGATCAACCGAGAAGATCCCGGCCATTGAGTGCCAGGGCTGGTTCCGCCGACACGCCTGCGCAGAGCGTCCCGTGGTCGCCGATCCCGGCTCCGAGCATGGTCAAGTCGGGCCGCCGGCACGAGAGATGACAGCGTTCACGGCCCCGCCGCCAGTGCTGTCGATCGGCACGTGCTGCCCACTTCCCAAGGCCGGCGTTGCGGCCCTCCGCTTCGCGATTCCTGATCGAGCTGTCAGGTGACTCGCTGACGCGTCGTCAAGACCTTGGAGTGCGCGCCGGGGCTGATCGCGTCGCTTGGGGCGCTTGAGGCGAGCTCGGTGTCAGCTGATCTCGACCTGCGTGGGAACGATCGCGGTGATCGGGGAGTTGGTGAGCGCACCGTCGAGGACGATTGATTGTGACGCCCGCACGTCGCTGGCCGATGCTCCCACGAAGAAGGTGAACTCTCCCGGTTCGACCACCCGGACCATCGCCTCGTCGTACATGGCGAGGCGGCTCGGATCGACGCGGAAGGTCACCGTTCGAGTCTCGCTTCGACCGAGCTCGACGCGAGCGAAGCCCACCAGCTGGCGCTCTGGGCGCGCCGTCGAGGCGACGACGTCGCTCACATAGAGCTGCACGACCTCGGTGCCCGCCCGATCGCCGTCGTTGGTGAGCGTGATGGAGACGGTGACCGGCGAGGCCGTGTCGCTTGCGTCGATCTCGAGGCCGTCATAGCCAAAGCTCGTATAGCTGAGCCCGTGGCCGAAGGGGTAGAGCGCGCTCGTCGGGCTGTCGGCGTAGCTGCCGTAGAACATCGCCGTCGATCCGCCCGCGCGGTGCCCGGCATAGACCGGCACCTGCCCGACCGCACGGGGCAGGCTGACGGGCAGGCGGCCCGAGGGCGCGGTCGTGCCGTACAGCACCGCCGCCAGCGCGGCGCCGCCCTCCTCTCCGAGCGGGAACGCCTGGATCAGCGCGTTCGCCAACGGGTCGATCCGGGAGAGGTCGTGGACCCGGCCGCTCAGCACGACCACGACCGTCGGCGTCTTGGTCGCGGCGACCGCCTCGACCAGCGCGTGCTGGACGCCGGTGAGCTCGAGACGCGTCGCGTCGCGGGCCTCTCCGACGGTGCTCGAGGGGGCGAGCCCGGAGCGCCCGGCCACGACGACCACGGCGACCTCGGCCTCGCGCGCGGCGCGGACGGCCTCGGGGATCTGCGAGGTGTCATCCCCGAGCACGTCGCAGCCCTTGGCATAGCTGATCACGAGGCCCTCCGGCGCCGCCGAGCGCAACCCCGCAAGCGGGGTGACGTGCTCGGTGTAGTAGGCGCCGGGCTGCCACTCCCCGCCGATCACCGGCAACAAATCAAGGTCACCGCCGCCCCAGCTATCGGCCAGGCTCCCGTCCTCGGCGGCGTCGATGATCACCTGCTGGTGAGCGGGGTAGTGGTAGTCGCCCTGCAACAGGCGCTGGTCGTCGGCGCCCGGGCCGATCAGCGCGAGTCGGCCGAGGCCGCCACGAAGTGGCAAGACGCCGTCGTTCTTCACGAGCACGAGCGACTCGGCGGCCGCCCGTCGCGCGAGGGTCCGCTGGGCGGGGGTCTCGAAGACCTCGATGGCGCGGCCCTCGTCGACAAAGGGGTGCTCGAAGAGCCCGAGCGCGAACTTGATCGACAACACGCGGCGCACCGCGGTGTCCACGGTGGCGACGTCAACCTCGCCGGCATCGATCGCGGCGCGCAGTGGCGCCCCGAAGCAGCTCGTCTCGGGCAGCTCGAGGTCCATCCCCGCCTTCAGCGCCTTCGCCGCCGCCTCAGCCTTGTCGGCGGCCACGTGGTGATGGGTCATCAGCAGCGAGATGGCGAAGTAGTCGGCGACGACCATGCCGGAAAAGCCGAGCTCGTCGCGCAGAAGCTCCGTGAGGATGGTCCGGGCGCCGGCGGGGGCGAGCCCGTCGACCGAGCTGTAGGAGTTCATGATCGATGCCAGGCCGGCCTGGTTGATCGCCGCCGCGAACGGCTCGGCGTAGACCTCGCGCAGCTCGCGGGGACCGAGATGCACGGGAGCGTGGTTGCGCCCGCCTTCTGGCAGGGCGTGGCCGAGGAAGTGCTTGCCCGTCGCCACGACGCCGCGGGCGAGGTCGCCGGTCTGCAGCCCGCGCACGTACGCCGTGCCGAGCACACCACAGAGCACGGGGTCCTCGCCGAAGGTCTCCTCGACCCGCCCCCAGCGGGGGTCGCGGGCCACGTCGAGCACGGGGGCGAGGCAGTGGCGGGCGCCGACGGCGCGCAGCTGCTCGCGGATCACCCCGGCGACGTCCTCGACGAGGGTGGGGTCGAAGCTCGCCGCCAGGCCGAGCGCTTGGGGGAAGACCGTGGCGCCTCGCGCGAGGAAGCCGCCGAGCCCCTCTTCGTGGACGAGCACGGGGATGCCAAGGCGCGTCTCGCTCGTCATGTAGCGCTGGATCTGGTTCATCAGCGCCGCGCTCTCATTGGGCTTGAGCGCCGTGGCGCCCGAGATGCGGGTCACCTCGCCAATGCCGTGCGGTGCGACCTGTCGGGCGCGCTCGGCACTGAAGCCGTCACGATCCATGAGCGCGGCGACCCACGCGCAGCCGAGCTGGGCCAGCTTCTCCTCGAGCGTCATCCGCGCGAGCAGGTCCGCGCAGCGTTCGTCGACGCCGAGGGACGAGTGGAGGTAGCGGTCCTGCGCCATCATCAAATCCTTTCAATGCGAGAGGTGGCCGATGTTGTCCGCGCGACGCAGCAGCGTCGCTCAGCGCATGACGACGCCGGACAGCCCGCGGACGAACTGGCGGCGCATCGCGATGTACAAGACCACGAGCGGAATCACGGACAACAAGACGGCGGCCATGATCGCGGGAACATCGATGCCGTACTGGCCCTGGAACTTAAAGAGCCCGAGCGGCAGGACGGCACTGGAGTTGGACTGGGTGAGCACGAGGGGCAACAAGAAGTTGTTCCAGACGCTCAGGCCGTTGTAGATCGCCACGGTCGCGAGCACGGGCCGCGACAAGGGGGCGATCAAGCTGAGGAAGATACGCCATTCGCCTGCACCGTCCACGCTCATGGCATCGATCAGCTCGCGGGGGATGTCGCGCACGAAGCTCAACATGATGAGCACCGAGACCGGGATCGCCGCCGCGCTCATCGTGAGCACGAGCGCCGACAGCGAGTCGTACAGACCGATCTTGTCGATGATGATGTAGAGCGGGACGATGAGCGCCTGGATCGGCACTGCCAGGCCGAAGACCAACAGCCGCAACGCCGCGCCGGACAGTCGGGAGGTGCGCCGGATGATGCGGAACGAGGCGGCGAGGGAGAGCACGAGGGTGATCACCACGCAGGCGGCGGTCACGATCACCGAGTTGATGAAGTACCCCCCGAGCCCGGCGTGCAAGACCGTCGAGTACTCGGTCCCGGTCAGCCCGCCGGTCGGCAACCATGGGTTCGCGGTGACGTAGCTGCCTTCGGTGCGCAGGCTGGAGAGCACCATGAAATAGATCGGGGCGAGCACGATGACCAGCCAGATCGTGCCGAATCCGAAGGCGATGGTGCCGCGCAGGCGGCGTTGGGCGCGCTGGCCGAGGCGCGAGCGCCTGCGCGGCGCGACCTCGTCGAGGCGCGCGGCGCTCAGGGCGACCGCCGGTGGCGCGGTGCTCACGCGACGCCCTCCCGCTGGCTTGCCATGGAGCCGAAGCCGGTCAGGCGAACGAGTCCCAGCGCGACCACGATGCCGATGACCCCGAGCACCACGGCGAGCACGCTCGCGTAGCCAAAGGTCGTGTTCTGGAAGGCCGCCTGGTACATGTCGAGCGAGAGCACGCGGGTGGTGTCCCCCGGCCCGCCATTGGTGAGGATGTAGATGATGTCGAAATAGGTGAGCGAGCCGACGATCATCAGCGTCGAGGAGACGACGATCGTGTAGCGCATCTGCGGCAAGGTCACGTAGATGAACTGCTTGAGCGGCGTGACGCCGTCGAGCGCGGCGGCTTCGTAGAGAACCTGAGGGATCTGGCGGCGGCCCATCTGATAGAGCAGCGTGTGGAAGGGGACGAACTGCCAGGCAATCAGCGCCACGATCGTCCACAGCGCCGTCGAGTTGCCTCCGAGCCAGTTCTGCACCAAGAAGCTGAGGTGCCAGTGCGTCCCGAGCCAGGCGATCCCACCGAAGTTCGGGTCCAACAACGCCTGCCACATGAGCGCGATGCCGGTCGTCGACAACAGCAGTGGCAAGAGATAGAGCGCGGAGTAGACGGCGCGGTAACGCTGACGGCCCGAGACGAACAGGCCGAGCGCCATCGACAGCGGGGTCTGGACGACCCAGCTCACCCCTGCGAGGAGGAAGGTGACCTCGAGCGAGTGGAGCGCGATCGAGTCGGAGAAGAAACGGCTCCAGTTGCTGGCGCCGACGAATGTCAGCGCGCCGACGCCGTTCCAGTTGTAAAAGCTCAAGCCGATCGCGATCGCGATCGGGACGAGGATCAAGCCGCCGTAGAGGACGAGGGTGGGCAGCAGGCCGACGAGGTCCGCGCTGCGATACGAGCCGCGCCCGACCGGACGGTTGGCCTGGTTCGGACGGGGTCTCGCCTTGGCGAGCGGCACGCCTGGGCTCGTGAGTGTCGGGGTGGGAGTCATGCTGGGTATCGGTTTCACTCAGGGCGCGAGCCCGGCGCCGGCGGTGGTGCCGGCGCCGGGCTGATGCGCCAGAGAGGGCTTAGACGCCCGTGCTCGAGCTGTCGAGGGTCGAGACGAACTGCTTGGGCGTCTCGCTGAGCTCGAAGACCTTCTCGAGGTTGTTCAGCATCGGGGTGGCCCGTGCCGAGCCGAGCGCCTGGTCCCAGGAGTACTGGAAGCTCGGTGCCCGGTAGACGTCATTGAAGATCGGCACGAGGTACTGGTGGAAGTTCGCCTTGCGCAAGGCGGCCACCGAGCCCTTGATCACCGGGACTTGGCCGGACGCGACCTCGGTCTTGGCGAAGGCCGGAGTCGTGAACATCGTCTTCAGGAACTGCTCGGCGACGACCTTCTGCGCGGGCGAGATGTGGCTCGCCACGGCGAGGTAGTCGCTCGTGTTCCCGGCGAGGTCGGCCGGATTGCCCTTGCCGCCCGGGACCGAGGGGAAGGGTGCCTGGCCGAGCTGGCCGCTCTTGACGAAGCTGGCGTCCTCGCCGAGCAGGCTCGAGATCTGCCAGTCGCCCATCAAGGTCATCGCCGCCTTGCCGCTGTAGAGCAGGGCGTCGGTCTCCGAGCCGAAGTCCACCGAGTCATAGCCGGTCTGGAAGGCGCCGGCCTTGACGAGCTGCTGGATGTCGGTCAGGGCCTTGATGATCGCCGGGTTGTTCCAAGCGTTCTTCTTGCCGGCCTGGATGGCGTCGAAGACCTTCGGGCCGCCGATGCGGTCGGTCAGGTACTCGAGGTACATGAGGCCTTCCCAGCCCGAGAGGTTGCCCAGCTCGATCGGCGAGGCGACGCCGTCCTTCTTGAACGTGGCGACATCTGCCAACAGCTGCGGCCAGGTCTTCGGGAAGCTCAGGTGCGCTTTGTTGAAGACCGACTTGTTGTAATAGAAGAACACCGGCTGGGTGCCCTGGACCGGGATGCCGTAGACCTTGTGGTTAAAGGTCACCGCACCGAGGGCCGAGCTCAGGAACGGCCTGGTCCATGGCGCATTGGCCGGCCCGAGCGGCACGACGTCGCCGGCTTTGATGTACTGCTGGAGCACGCCGCCACCCCAGGTGAAAAAGAGCGCCGGCGGCCTCTTCGCGCCCATGGCGAGCAGGATCTTTTGCTTGAACGGCGTGTTGGCGACGAAGTCCACGGTCACCTGGTCACCGGGGTGCTGCGCGTCGAACTTCTTGGCGAGCGACGTCATGTAGTTGTTCACCGGGCCCGGAGTGGTCACGAACCAGACGGTGATGTGCGCCGTCGGTCCGCTGGCCTTGCGGGTCGCGTGTGCGCTCGCGTGCTGGGCACCGGGCGAAGTCGACGCGATCGCCGAACCTGCGAGCAGGGACGTGCCGATCAGCGCCGTGCCGATCGTCGCAGCCCCCTTGGACACCCAGCGCCGGTGGCGCACGGGTGCGGATGAAGAGTTGGTCTTCAACTTCCCCCCTTCGTTGTCGTGCGGCCCGCAGGGCGTCGCGCAGATGATGCGTCCGATGCCCCGAAACGTTTCGAGCCATGTCTGATGTGTTACGGCCGGATGGTAGGCCCGAGCCCTCACAGCGTCAATCCACCCCGGGGTGTGCTGCGCCGTTGCGCGGGATTCACCCACCGTGATCTGGGATCTGCGGGGAGTCTCTGACGGGCCTGGAACCCTGGTGCGCTGCGAAAGTTCCGCTACGCTTGCCGGTCTGTGACGAGCGTGCTGTCTCAGCCGGCCCGTGAGCACGGCGCCGCACCGCCGGGGCATCTTCTGGGGGAGGCAGAGCGGAGCGGACGCGTGACGATCGCCGCGATCGCCAAGGAGATCGGGCTGTCGGTGGCGACCGTCTCCAAGGTGCTGAACGGCCGCCCCGACGTGGCCGCCGAGACCCGTTCGCGGGTCCAAGAGCTGATCGTCCGCCACGGCTATCGCCGGCGCAGCTCGCCGAGCAGCGAGACGAGCACACCGGTCATCGACGTCGTCTTTGAGACCTTCGATAGCCCGTGGGCGGTCGAGATCGTGCGCGGTGCGGTCGCCGCGGCGCAGGGGGAAGGGCTCACCGTCGCGCTGACCTCGCTGGAGGAGGGCGATGAGCGACGGATCTGGTTCGACCACATCACCTCGCGCGGCACGCGCGGCGTGATCTTGCTCCTCTCCCAGCTCACCGAGACCCAGCGCAGCGAGCTGCACTCACGCCGGCTGCCCTTCGTCGTGATCGACCCGCGGGGCGAGCCCGGCCCGCACGTGAGCTATGTGGGCGCGACGAACTGGGCGGGTGGCCTGGCGGCGACGCGGCACCTCGTCGATCTCGGCCACAAGAAGATCGCCGTGATCGGTGGGCCGGCCGACCTGCTCTGTAGCCGAGCGCGCATCGACGGCTATCGGGCCGCGCTCGAGACGGCGGGCATCTTCCTCGCCGACTCGCTGGTGGTCCGCGGTGACTTCACGGTCGTTGGTGGCTATGAGGGAGCCCGCGCCCTCATCGCGCGACCCGATCGTCCGACCGCCATCTTCGCCGGGAGCGACCTGCAAGCCCTCGGCGTCTTCAAAGCTGCGCACGAGGCCGGGCTCAAGGTGCCCGAGGACCTGAGCGTGGTCGGCTTCGACGACCTCCCGATCGCTCGCTGGTCCTCGCCGGCGCTCACGACGGTGCGCCAGCCGCTCGCCGAGATGGCGGCGGTTGCCGTGCGGATCCTGCTCGAGGTGGGCGAGGGCGGTGACCCGACCGACCGACGCGTCGAGCTGGCGACCGACCTCGTCGTCCGCGAGAGCACGGCAGCGCCGCGCTGCCGCCCGTCGCCAGGGCGGTCAGCCACTGAGGTGGTGTCCCCGACGCGCATCGCCGAACCCGCAAGCGGCTGAGCGCGTCGCGGCATCGGGTGCAGTGCTCCGCGAGACGCGCCAGCGCACAGACGCCGCAGTGATACAGCCCATCTCTAGCGTAAAGCACATGGGGCACGAGCTCGCCTACCACCAAGGCTCACTCGCCGAGGAGTCGCCGGCCGCGCCGGCACGTCCGAGAGGCCGCCGGCGGCCCCCCGCTCGCCGCTATCGGGCGAACGGGGGGCCGAACTGGCGGATTCCCGAACAAGAGCGTGAGGGTGCCCGCCGGCACATCGCCGAGATCCGCCAGATCCTCGCGGCGGCGAGCGCCGAGGGCCGGCGGGCCAGCTAGCCCCAGAGCGCCGAGGCGCTCAGGGTTGCGTGGTCCCCGCCCAGCCGGGGATCTCGGCGAACCAGCGCGTCAGCAGTTCATAGTGCTGCGGCATGGCGATCGATGCATCCTCGATCTCGCGGTGCCAGTTCTTCTCCCATTCGACCGAGATCGGCCCGCGATAGCCGCCGGCGGCGAGCTCCTCGAGCATCCCGCGGACCGGGACCTCGCCCTCACCCAGTAGGACGAGCTTCCAGCCGCTCTTCTCCGACTCGTCGCGCCGGGCGTCTTTGACCTGAGCAAGCGCGACCCGGGCCCCGACGTTCTTGAAGACCGTGGCGGGGTCCTCGCCCATTCTCCAGGGATGATGGCTGTCCCAGACAGCGCCGATGGCCGGGTGCTCGATCAGCGTCAGCAGGGCGCCGAGATCCGCCGAGGCCGAGAAGTCGTCGTGGGTCTCGACGGCGACGATGATCCCGAGCGAGTGCGCGTGCTCGGCGATGCCGCCGAGCACGTCCGCGCCGTGTTGAAGGCGTGCGGCGCGCTCGTCGGGCTCGGTTCCGAGCGCGCCCCCGAACACGCGGATGACGGGAGCACCGAGGTCATGGGCGAGGCGAAGGTAGGCGGAAATCTGCGAAGCGGCGTCCTCTTCCGCGAGGCGGATGGAGGTGTCGAGCGCGACGAGCTCCAGGCCCGCAATTGCCCGGCGCACCCGGGCGATCGTGTCCGCGCTGAGGTCGGGGGGGATGAGCTCGCCGTCGATCAGGCGGAGCTCGATGCCCCCGTAACCGGTCCGCCGGCCGAGCTCGGCGACGTCTTCTATGCGCTCGTTCGGAAACGCCAGGGTGCTGTAGGCAAGCAGCGGTGTCTGCATTTTCCCCCTCTCGGTCACGGCGCTTTGCCGTGACCTGCTATAGGAACGCCGCGGCGAAGTCCGCCACGTTCCCGTGGTCGTCAAAGCCAATCGGTGCCGGATCGCCGAGCACCTCAAGGTGGGCGTGCTTGGCGACCTCCTCGGCGAGGCTCTCGCTGACCAGCAGCCGCTCGAGGTGCCCGGTGTCGTGGATGCGCACGAGGTGCGCCTCCTCGGCGCTCGGGACTCCGCAGCGATGGATTGCCGCGGCGATCGTTTCCTCGTCGTTCTCGAGGGTCACGGGGATGGCGCCGTGGCGGATCCCACCGAGCCCGGAGGTGAGGATGTTGATGTAGGTGGTCTGAAGGTCGATCGCCTCCACGAGCCGGCGCGAGGCGAAGTCCGCCTGGCCGACGCCGCAGCCGTTGCCGTCAGAGACCTCCGAGAGCGAGAGCACGGCGACCACCCGGATGTCGGGCAGCTGAGGTGGCGCACCGTGGCCGAGATCGAGGCGGCCGAGGACGTTTGGGTCCATGCCTGAGCCGGAGTAGTTCTTGCCCATCTCGTCGACCACGAGCACGTCGAGGTCGTCGAAGGCGAGTCGGCCCATCAACCGACCCGCCTCGGCGAGCAGCTCGCTCTCTGGTGGTGCGGCGATGTCGGCGGGCTCGAGGAGCACGACGCGGGCGGTCTCGTCGACGGCGTTCTCCACGAGCGCGAGGCCACCGAGAACCTTGTTCGTCGCCACGACGTGGCGCGCGATCTCGGGGATGAAGCGGGCGAGGCCCGCCGGGCCGTAGGCGTGGATGCCCTCCGCGCCGCGGCGCTTGCCGAGGCCGATCGCCAGCATCTTGGAGATCCCGCTCTCGACCGTGCCATGGAACTGGGTGTGGGGCTTGACGCGGTTGACCACCAAGATCCGGTCGGCCGCCGCGGCGTTGGCATCGAGGTAGACGGTCGGCCCGCCGGGCATCTCGCCGAGCACGACGGTGTCCATCGTCGCCCGGATCGCCATGGCGACGCTCTCCTCGCTCACCCCGAGATGGGCGAGCACGCCGATTTGGCCCTCGGCGGTGGCCCCGCCGTGTGAGCCCATGGCCGGGACCACGAAGGGCTCGGCACCGAGCTCGCGAAGGACCTCTCCGGCGGTGCGCAGGGCGATCACGAGGTCGTGGATCCCGCGGCTCCCGGCGGTCAGCGCCACGCGCTCACCGGCGCGCACCCGGCCCGCCAGCGGCGCCAGGGCGGCGCGCACCGCGGCGGCGACGTCACCGACGCGGGGGGTCTCAAAGCGCTGGCGCACGGGCATCAGGCGGGGGAGCGGCGGCCGGCCGCGGTCGGCATAGGGGGTCGGCAGCGGCCCGAGCTGCAGGCCTGCGCGCATTACCGGCGTCATTGCTCGCTCCATGGCTCGGGGCCGCGGCCCACCTCTGCTCGCAGGCTACCGATCTCCCCGCGGCACTGTCAGGCTGAGGGCACCTCGGAGACCTCCGCGAGGCGGCGCTCGAAGCGGTCCTCGATATGGAAGAGGCGCCAGACCGCCATCGCCACGACCCAGGTGAGCGCGAACAATCCGATCACGAAAAATCCGGCACGGTTCAGGTTGAAGTTGGCGAAAAAGCGCCACGCGCCTCCGTGCCAGCCGATCTCGCCCGGTAAGAGGCCGAGCAGCTCGATCGTGCCGATGACGACGGCGACCGCGACAGACAGCGCCGTGATCGCCACGTTGTAATAGATCTTGCGGATCGGGCGGAAGAACGCCCAGCCGTAGGCGAAGTTCATGAAACAGCCGTCCGCGAGGTCAAACAGCGTCATCCCGGCGGCAAAGAGGATCGGCAGCGACAAGATCGCATAGAAGGGCAGCCCGCTTGCGACCGCGCTTCCCGACAGCACCAACAACGCGACCTCCGAGGCGGTGTCGAAGCCGAGGCCGAAGAGCACGCCGACGGGGTACATCTTCCACGGCTCGTCGACGCGCCGGGCGAGCGGCCCGAGGACGCGGTTCATCAAGCCGCGGCGATTGAGCTGCTCATCGAGCTCGTCGTGGCGGAATCGGCCTTGGCGCATGCCGGCGAAGATGCGCAGCAGACCGACGAGCACGGCGAGGTTCAATGCGGCAATCGCGTAGAGGAACAGCGCCGAGACCGAGGTGCCGATGATGCTCGTCATGGCGTGCAGGCCCGAGTGGGAGTTGCTCACCTGGGAATCGAGGGCGCGGATGCCGAAGTTCAAGAGCACGGCGAGGACGAAGACGACGCTTGAGTGACCGAGCGCGAAGAAGAAGCCGACGCTAAGGGGCCGGCGGCCCTCGGCCATGAACTTGCGCGTCGTGTTGTCGATCGCCGAGATGTGATCCGCGTCGAAGGCGTGGCGCATTCCAAGGGTGAGGGCCAACATGCCGGTACCAAGGCCGAACACCTCGCCCTTGGCGATGCGGAAATGATGCGCCGACGCGGCCGCGAGGAGCACCATGCCGATCACGAACAGGCCGAGCACGACGCCTGCCATCGCGATGAGCCGCGTCCACTCGCCGCGCTCGAGCCGCGGCCGGAGCCGGCTCGGCGTCGGCTGGGGTCGTGGTGGTGCGCTGATGGCCATGGGCACCCTTTGGCTCGTCGGCTGCGGCGTCGTCCACACTAATGCGAATGGCCCGCAACAGCGGTCGGCGGGCAGCGCTGGGCACCGCGACCCGACGGACTAGGCTTTGAGTCATGGCGGCGACGCTCGCGCCACACTCGGTCGAGGACGTGCTCGAGCTGCTGCGCTCGCGTGGTGGTCGGGTCACGACCTCCCGCCGGGTCCTGCTGGCGGCGCTGTTCGAAGGCGGCCCGCACCGCACGGCCGAAGAGCTCGCCGGCGAGGTGCAGGCGCAGCTGACCGACGTGCACCTGTCCACCATCTACCGCAACCTCGACGAGCTCGAGCGTCTCGGGGTGATCGTCCACTCCCACCTCGGCCACGGCCCCGCCACCTACCACCTGGCGAGCGAGACGCATGGCCATCTCGTCTGCGAGCAGTGCGGGACGATGCTCGAGGTCCCCGAGGAACTCTTC
Source organism: Actinomycetes bacterium (assembly GCA_021809805.1). Taxonomy (GTDB): domain Bacteria; phylum Actinomycetota; class Acidimicrobiia; order Acidimicrobiales; family Bog-793; genus JAKABX01. The sequence continues at coordinate 19,483 of JAJZKA010000059.1, forward strand.
GCGGCGCTCGTGCGCGCGGCGCGCGCGACGTATGGATTTGTGGTCGACGCCCGCCACTTCGCGGTGGTCGGGCGCTGCAGCGCCTGCGCGGCGCTGCCCGCCCGGGCGCGCGGCGACGTGCCGGCGGCCAGTCGAGCCGAGGTGTCCGGGTCGCTTTGATCCCTTGACCTCGTGACGCGCTTGTCGGCTCGGGCGAGCGCGGACCAAGGGGTCGTCCCAGTGGC
>JAJZKA010000060.1:0-13220 GCA_021809805.1 Actinomycetes bacterium
GCTACGGACCTGCGAGGCCCGGGCGGTGGGGTGTCGTGCGGAAGGTCCCTCAGGGTCGTGTCGGAGGTGGTGACTCCCCGACTTGTGTTCACACCCACCTGGGGTTGTGTTCACTAGGAGCCGTGCCTTGTGTTCAGTGCTCGAGAGAGCGGGCGACGAGAATCGAACTCGCGTTCTCAGCTTGGGAAGTCGTTTCGGCCACTTTCGACTGCCTGCGCCGATGAGGCGAAAGGTGGCCTGACCAGGTCTTTCACATCCGACCCGTACCGGCCCGTCCCGCCCGTTTGCGGGCCGTTCGCGCACGGATCGCGCACGAAATCGACGAGAGGAACGGGTCGGCCAGCATGCCCGGGCTCCGGGTCGCCTCAGGGACCCCGTAGCGTGTCTGAGCCGAACTCGGTGAAGATGCTCGGTTCCATCCCCGGAGCGCCACATGGCTGATCGAAACATCGTCCTGCCCGACCCCAGACTCCTCGTACGTATCGAAGAGGAGTTCTGGACCGACGGCGGCACCGTCCCGCCCGACGTGTCCGCTGTCGTCCGCGGAGCGCCGATCAATGGCGACAAGTTCTTCGCGCACGCCCTGCGCCAGGCGCGCGAGTACAGCCTCCGAGGTACCAACATGGCGTCGCTCAGCGTCGACCTGCTCGTGCCCGGCTGGCCCCTCGACAAGATCCTGGCCGGGCAGCTCGCCACGTACACCCGGTATGCGGCCTGCCCGGTCGCCGACCTCCGCCGAGCCGGCTTCGAGGTGCTTGCCACGGGCCGAGCGCCCCACGCCGACGTGGTGCTCCCATCGCTCACTATCGTGGAAGCACAGCAGCTGAGCCAACTGTTCGCCCGTCACGAGGACCGCAACCCGTACAAGCAGAGGAGGTGAGCGTGGCCATCGAACTCGACATCCCCTGCGACGTCCAGGGCCGAGACCAAGACGGACACCTGTGGGCCTTCCTCGACGAAGCCACCCACCCAGACGAGGTGGCCAAAGGTCACCTCGTCGTCACCGGCGACGAGACAGACCCGGTCGTGGCACGCGTCGTCGACCTGCTCGACCGGCCCGGGGGTATGAAGGTCGTCATGGAACTCGTCGGTGACGCCGGCGAACTGCTCGAAGCACTGATCCGAGCCCGAGTCGTCGCTGCCTGATCGCGGCCTTCGGCGATCCCCCTCCGGCTCGTCGCTTCGCCTCGGACGCTCTGCGTGGTGGCCGCAGTCCAGCTGACCGCTCCGAACGCCGATTCCGCGCTCCCGCGTTCGCCGGCCGCTCCGACCAGGGCGGCGCGAAATTGAATGTTCGGCGTCGGGCCGATGGCCTTAGGGTGCAGCCTGTGGCCTTGGACTGGGAGCAGACAAGCATCGACGCCCGGGATCCGCTTGCTTTGGGGAGATGGTGGCGAGAAGCGCTCGGCTGGGTGGTCGTCGACGACGGCCCAGACGTGTTCGAGATCCGACCAGAGGAGACCCGGACCCCGGGACTGCTCTTCGTCCCTGTCCAGGACCGTAAGACGGTCAAAAACCGCCTTCACCTCGACTTCCGGCCTGATGACCGGGACCGCGAGGTCGAGCGGCTGCTCTCGATCGGAGCGACCAGGGTCGACATTGGCCAGGGAGAGCAGTCATGGGTCGTGCTCGCTGACCCGGAGGGCAACGAGTTCTGCGTACTTGGTTCCCGTCAAGAGGACTGACGACGCAGAAGGTTCGATCGGCGCTGCTCCGAGCAGGCCGAGCGACGCCTCGGTAGCCGCTCCGAACGACGGGTATGGGTCGCGACGTGGCGCAGAGGGCGGCCACGGAGCGCGGCTCAAAACAGGGCCTCTACGGGTCCACTGCCGATGTCACCAGTCTCGTTGACCGCTCAGAGTTCTGGCCGTTGCCCGCTGGGCTCGCCTCGGAGCCAGGGGTCGCTGCCTGCGGGTTCGTGGACCTCCTTGAAGGCGGCTGGTCGACGGGCTTTGCCGCTGTTCCCCAATACTGAACGGGCCGGGGGCTTTTGAGGGTGGCCACCCGGACCGCTGGTTTGGGAGCTGGCCTCGGTTCTGGCGTGCCGGATGGTCCGGGCGAGCGCGGTCAGGTGTTCGACGGCCTCGGGATGGGCTCGGAGCCAGGCTTGGCGGCCTTCTTGGGCTGTCTCGGCCTCTTGGAGGGCCCGGAGGGCCTTCTCGGCACGGTCGTGATCGCGACGAGCGTCGGCGAGGGCTTGGTCAGCCCGCCTCACGGCTTGGTCGGCGTCGTGGACCTTGTGGACGGCGGCGCTGACGGCGTCGTCGGCGCGGGCGAGCAGCTGGCGGTCGGGCCGGCGGAGGAATCGGGGCTCAGGCACGACGCATTTCTGGGCTGCCACGGGTCAGGGCGTCAGATCCACGCTTGGTTCAGGCCTAGTCCCAATACCCATAACTTAGAGTTACACTCGTGGTATTCTCACCGTTATGCCGCGGGCGGGACAGGTCCGAGTTGCCGACGGTGAGCGGCTGACCGACCGGGTCGCCCTCGGGGTGCTGACCGCAACGTTCCCTCGCTGGCTCGTCGACTCGGTGATCGAGTCCACGGGACGGCGCGAGCAGCGGAACCGTCTCCTGCCTGCGCACCTCGTCGTCTACTACGTGCTCGCGATGACGCTCTTTTCTTCCTCGGGTTATGAGGAGGTGATGCGGAGCCTGACCGAAGGGCTGTCGTGGACCTCGGGAGGCGAGGAGCGGTACTCGGTGCCCTCCCAGGTCGCGATCACCAAGGCTCGGGCCCGCCTCGGGCCTGAGCCGCTTGCCGAGCTCTACGCACGGGCGTGCGCGCCGCTCGCCACACCCGAGACCAAAGGCGCCTTCTATCGGCGCTGGCGCGTCGTGGCGATCGACGGCACGACGATCGATGTCGCCGACACCGAGGCGAACGCGGCGGAGCTCGGCCGGGCGGGCACCGGCCGAGGTGATGGGTCGGCCTTCCCCGAGCTGCGCATTGTCGCGATCGGCGAAGCCGGCACCCATGCGGTCATCGCAGCGGAGATGGACTCCTACGCGACCGGTGAGGTCACGCTCGCGAAGAAGGTCGTCTCGTCGCTCGTCCCAGAGATGCTCTGCCTCGCGGATCGCGGCTTCACCGCACACCCGCTGTTCACCGAGGCCGCCCGGAGCGGCGCGGCTTTGCTTTGGCGCGCGAAACAGAACGCGGTCTTCCCGGTGCTCGAACGGCACGGCGACGGGTCGTTTCGCTCCGAGCTCGTCGCGAGCGACGACAAGCGCAAACGGAACGACGTCACGCCGGTGCGCGTCATCGAATACCGGGTTGCCGACCCCGGACGGCCGCAGGCCACCGACACCACCTACCGGCTCGTCACGAACATCCTCGATCCGAACGACGCCCCCGCCGCTGAGCTCTGTGCGCTCTACGCCGAGCGGTGGGAGATCGAGTCGATCTTCGACGAACTGAAGACCCACCAGCGCGGACCGCGGGTGATCCTGCGTTCGCGAACCCCGGCCGGCGTCTACCAAGAGGCCTGGGGCTACCTCTGCGTCCACTACGCGATCCGCGCGCTCATCGCTCGCGCCGCGGACACCGGGAGCCACGACCCCGACCGGCTCAGCTTCACGACCGCGCTCCACGCCACCCGGCGCAGCGTCAGGCGACGCTCGATGCCACCATGACGCTCGCCAGGGCGCTCGAGCGGGCCACCGAGGAGCTCCTCCGCGGTCTGCTTCCCGAGCGACGGCTGCGGTCAAAGGCTCGCGTCGTCCGCCGCAAGATGAGCAACTTCAACGTGAAGCGAGCTGCTCATCGGAACTGGCCCCAGCCGGCGATGCCGGTCCGAGAGGCGATCGCCGTCCTTGCGCCGCCTTAAGTTATTGCTATTGGGGCTAGGCCGGCAAGGTCGACTGGTAGGCAGGGACGCCGAGGAGGCGGTCGATGGTGACCAACGACCAGCCGAGCGCGCAGACGCGGTCCACGACGATCTCCACCGCCTCCACCGTGCGGCCGCGCTCGGCGACCTTGCCGTCGAAGCCGTCGTGGAAGATGACGATGGACCCGGGTCGGATCTTGGCGAGGGCTCGTCGAGCGATCCGTTGCGCTCCGGGTTGGGCAACCTCGAGCACATGGCAGAACTCTCCCGAGACGGGCCGCAGCCCCTCCTCAAAGAGCACAGCTCGTAACGCCGGGATGCGGAGCAACCACGGCGGACGGTAGAGCGCCGGGCGCAAGCCGACGGCGGCGAACGCCTGCTGACCCTTGCGGATGTCCTCGAGTAAAGCGGCACGTGACAACGAGGTCCTCAAGCGATGGCTGTCACCGTGATGACCTATCACGTGGCCCGAACGGGCCAGGCTGTCGGTCACCTCCGGGTGGCGCCGTACCGCCTGCCCGACCTGGAAAAACGTTCCCCTCGCTCCTCTGTCCTCGAGGAGCGTGGCGATCCGGGAAGAGTAGGGCTCGTTGGGACCGTCGTCGAAGGTCAGAGCGACGGCCGGCTCGGACGTCGCTCCCCTGTAGGGGAAGTGACCCCAAGCCTGGGAGTACGGGGACATGAGCCGCCAGTAGCCGGCGACCCCGACGCCGAGGCCGGCGACCGCTGCTGCAAGGCCGCTGGTCCGCGGGTCACGGGCGCGAGAGCGGTTCACGCGAACATCGGCAGGTGCTCGGAGAGGGCCAGAGCCAGGGCCACCAGCAGGCACAGCACGACCGCGACGGCGCGGCAGATCGGCCACGCTCTTCCCCGATCGCGGGGCAAGTTGCGCACTGGCGGGGCCGTGCCGATCATGGTGCGTCCTGCAACCCGGTTCATCCAGTAGGCCAGCACGTAGTAGTAGAGGAACGTCACCACCACGCTGTAGGCGAGACCGCGATGGAGCCGGCGTGCCGAGGTGGACGTGGCGTTTCCCGGGTCGAACACCACCTGGCCTCGTGCCCGAAGGCGCCGCAGAGCGTCAAGCTCGTCACCGCCTTGGGTCATAGCGGTGTCGTAACCGTCCCACGCGCTCTGGCGGAAGGCGAGGTTCGTCGCCGTTACGTAGCACACCCTCCCGGTCAACCAGGAGAACGCGTGCACGAAGCCGAAGAGGATCCGCGGGTACAGCCACGCCCACGACGGGCCGCCGACGTAACGGCAGGGCCCGGCTACCGCGACGACGGCGGGGTTCTGGTGAAATACCGCGTCGATGCGCCGGAGCCAGTCGCCGGGGAAGGTGGTGTCCGCGTCGGTCGACACCACGATCTCGCCCGAGGCGACTAGCGTGCCTGCCTGGCGCGCGAAGCAGACGCCGAGGCGACCCTCCCGGACGACGGCCGCGTCGAAGCTCTGCGCGATCTCGACGCTGCTATCGGTGCTCGCGTTGTCGACAACCAGCACCTCGTAGTCGCCGTCGAAGTCCTGGGCGGCAAGCGATCGGAGGCAATCACCCAGGTAGCGGGCCTCGTTGTGGGCCGGGATCACCACGCTAAAGCGCGCCCGGCCGCTCCCGACCCCAGACGATGGCTGGTCGGAGACCGCGCTTGAGAGCTCGCCGGCAGGCGAGGCGCGCCCGCCCTCCTCAGGACCATCCAGGCCCAATGGGAGACGGCCATCTCTTCGGAACAAGCGTGTCCGAGACATCACACCTGGCAGGCTAAGCGCTCCGGCGGCCACCCGGGGGTCCGCTCCGATGGTTGCCCCCGGCTGTTGCGCCGACGGGTCGCAATGATGAGCAGGCGGGCACCGAGTCGGCTGAGCCGCTCGGTCAGTTCGGTCCGCGACCTCACGCTGTCGGAGTAGGCCGAGCGTCGGGAGCCGCCTCCTTGTGCGGAAGATCGGCGATACGGCCGGAACCGCCGTAGGCGGTTGGCGTTGGTCACCACCGACAACGACGATGCTGCCATGGTCGCAGCAGCAATCATCGGGGAGAGCACGATCCCGAAGAACGGGTAGAGCAGCCCCGCCGCGATCGGGATGCCGATGGCGTGGTAGCTCGCCATCGCGACCGGTGAAGATAGCGGGCTTGGGGTGTCTGGACGGCGGGCAGGATGCGGATGCCGCGCTGGTTGCCCTCGGTGCTGTACCTGCTCAAGCCAAGGCGCCTCGCGTAGCCGGCGACGAAGCGATGGAGGGCCGCGGCGTGCATCGGGTCGCGCGGCTGGGGAAACCCGGCCGGCTGCGGTGTGCGGGTCGAAGGGCGTGACGAACAGCACGAGCTGGCGATACCAACCGGACAGATCGCCACCGCCTGAGCCTTCGTGTCCGGCCGCATGACGCCAACGGCGCCTTCACCGTCGCTGGCGAGCCGCCGGGACGCGTCGGCCCTCTTCCGTCACGTTCGGGCGACGTGTGTTCTGGCTCGCTCGATCGGCTCGGCGATGAGGAGGAGATCTCCAGCCGATACGACGGTGTCCTCCGCGATCCCGAGGCGCACGGCGCCGTCATGCACGAGACCGAGGACCAGGCCGCCGTGGTCGCGACGGATAGCGCTGAGCGGCCTGCCGAGCTCTGCGAGCTCGGCAGGGACCTCGACGAGGCGGTGCTCGTCGGAGTCGACGAGCCTTTCGATCAGCAGTCCTGCATGGGGTGTCTCGAGGCTCTTTGCCAACGTGTGGGCGACGAGGTCGTCGATCGAGACCGTCTGGTCCACGCCGAGCGCTTCGAGACCGCGTCGCACGACTCTCGAGTTCGTGAGCGCGGTGATCGGGAGCTCGGGTGCATGCTCGCGGAGGATCAGGGCGCTCACGAGCACGTCCCCGTCGGTCGCAGCCGTGACGAGAGCGTGCTGCGCGCCGGCGGGCTTGGCCCTGCGGATCGTCGCGGGGTCCGTCGGGTCGCCCTTGATGACGTGCACCGCCTCGGGCATCGTCGTCGGGTCGACGTCGGCCACGAGCACGACTGCGTCGTGGGCGGCAACGAGCTCGGCGACGATCGCGGGCACCGTCGGGTGCATGCCGACGACGAGGCGGTACGAGCCCGGGGGAAAGTGACTGTCCAACTGCATGATCCTCCGAAGTCCGGCCGAGACCGAGGCGCCCGCCGTCACGGCGAAGAGCGCCCCCAGTGTCGGGATCGCTGTGAGCATCACGACCGAGGCGACGACCCGGCCGATCGGGTTGTGGGGCGTGACATCGCCGTAGCCGACCGTTGTCGCCGTTGTGATCGCCCAGTAGAGACCGGTCGTGAACGGCAGACCCTGGGTGGCGGCGAACGCGGCTGCTCCAGCGGTGACGATGACGACGAAGCCGAGCACGAGGAAGACGATGTGGCGGCGCGTACCGGCATTGACGAGGCGCGCCATGAGCAGGTACACGCTCGACAGTCTGCCCGGGCAGACTGTCGAGCGGGGCTCGTCGTCGTACCGCTCACCGTCTCTCGGCACCAGATGTCGCTCGGTGGTGCCGCGCGTGACGCTCCGGAGTCGACCTCTCAGACGCCGGTGCTTGGGCTCGTCGCGGTCTCGTCCTCCCGGCTCTCATCACGGGGGTCGGAGGCATCGCTGGCGAGCAGGTGACACTCTCGACCTTTCGGGACGGTCACCTCGACGAGGTCTCCGTCGAGGAGCTCAGCGCACGACCCCCGGGGCGCGACACGACCCCCGACAGCGACAGCGACAGCGACGAGGACCTGGTCCTTCATCGGATCGGACTCCTCGGTCCGGTGCTCAGCCACCGACCAGCGAGGCGCGCAGAGCTCGAGGCTCTCCTCGGGTCGCTTCCCTGGCTGTTCGATCTCCACGTCGTCCCCGCGTCGAGCTTCATCCGACGACGCGACGACGAGCTCTACCGGGAACATCGTGAGAGCGGCCAGCTCGAGGACCTCGGCGGGGAGCAGCTCGACGATGACCACCACGGGAACGACGAGGATCGCGGGCGCCTTCCCTCGCGCTCCTGTGCAGCGTGCAGCGTGCAGAGAGCCGGCTGGGCCGGCCAACGACATCGACGACACCGGCGAGATCGTCCTCGCACACGAGAAGCGTCTTTGCTTTGACGTGCTCCTCGCGCACCTCCTCCGGCGCATCACCGCAGAGGGAGCTGTCCTTGGCGACTACGACATGGCGGTGCTGTCTCGGCTCGTCGTCGCAGCCACCGAGGACGTCCTCGACGCAATGCAGCTGTGCACCAGGCTTTGCGTCGAGCTCGCGACGGGAGAGGTCCTCGGTCCTCCTGACATCATGGGCGTGAGCGGCCGCCTGTCGTCATGCAACCTGGCCTCGGACGAGATCGCCGTGAGTGAGATCGTCAGCGACCTCGTCGCCGGTCTCTACGAGCTGATCGACGACGAGCTCGTCGGCATCTACCTCGACGCACTCCGCCGGTTCGGTCCTGCACCGTCACCGTCTGGATGGGGTGACGGGGAGGGGTCGTAGACGCGGGCACGGGCGTTCACGTGATCGACCCCCGGTGGTCACCGACCTCTCTCGCCCCGACCCATCGTGGACACGATGGCGTTGACGCGACGCGTCCTGCACGGCTCGCTCGGCTTGTGACGCTGCGTCACATCTGAGGCGTTCACAGCTCTGATCGTCGCAGCTAGATGGGCATAATGACGTTCGGTATAACCGGCCCACCATGCGCGCGACGCGGTAGAGGAGCCGTAGGCGCGCCTCGCGCTCCGCGCTCGGGGACCCTGGGCTCGGGCGTAGCGGCGCACGAGGCTGGCGTCGGAGAGGCCGAGGCCGACTGCGCTGATCCGCTGGCCCAGGTTGTCCAGGCACCAGCGAGCCATCGCGGCCGGGGACTCTCGCACCGGGGCCCGGTAGGCGGTGGCCTCAGCTTCTGTCAACGTGGCCATGAGAAGCTGCCTTCCCGCTGTCTAGACCGTTCTCGGTACCTCCAACAGCCCCGCACCTGGGTCCGTCAGGCACGCGGACGGCACGCCGGTCCGTATCTACGTATCAGCGTAGAGGGCCTGTCCAGACGACTACGGTCTAGCGTCGTACCCCCTGGTACGGCCATTGACACCTCTTCTGCTGCGAGCCCCCGACCTGCAACGATGCGGATGTGCCGCAGTTGGCTGGACAGGCCTTCAGCGTAGGTCGGTAACTACGCTGTTCGACCGGGTCGTGGTTGTCGATAGTCACCTGGCAGCCGACCAGGCTGCTCGAGAAGAAGCTGGCCACCTCGAGCAGCCACCTAGACTCAGCTGCATGCCGCTTACGGTCACACTCCCCGAGGATCTGGTCGCTCGCGCTGCCGCCGAGGCCGAGCGCCGCGGGGTCAGCATCGACCAAGTGGTCGCCGAGGCCCTTGTCACCCGGCTCGCCGAGGCCATCCCCGCGGCGGGTACTCGCCGTCACTTGGCGTTCGCCGGCGTCGGGGCATCGACCAGTGGCAAGAACGCCGTCGACGCCGACGAGCTGTTCACTGAGGGCTTCGGGCGCGACTGAGTGCTCATCGTCGACACCGGCCCGTTGGTGGCTGCGGCCGACCGCAGTGATGCCCACCACGCGGCCTGTCGAGACCTCCTCGAGGCGGACCCTGGACCGCTCGTCACGACTGCCATGGTCGTCGCTGAGGCCGCGTACCTGATCGATCGCCAGCTCGGCCCCGGCGCCGAGGCCACCCTGTACGCCTCGATCAACGACGGCGCTCTTCTCGTGGAGCACCTCCTCGGAGAGGACTGGCAGCGCATCGGTGCTCTCGTCGTCACCTACGCCGACTTGCGCCTCGGTGGTACCGACGCCTCGGTCGTCGCTGTCGCCGAGCGCCTCGGGACCTCGCGGATCGCCACCTTGAACCACCGCCACTTTCAGGTTGTCAGGCCGCGGCACGCCGACTCGTTCGACCTCCTGCCCTAATGACCACTCCCTGCGCGCCTACTGAGAACTGCCAGGCGAGGGCCGGCCGGTCTCCGGCTTGTCACACCATCATGGATACGCTGTTCCGTATCGAGGAATAGTCAAGACTTGTGGATCGGCCCGACCCGCTGATCACGCGGCGACCTCCCCTTCTGGCACCTCGCTCTCGACCAACACCCCCTTCCGGAACGTCGCGCCGGCCCGCACGAGCGCGACGAGATGGGCTCCGTTGACATAGCGCCAGCGGTCCTGTGCGGCCTCGATGAGCTTGAAGGCCATCGCCAGCCCGGCGGCTCGAGATCCCGGACCCTTGGTGACCTTGGTCCGAAGCCTCACGGTCGAGAAGGTCGACTCGATGGTTATCTTGAGCTTTCCGCCTGATAGCTGCTCTGAGCTGGGGCGTTGCGTCGAGGACACTGTCGTCGACGTGGCTGGCACGATGGGTCACCCGTCGTCGGCGAGGGTGGAATCGTCACCGAAGAGCAACGCTGGCGGCGGCTCCGGAACGATGCGCCTCGGAGCGGAGACTCGTCGATCGCCGAGTGCGTGCGCGAGCTGCCGGCGCAGGCGGCTGTTCTCCTCGGTGAGCTTGCGGCACTGCTTGAGCGCGGCCTGCAGCCGGGCGATGAGCGAGGCGTCGGACGTCCGCTGGCGGGCCGGGACCGAAGGCGAGGTCTTCCGAGTGCGCTCGCGGAGGCGTTCGATCTCGACGCGGAGATCGGCCTGCCCATAGAGCCACGATCGGGAGACCCCGGCGCTCTCTGCAACGGCCTCGAAGGTAACCACAGCTCCGCTGCGCTCAAACTGGCGGATGGCCTGCACGGCTTTCGCGCGGGTGAGCTCGCTCCGCCGCTTCGCCGCGAGGACGATCCGCGCGCTGTTGTCAGCACGCATCGGTGGAACCACTCGAGCTCTCTGCCTCGTCCTCCACCAAGGCGGTGATGATCTTCTCGAGATTCTCGGCCACCTGGCGGTTCATCTCGACCATGCGGGTCTGGCCCCTGGCTTCTGCCGCGGTGATGATCTCGACGACCTGCTCGTGGTGTTGGCGGTGAAGCGGCAGAAACTCTGCCGTCGTGATGAACATCGGACAGCTCAAGCACGCGTTCGCGTGCGGGCAGGTCTTCACGAGCGGCAGCCCGCAGTAGCCATTGGGCAACGCCTGGGTGGCACGCGCGAGCCGCCGCTTCGCCCAGGAGGCCTCGGCGAGCGGTCCGGCGGGATCGAGGGTGACGACTTCCCCATCGACGTTGACCTTGCGGGCCCGCTCCCAGTGCCGCCGGATCGTCGTGTCCGAGAGCCGGGCGTAATGGGCCACCATCTGGTGCGAGTCGTGATCGAGGAGCTTTCGGACGACCTCTTGAGGGACGTCCCGGTTGATCAACGTCGTGCCGAGCGAGTGCCTCCACTGATGAGGTGTGAGATGGACAGGCTGGTCGCGTTCGTCACGGACGTCGCATTGACGGAGCCAGCGATCGAGCGCACCCCGATAGGCACTGGAGCCGATCGGCTTTCGACCGTCAGGGTTGGTGAGCGGGCGGGGGAACAGGACCGGGGCTCCGTCGGGGAAGCGGGCGAGGGCCCGGCGCTGCTGCGCGCCGATCAGGCCCCGGAGCTCTTCGTCGATCGGCACGAGCGCCTCGCGGCGCATCTTGTGGTTCTCATAGCGCAGGTAAGGAGCTCCGTCACCGTCCTCGATGATGCAGTCGAAGGCAAGTTTCAGCGCATCGGACACCCGCAGGCCGCAGCGGATCAAGATGCGTGTCGTCAGCTCGTAGGCCGGGTTGTCGAAGCGCTCGAGGTTGGACGCATGCTCCACCTGGGCCATGACGTGCTCCGGCAGCGCTCGCGGCAGCTGCTCGGTGCCCTTTGGGTAGTCCTCCGGGTAGAAGGTTGCGGTTCCCGGAAGCGACCGATCCCAGCCGTGGTGGCGGACTGCCTGGAAGAACTGGCTCAAGAGCCCGATGTGGCTGCGATGCGCGGGCCGGCCGGCGAGCTCGGCGGCAAGGTCGGGAGGACTCCGAACCTCTGCATTGTCCAGTCGGCGCATGAGCATGCTGGCGAAGGCGAGTGCCTCGAACCCTTCCTCGCCATCGAGCGGCTGGAACTGCTCATGCGCGTCGGGATTGCGGAGTCCCTGAACAGCTCCGGCAAACATGAAGCGAAAGCCGGTTTGGACGTTTCTACCGGTCTGCGTCGAGAGGTCCCGGAGGACAAGTACTGGATTTGATTCCGAAAAGGCCTGGTTCATGAGGGCGGTCCCGTCGAGTTCAAGACCGCAGAGGGCCTTGACGCGATTGTTGATCGCTTTGAACGCCTCGAAGATGCCGACCTCGATGGTGCCGCTCTCGACGAAGCGCTCAGCGACGCCGCGGACATCGACATGCAGCGCCGTGAGGCGTACATCCATACCTAACGGTGTGAGCGTTCCGGCTGAGTCGTACGTTCGCTCGCCTATGACGAGGCGGCCGTCGACGGCGTGCCATCCCTGTTGCCCGAGAAGCGCGACGATACGCCGCCGCAGGTCGGGCCGGGGCCCGACGTGAAAGCGACCATCGAGCCACCCGCCGATGAACTCGCGAAGCGAGCGGCGACTGGCCGAGCCACCCTCGTGCAGGGCATCGAGGACGGCACAGACATAGTCGGCTTTGCCTTGGTCATCTTGAAGCTCAGGAAGCAAGTCGTCCGGAATGCCTGAATCAACGAGGTAGCGGCGCAGCTGTGTCCTGTTGTAGGTGTCACCAACTGCCTTCGCGATCTCCTCCAGGGTCATGCCAGTGATCGGTCGCCCGTCATCTTCGTCGCCGTCCGCGCGGGCTCTCTCGAAGACCCTGGCGCGGGCGCGATCTCGGCCAGCGAGGGTGAGCTGCAGCTCCCAGATCTGCTGGAGTCAGTACTGCGTGTTCGACTTGGGATCGACCCCACCGACAGTACGCGCCGTCATGTCGCGCCACGTCAAAAGGCCCGCTTCGTGTGCCAATAGGAGCTCGCGTGCAAACGGCCAAAGGTCGCGGTTCCAGTCGATCTGGTGTTTCAGCACACCCGCCGCTTGCCGGAGAAGTTGGAGACCGTTCTGCAGGTGGCCGGCCTGGTCGCTCGACTCGAGTTCGTCGATCAACCTCAGGAGCCACGGGTCGTCCCAGCGCACGCTGCCAGTCTCGCCCGTCGCGCGGACGAGACGCGCATCTTCGCGCCAACGTGTGGTCGCGCCCGCGCTGCGTGTGGGGCAGGAGCGGCGCGGAACCCGATTGCTGCTCCTCCATCTGTCCCCGGTGCTAGCTACCGTGCGCCCATGACGGGAACCAGGACGATGTCTGGGCGAGCCGTTTCGCGGGCGCAATACGGGCGCAGTAGAGGGCATCGGGGTCTCCATTTAACCGGAGTAGGCTGTCCGCATGGGACAGCCTCGGGCCAGTTCTCACTACCCGCGCTCGGAGGGTGAGTTCCGTTCCTGGTTCGGGACTGACGCGGCGTGCTCGGACTGCC
>JAJZKA010000060.1:13230-19657 GCA_021809805.1 Actinomycetes bacterium
CACCTCCGGTTAAATGGAGACCCCGAAGAGGGCAAATGGTGGCCAACCGTGGTCATCGGTGGCGAAGCCAGAATGGCCTCTGGCCAGGGATTTCGCTGTTGGAGCGGGCGACGAGAATCGAACTCGCGTTCTCAGCTTGGGAAGCTGATGTTCTGCCGCTGAACTACGCCCGCATGCACGGTGTGGAACTGGGCCGATTCCGAGATCCGCGCGAATGTACGTCGTCACTGTATCGTGCGGGCGCACATGATTCTTTCTGACCATTCCATCCGCGAGGAGCTCAAGGCGGGCAGGGTCGTCATCGACCCGCTGGGGGAGGGCGCGATCCAACCCTCGTCTGTCGACCTGCATGTCGATCGGTACTTCCGCGTCTTTCGCAACCACTCCCAGCGCGTCATCGACGTGAAGGAGGACCAGGAGGAGCTCACCGAGCTCGTCGACATCGTCGGGGACGACGCGCTCATCCTTCACCCGGGCGAGTTCGTGCTCGGAGCCACCCGCGAGCGCGTCGCACTGCCAAGTGACCTCGTGGGCCGGCTCGAGGGCAAGTCGAGCCTCGGCCGGCTCGGCTTGTTGATCCATTCGACGGCGGGCTTCGTCGACCCCGGGTTCGACGGCTACCTCACCCTCGAGCTCTCCAACGTCGCCAACCTTCCGATCACCGTCTATCCGAACATGAAGATCGGCCAGATCAGCTTCTTGCGAATGACGACTCCTGCTGACCTGCCCTACGGCTCGGCCGAGCTCGGATCGAAATATCAGCACCAGCGGGGCCCGACCCCCAGCCGCTACTACCAGAACTTCTCGCGCCACTGAGTCAGCGCCGGGCGGCGTCGAGGGCGAGCAGGAGCGACTGGACGAGCAGGGTCTCGTTCGGATTCCGCTCCAGCAGCTCGACAGCGGTGGCGATCGCTTGGCAGCAACCCAGGAGCACGGAAATCTCCCGGGCAGGCTCGCCGCCGCGCAGCTGGGAGCGGTAGGCCGACGCCAGCGTCCCGAGCCCTGCCCGCAGCTCGTCGGTTCGCACACGCCGCTGTTCACGACGGTGACGCTCCTCGATGGCCTGACGGCCGGGCACTCCGCGCTCGCCCGCGCGCTCGGCGGCCTCCGCCAGGGCCGCGAACTCGGCCTCTTGGCGCGCCTTGACCACCGCGACCAACTCATCCGCGCCGCTGAGCAGGTCCTCGGTCAGCACGGCGACGGTCGCCCCGGTGCCGTCGAGACGCTTTGGGGCCACACGCCAACGCTGCTGGCGCTCCGAGAAGCCGGGGTCGTTGGCGAGCAAGCGCGCCCTGTCGATCCGACCGCCGGCGGCGGCTGCTGCGGAGGCGGCGACCGCGGAGTCGGTGCCCTCGGCGACCAGCAGGCCCTCAAGGATCTCGTCGTCGAGGGGGCGGAACTCGACCTGCAGGCATCGGCTGGCGATCGTGACGAGGCTTGGCGGGAGTGCATCGGCAAGGATGACGAAGATGGTCGAAGCGGGAGGCTCCTCCACAGTCTTGAGGAGGGCCGGCGCGGCCTCGTCCACGAGGTGGAAATCGGCCAGGATCACCACCTGGCGGCTGGCCTGACGGGGTGAGCGCTGCGCGAGGTTCGTGACCAGGCGCGCCTCCTCGATCGAGATCGAGGCGCCCTGTCGCTCGACGACCACGACGTCGGGGTGACGCCCTGCCAGCACGTCGTGGCAGGAGGCGCACGATCCGCACCCACCGTGGGGACAGACGAGCGCCGCAGCGAAGGCACGCGCCGCTTCTCGCTTCCCGCTGCCTGTAGGCCCGACGAACAAATAGGCGTGCACGGGTTCGGCCAAGGAGGCCCCGAGCACCGCCAGCGCTCTCTCCTGGCCTACGACGCGATCGAGCACCGTCGCAGCTATGACGTTCCCGCCTTCTTCACCGGAGCCTTCTTCGCGGCCGCCTTCTTCACCGGAGCCTTCTTCGCGGCCGCCTTCTTCACCGGAGCCTTCTTCACCGTGGCCTTCGTGGCGCCCGCCTTCTTCGCGGCCGTCTTTTTCGCGGCTGACTTTCGGGCGCGTGGCGAGGGCCCAGCGGCGCGGCGATCGGCGAGCAGTTCGGCGGCGCGCTCGAGCGTCAGCTGCTCAGCATCGTCACCTCGCCGCAGCGACGCGTTCGTCGTGCCGTCAGTCACGTAAGGGCCGAATCGCCCCTCGCGCAGCTGGATCGGCTGGCCGCTCGCCGGGTCCGTCCCGATCTCCTTGACCGGTTTCGCCGCGGCGCGGGCGAAACGGCGCTCCTTGGGCAGCGCGAGCAGGGCGAGCGCCTCTTCGAGAGTGACCTCGAGTAGCTGCTCTTCGCGCTCGAGGCTGCGCGACTCGCTGCCGCGCTGGACGTAGGGGCCATAACGACCATTGCGGGCGATGACTTCCTCGCCTGTGCCGGGGTCGGCACCGAGCACACGGGGGAGCCGGAGCAGCTCGAGGGCGTCCTTGAGGCCGAGCGTCTCGAGGTTCATTGATTTGAACAGCGATGCGGTGCGCGGCTTGTCCTCGCCCGGCACGGTCTCGCCGAGCTGGACGTAGGGGCCAAAACGTCCGGCGCGGGCCATCACGCTGAGGCCGGTCTCGGGATCCTCACCGAGGACGCGATCGCCCGCAGGGGCGTTGAGCAGCTCGAGTGCTTTCTCGACGGTCAGCTCGTCCGGGGCGAGATCGTCGGGTACCGAGGCGCGGTCCTCGCCCCGCTGGAGGTAGGGACCATAGCGACCGACCCGGGCGACGATCAGCTCGCCGTTCTCGTCTGCACCGATCGGGATCGAGTTGACCTCCCTGGCGTCGATCTCGCCGAGCCGCTCGGAGACGGCCTCCTTCAGGCCGTGCGCGCCGGCCGGCGAGCCGTCCTTCGGCGCACCGAAGTAGAAGCGTTCGAGCCATGGGGTCGCCTCTTCGGAGCCTGCCGCGATCGCGTCGAGGTCGTCTTCCATGGTGGCGGTGAAGCTGTAGTCAACGAGGCCGGGAAAGTGCGACTCGAGCAGACCGACAACCGCGAAGGCTGTGAATGAGGGGACGAGAGCGCTCCCCTTCTTCCAGACATAGCCGCGGTCCTGGATTGTCTGGAGGATTCCGGCATAGGTGGAGGGCCGGCCCACTCCGAGGTCCTCGAGGCGCTTGACGAGTGACGCCTCGGTGAAGCGCGCCGGTGGCTTGGTGGCATGATCCTCGCAGCTCGCCTCTTCGAGATCGAGCGCCTCGCCCTCGCTGAGCGGAGGGAGGCGAACCTCGCGCTCGCCTTTGTCGGGGCGCTCGTCGTCCTCGTCATCGTCCTCGCGATACACGCGGAGGAAACCCGGTGAGGTGATGACGGTGCCCGACGCCGCGAAGACTGCGCGCGTACCGGCGGGTGCGACTGCCACCTCCGCACCCGTTTCGGCCTCGATCCGCACACGTGCGGTGACGCCGGTGGCGTCGGCCATCTGAGAGGCGACGGTCCGTTGCCAGACGAGCTCGTACAGACGCAGCTCGTCGCCGCTTAGCTCGCTGCCGACCTCCCTCGGGGTGCGAAAGACCTCGCCGGAAGGCCGGATTGCCTCGTGGGCCTCTTGGGCGTTCTTCACCCGGCGGTCGTAGGTGCGCGGGCGGTCGGGCACCGACTGGGCGCCGTAGAGCTCGCGCGCCTGGGCGCGGGCGGCTTGTAACGCGGTCTCCGACAGCGTCGTCGAGTCGGTTCGCATGTAGGTGATGAAGCCGCGCTCATAGAGCCGCTGGGCGGTCTGCATCGTTCGCTGTGCCGAGAAGCGGAGCTTTCTCGCCGCCTCTTGCTGGAGGGTCGAGGTGATGAAGGGTGCGGCGGGCGAGCGTCGGTAGGGGCGCTCTTCGAGCGAGGCGACGCGGGCGTTCGCCCCCCGGAGCGCTCCTGCGAGCGCGCCGGCCGACGCCTCGTCGAGCAGCAGCAGCGCCGGGTTCTTGAGGCGCCCCTGCTCGTCGAAGTCCGAGCCGGCGGCCACCTGGCGCTCCCCGAGCGCCACGAGGTTGGCCGAGAAGGAAGCAGCCTCGCCGGCCGATGGGCGCAACTGTGCGGTGAGGCTCCACCAGCTGGCCGAGCGGAAGTTCATCCGCTCGCGCTCGCGCTCGACGACGATGCGGGTCGCCACGCTTTGGACCCGCCCGGCGGACAGGCCCTGCATCACCTTCTTCCACAGCACTGGCGACAGCTCGTAGCCATAGAGCCGGTCGAGGATGCGCCGCGCCTCTTGAGCGTCGACGAGGCGCCGGTCGAGCTCGCGGGGGTGTGAGATGGCGTGCTCGATCGCCGGCCGGGTGATCTCGTGGAACACCATGCGCTTCACCGGCACGCGCGGCGCGAGCACCTCGAGCAGGTGCCAGGCGATCGACTCGCCCTCGCGGTCCTCATCGGTCGCGAGATACACCTCGCTTGCCTCCGCGACGAGTGAGCGGAGTCGGCGAACCTGATCCTGCTTCTCCTTGGCGACCACATACAGCGGCTTGAAGCCGTTCTCCACGTCGACACCCAGGCGCGCCCAGTCCTCGCCCTTGTACGCGCTCGGGACCTCGGCCGCTGAGCGCGGCAGGTCACGGATGTGGCCGATCGAGGACTCGACTAAGTAGTCGCCGCCGAGAAAGCGCGCGATCGTCCGGGCCTTCGTCGGCGACTCGACGATCACGAGCGGCTTGGGCATCAGATCACCTGCTTCGGGGAGCCCGGCCCGGCGGGGCCTGATCGGTGGCGAAGGATATCGAGGACGGTCCCGGCGGGCCAGCACGGGTGAGCCGATGAGGCAGCCGCCTCAGCCCGACGGCTCTTCTCCGTCGCTCGCTGCGACGAGGATCGTGTAGTGGGGGTTGATCATCGCCAGGCGGTGATTGCGCTCACCGACCATGCCTTCGGCCAGGAGCTTCGCGCCCGGCTGGATCCCTGGCACGAGCCGGCGACCCTGAAACACGAGGGTCAGCTGACCGGTCGCGTCGGCGAGCGTGCACTCCAAACTGGAGATGCCGGCGCCCGGCTGAACCCGCACCGAGCGGATGCGACCGGCCACCTTGGCGCGCTGACGCACCCGCACGCTGCCGATCGGAGCCGCGCCCGGTGGCGTGCCCTCGGGGAAGAGCTCGTCAGACTCGGACCCAGCCGACTCCCTCGTCTCGGGGGCGCCCGGCGTCGTCGGCGCGAATTCCTGTTCCCAGGGCAGCCGGAAGCGGCGTCGTAGCTGGTAGGGGATGACCGTGGCGGTCACGTTCGGCAGCTGGCCAACCACCGCCGCGATGCGGTCGCCGGTGCGGCCGTGGAAGAAGCGCTTGGCGATGCCGGGCAGGACGCGACGCGGCAGGAGCACGCTGAGCTCAGTCTCGCCATCGCCGGCGGTGTCCGCCGCGAGCTCGAGCGCCGACCGGGCGATACGGCGGTCCGGGCACTCGATCAGCTCGAGGGAGACGCGGGCCAGGCCGAGGCGCGTCCAGGTTTCCTCGAGCTCGCGCGCGGCGCGGGTGTCGACCACGAAGTGCACCGCACGGGGCTCATCCGGGCTGAGCGAGCGGGCGTATTGCAGCGCACGGGCAGCTGCGAGGTCGAGGCGTTCAATGAAGACGAAGACGACGTGGCGGCGCAGCACCGGCGCCTCGGCGGCATGCGCGGCGTTGCGCTCGAGCAGGGTCTTCTCCTCCTCGTATTGGCGGTGCAGCACGAGGAGGGTAACGAACAGGATTGGGAAGACGACGACGACGAGCCAGGCGCCCTCGGTGAACTTGACGGTGGCGAGGATGCCAACGATGGCGAAGGACAGCACCGCGGTGCCGCCGTTGATCACGCTCTTGTAGCGGTAGCCGCGCTCGCGCTCGCGCAAGTGGTGGCGGACCATCCCTGCGCCCGCCATTGTGAAGCCGACGAAGACGCCGATGGCATACATCGCGACCAGCGCGGTCAGGCTGGCGCCCGTGCCGATGATGAGGGCGATCGAGAGGATCCCGAGGATCAAGATCCCGTTGGAGAAGACAAGGCGATGGCCCCGGCGCGTGAGCAGGTGGGGCAGGTAGGCGTCCTTGGCAACGAAGCTCGTGAGGTTCGGGAAGCCGTTGAAGCTGGTGTTGCCGCCCGTCCACAAGATCAGCATCGTGGCGAACTGGATGAAGTAGAAGCCGATCTTGCCGCCGAGCGAGCTCCCGAAGACGTAGCGGGCCTCCTGGGAGATCACCGTCGGCGTGCCGATCACATAGGGCACGGCGTGGGTGAGATAGGCGAGCAGGGAGACACCGGCGACGAGAAAGCCCAAGATCGCCGCCATGACGACGAGCACCCGCCGGGCGTTCAACCCGGTTGGCTCGCGGAAAGTGGCCACGCCGTTTGAGACCGCCTCGAGGCCGGTCAGCGAGGACCCGCCGTTGGCGAAGGCGCGCAGCACGATGAGGATGCTGGCGCCCAGCAAGAGCCCGTGTCCGCCGTGGCCTACGGCGACGCCA
>JAJZKA010000061.1 GCA_021809805.1 Actinomycetes bacterium
ATCCGGGTCCGACCCGCTGGCGAAGAAGCGAGCGAAGCAACACGTCGTGACTCGGGCGCTGCTCGCCGGCTGGTGCACCGGGACAAGTCGGGACAAGGGTGACCAGCTGATCTGGCCGTACTCGCTCCCGTCGTCGTGAAGTGCCGGCCGCCGTGGCGCTCGAACTGGGCCATGCCGTCCTCGCGCCGGAGGCAGGCCGGTGGCGGCGCGGCGAGGGCGACCACCTCGGGATCGCGCAGCACCTGCTCGGCCAGGGCCTCCACCGCTTCGAGCACGCCCGGTCCGTCGCTGCCGCTGACGAGGCGGGCGCACTCCTCGACGACGTCTGCCCGAGTCCAGGTCGCCGAGCGCTCTTCGAGGCGGGCGACGACGGTGGCGAGCTGGTCGACTGGCGGCATGGCCGTCACTGGGCGCTCGTGGCCGAGCACGCCCGGGAGCCAGCGGGCCGGGTCGTGGCCGAAGGCGACCGCCTCCTCGTGCCAGCGAGCCTTCAAGGTGGCCGTCGGGGTCTCGGCGTCCACCTTCGGGGCGCGGGTGCGATAGGCGGCGAGCTGGAAGCAGGTGGCCCGCTCGCTCGAGGTGAGCGAGCGAGCGAGCTCGGCCTCCCGCTTCGCCACGAGCTCGTCGCCTGCCGCCTTCACCGCCTGGCGGCGCGCCGACCACGCGGCGCACAGGCCGTCTGGCACGCCCTCGATCTCGGCGACGCCGTTGTCGTCCACGACGGACCAGGACACCCCACAGCGCCCCGTCAGCTCTGAGCGAAGGGCCGCCTTGTAGAGCATGCCGGCGGCCTTCTGGTGGGCGAACAGCTCGCGGGCGTCGAGGCTCAGCCAGCGCCCGTCCTGGGTGCGGACCTTGTTCGCGAGCAACAGGTGCGTGTGCAGCTGGGGGTCGGCCGCCCGAGAGGTCCGGTGCACGAAGGCGGCCGCGAGGAGCCCTTCGGTGTCGACCTGCAACAGGCCCCCGCGCCCGCGCCAGGTGAAGGCGGCGTGGTCCTCGAGGAAGGCCATCGCGGCACCGACGGCCGCCTCGTGCGCGCCGAGCACGGCGCCGGACACCGCTTCGTCCCCGAGTGCCCACAACACCGAGACGGTCTTCGGGGGCGAGAACGTGAGGGCGAAGCCGGCCACCGCCCGCTCGTCATCGGGGGAGACGGCGCGGCCGAGGGCGCGTCCGTCGCGAGGATCGCACCCCTGGCCGAACAGGCGCTCGAGGCCCTCGGTGGTGACCTCCTCGCCGGCGATCCCGAGCGCCTGCGCGTCAACTCACCAGCGCCCGGGCCGTCTCGATCGGCTCCTTGCATGGTGGCTTCGCTTTGGACAGCGCGAGCAGATCAGGTGATCGGTGTCCACGAGGGCGGGCGCGACGTTCAGCCGCCAAGCGCATGCCGGAATCGCAGGAAGAAGGCGGCAAAGACCAGGACGATGCCGACATTGACGAGTAAGCGGGGCAGAAAGTGATGTCTGAAGAACAACACATCCATTGCAACAATGCTCACCACGACAACAACCACATAGACCGCGATGACTGCTCGTCCACCCACACGAACAGCTTAGCGATCGCCACTTCACACAATCACTGCTTCACAGGTCTTGCTTCAACTCGGCGCGGTGATCAGCTCAGCGCGAGCCCCTGGCGACCGCCTTGTCGGTGCGGGCAGGAGAGCCGAGAGCGACCGCCATGGAATCCCTCGTGCGGTCGCTGAGACCCTTGAGTGGATAACTCAGATGCCGATTGCGGCTGCCGTCGTTCCAAAAACCGCCCCCGCCTGGAATCTCGAGGCTGCGCCTCGGGTTGCCGACCCTCGTCCACGCATCTAGTGCGCGAGGCACGGGCGAGGAACTCCTCGGCTGGAGCCCTTCAGCGCGCGCCGCCAATTTCCCCTGGCGCACGCCCGCGCACCATGCTTGGCCAAATCATGACCTCGCACGAAACCCACCGCGCCCACAGAGGCTTCCATCCGTTCTGGTTCTGGAACGATCGGATCGAGCGCGCCGAAATCGACCGGCAACTCACCGATATGGCCGATCAGGGAATTCAGGGCGTCTTCATCCACTCCCGCCAGGGACTTGAGCAACCCTACCTCGGTGCGGCCTTTTTCGACCTTGTCAACTACGCGATCGAGCGCGCGCGTGCCCATTCGATCACCGTGCACCTTTACGACGAGTACCCCTACCCGAGCGGCGCCGTGGGTGGCGCGCTCGTGCAGGACCACCCAGAGCTCGCCGTCTCGCGTCTGGAGCTCACCCGGCAACGGGTCCCTGGCGGACCGACTCGAGTCCTCCTGCCGGCGGGGCGCACGCTCGGCTGCGTGGCGGTCGAGACATCGGACGACAACCTGCAGTGGTCGAGCACTGTCGATCTCACCGCAGCAATCGGCATGCACCTTTCCCGGCGCACCTTCCACAATGCTGCGCCGCAGCCCTACAACAAGCGACGCTTCTTCGCGGACCAGCCGCAGCCGTGCGTGGAGGTCGTCCTCCCCACGCGCGAGCACGAACTGTTGGCACTGACCTTGGTGCCCTGGAGGGACCACAAGTACTGGGGCACCTTTCCCGATGTGATGAACCCGGAGGTGGTCCGCCACTTCCTGGCGCTTACCCACGAGCGCTATATGCAACGCCTCGGCGACAACTTCGGCGAGGTCGCATCGATCTTCATCGACGAGGTCGAGCCACAACGCTCGCAGGCCTTCGTCGAGCGCTTGACGAAGCGCCACGGTGAGGACCCCTTCGCCCGGCTGTTGGCGGCATCGGTCCCTGAGCACCCCGGGCATCTGGCGGCGCGCCGCGAGGTCGAGTCGGCCCTCTTCGAGGGCTTTGTCGAGGTCTTTGAGCGCCCGATCGCCGAGTGGTGCGCTGGCCACGGGCTCGCGTATGTGGGCGAGAAGCCGAGCCTGCGGCTGCGACAACTCGCGTTGATGGATCTGCCTGGTTGCGAGCCCGGGCACGTGAAAGCCGGCGATCCCCTCGACCTTTTGGGAGGGCGGATCCGGCGCAACGCGCTCGCGACCTCGTCGGCGGCCTACACCTATGCCAGGTCCGGCTCGCTCTGCGAGTGCTACCACTCCATCGGCTGGGGTGCGACGCTCCAGGACGCCAAGGTGATTGCCGAGGGCTTGATCGCCTTCGGCATCTCTTCGATCGTCCCGCACGCGTTCTTCTACTCGACACGAGGTCTGCGCAAGCACGACGCGGCGCCGAGTTTCTTCCACATGCCCTACTGGCCGCTGTTCGGCGAGCTCACCCGGCGCGTCGGCGCCATCCAGGCCGCGCTTGGCGAGTCCTGGCGCGCCGCTCGCGTCGCCGTCCTCGAGCCGAGCGAGGGCCTGCCCGACGCCACTCAGCGCGAACAGTACGCGAGTCTCGTCGCCCGGCTCGTCGCCGAGCACGTCGAGGTGCTCGTCATCGACACCGACACGATCCAGGCCGATGCGCACGGACCGCTCGAAGTGCGCGACCTGCGCATCGACACACTCGTCATCCCGCCGATCGCCGAGCTCGCAGAGGCCACCGAGACGGCGATCGAGCGCCGACGGCGCGGCGGGCTGTCCGTCGTCCGGATCCTCGACACCGCGGACCTCGCTGCGAGCGCCGCCGCAATCGCCGCCGCGTCGCCGCCGCGTCTCCGCATGACCTGCGACCAAGCGACCGACCGGTTGATCTGCAGCCACTGGCGGGACGGCGCGGGCATCGATCGCTACCTCCTCCTCAACACCGGCACGGTGGCGCTCGATCTCACGCTCGAGGCGCCACGGCCGATCAGCGCGCTCACTTTGCCCGGCGCGCCGGCGCGCCTCGAGGGCGCGCCCGAGCGCCCGCGCCTTGTCCTCGAGCCGTTCGAAAGCGTGTTGCTCCACGAGTGCGACCAGGTGCCTGCTCCCCTCTCAGTCCGCGGCCGCCTCGCACTTTCTTGCCGCCAGACCATGACCCTGCGCCGGAAGTCCCCGAACCTGCTCAGACTGGGCCACTTCCGCCTCTCCCTCGGCGGCGAAGCCTCGGGCGCCCTGGTCGAGCCGGCACCGCTGGCCAACCAGCTGCAGCACAGCGGCATGGCCTTCGTGCCAAGCATCCTCGACCGCTTCGGCGAGCCCCCAGCAATCGACTTCCCCTCCAGCGCGCTGCGTTATGAGGCGGACTTCGACTGCGATGCAGACCAGGCGCTCTTTCTCGCTATGGAACCTGGCGCGCTCGAAGGTGACGCGATCATCCGCGTCGACGGCGTACCGCTCGATCCGGGCGATGCCCAGCCCATCGCGCTCGGGATCGTCGGCACGCTGGGCTGGCCGCTGCGCCTCGCCAACCAGCAGATCCACCGGGTATCGGTCGACTTCGACGCGGCGAGCGGTGACGAGGGACTCATCGACGCGCTCTATCTCGCCGGAGACTTCTCGGTCTTCGCGAGCGAGCTGGCACCCTCGAGCGATGGCGTGCCGCTGCTCGGGGCGCTGCGCGCCCCGCGCGAATCTGCCGAGTTGTCGGACCTCGAGCGCGCCGGGCTGCCGCACTACGCCGGGGTGCTCCACTGCACCGCTTCCCTCACTGCCGCCGGCGCGCCCGTGACCGGTGAGGTCGAGGTCGAGCTCTTGCTCCCTGAGGCGTTCGAAGACGCCGTCGAGCTGCGGATCGGCTCGGGAACCTGGCATCCCGTCCCCTACGCGCCCCGCCGGGCGCTCATCGACGCCGCAGAGCTCGTCGGGGCGACGACATTCACCGTGCGCGTCGCGACGACCTTGGCCCGCGCGTTTCAAGGCGAGAGCTTCGACCCTGGTGCGCGTCGCTACCAGCCGGTCGAGCTCGCCGACGAAGCGTCGGGCATGCGTTAGCGATCACCCGCGCTCCCCAAGCTCGCGATTTCCCCGCCGCCAAGCGGCCTCGTGCGCAGCGCCGCCTCAGTGTCGAAGGCGGGCTGATGCGCAAGGCAACAATCGCCGGCGCATTCGGCTTCGCGGCGCGCCGAAAAAGGCGATGGATGCCGTCAGTCATTCGGGCGGCATGCCGATCGTCGAGGCGGAGAGGATCGGCACTGCCCGCCGCAACGATGCGCCGGCGGCCGCTTCGGCCCCGGCTCGTTGAAGGGCGCGCCGACACCGCCACGGGCTCCCACGCATCTCTCGATCGACGCCGAGGCGGGCCGTCGCCGTCAGAAGTCGCCCTCGGCGACCTGGAGGCAGGTCAACCCGAGGTCGCGCCACATGCGCACGACGCGGCTTCGGTCCTCGAGCACGAGCTCCACGCGATAGGAGGGGGCGATCCTCGACGCGTACAGCTCGGCCTTCACGACCTCGTCGCGCCGGTAATCCCCGCGCGCCCGCAATAGCAACAGCTCGTGACTCGGAAGGCCGTGGCGCTCGAGCCAAGACTCGGTGGCCTGGCGGCTCGACTCGGCACGCCCTGAGCAGTAGATGATGCGGTGGTGCTCGGCGAGCAGCTGCACGAGGCGGACGATCGCCTCAACCGGGGCGTCCTCCCCGACACGGGCGTAGTCGTGGTGCCCCCGGATGCCCTCGTGCGAGGCGATCGTGCCGTCGATGTCGACGACGACGACGCTCGGAGACCCTTGCGGCTCGCTCAACCTGGCCAGCGAACCGCGAGGATCGCGGTGTCGTCGGCGCCGTCGTCCCCGACGTCGGCGAGCAGCGCGCTGACGAGCGCGTCCGGCACGCCCAGGCCATGGCGCGCCGCTGACTGGCGCAGGCGCTCGAAGCCAATGTCGAGATGCTCGCCGCGGCGCTCGACGAGACCGTCGGTGTAGGCGATCACCATTGCTCCTGGATCAAGCGTCATGCTCGTCACCGGGTAGGCGGCCTGGCGGAGCACGCCGATCGGAACGCCCGCCTTCACCTCGAGGAACCTCGCGCCGCTGCGGTCGACACACAGCGGTGGCAAATGGCCGGCGCTCACCACGCTTGCCCGGCGCTCGGTGAGATCCGCCTCGATGATGAGCGCCGTCGCGAAGTAGCCGTCGTCTTTGACGCTCAAGAGGTCCGAGAGGCTCGTGAGGATGTCTTCGGGCGCGTCGCCGCGGGCGGCATAGGCGCGCACCGCGTAGCGCAGCGAGGCCATCACCGTCGCCGCTTCGAGCCCGCGACCCGAGACGTCGCCGACCACGAGCAGCAACCGTTCGTTGCCCCGCGCGATGACGTCGTACCAGTCACCCCCGACGTCCACTCCGTCCACGCCCGGGACATAGCGCGTCGCCACGTGCACGCCAGCGAACGGTGAGACATCGACGTTGCGGGGCAAGAGAGCCTGCTGCAGCGTCTCGGCGATCGTCCGCTGCTGGCCGTAGCGGGAGGCGATCTCGAGGGCAAGCCACTCCGCCCGGAGGCGACGACGCACCAGGCGGTCGACGACGAAAGCGGCAGCGATCGCCAACAGCACACCGAAGATGCCCACGGCCCAAGGCAGGATGGCGACGTCGGTTCCCGCAAGCGCACCCCGAGCACGCGCCACCATGGTGATTGTCGAGTTCCCGAAGGGGACGGTGGTTGCCGCGACGTCCCCCCGAAGGGGGAGGTGGCGCCGGCTCGCGGCGATCAGCTGGCTCGGCTGCGCCCGGCGGCCGAGGTAGAGCGCGTAGTCGAGGTCGGAGAAGGGCGTGCCGGCTCGCACCGCCGAGGGGTGGTGGGGATGCAGCGCTTGCTCGGCGTAGGCCAGATAGTTCGTGCCCCCGCCGACGGTCACCGCGCCATAGCCGAGCCGCGGCGCACGACCGCGGAGCAGCCCGATCGTCGCCAGAGTCTGTGCCCTCTCGGCTCGGCGCACGAACGCGGCCTGCTCGCCGCTCGCTGCCAGCTTGGTCGGCACCCCGAGGCTCGCCACCAGCTGCGCGCCGTGCGGGCCGAGCGCCCACAGGCCCGCCGCGACGTAGGTGGAATGCGGCCCGACCGAGCGGCCGAGCGCCGCGCGGAAGGCCGCCCCGGGATCGGTGCTCGACTTGGCGGACTCGGCGGCCGCGAACAATGGGTGTGCGAGCGACGGGACGGACAGCTGCAGCACCTCGCCGGCCTGGGCGACCTGGAGGCGTAAGAGGTGCTCCTCGCTCGTGGTCGCGCTGTGCGCGGTGAGCCAGGTGAGCAGCCCTGTGGCGGCCAGGCAGAGCGCGGCGGCCACCAGTGCGAGCCGCATCGCCGCGCTCGCGGCACCTGGCGGCGCGCTCGGCGCTGCGAGCTGGGAGCTCGGGACGCCCGAGCGCCGCGTCAAGGTCTGCACACCCATCCTCCGCTCGCTATGTGCGACCCTACGCCTCAGATGGCGCCGCCGGTGCGGGCGAGAGGCTTCGGAAGTAGACGAGCGCGTCCTGGCCAGCGATGACCTTCGGGAGGCGGCCGACGGCCTCGAAGCCGAGCGCCTCATAGAGCGGGCGCGCCGGGTTATCTGCGAAGACGAGGTTGAACTGCATGGCGTCGAAGCCGTAATGGCGCGCCCGCTCGATCGAGTCGATCACAAGCGCCCGGGCGACACCGCGCCGGCGCGCCGGCACAGCGACGAGGTAGCCGGCGTTGGCGACGTGAGCGACGCGACCGGGCCCGTTCGGCTTGAGGTAGTAGGCGCCGACGAGGCCACCGTCCGCACGCGCGGCGATCACCGCGGTGGTCGGCACCAGCCAGGTCTCCTCGAAGCTCGCCCAGGTGAGCGGCGCCGCATGCGGGTAGCCCTCGCCGGCAGCGACGACCGCGCCGAACAGGTCAAACAGCGGCCGGACCTCGAGGTCACGCAGTGGGCCGATTTCGATCTGGAGCGAGCCGTTCGGTCCCGAGACCGTCAGCGGCAGCGAACTGATTGGGCCATCGAGCATCACCACAGTCCACCACAGCGAGCGCGGCCGCTTCAGCGCTCGAAGTCGACGCCCGTGGTGTTCGCCCCGCTCAGCACGACGACGACCTCCTCGCCCGGCTCGGGCACGTAGCGCCCCGCACACAGCGCGGCGAGCGCGGCACACCCGCCGGGCTCGACGACGAGGCGCAGACGCTCCCACAACAGCTTCTGGGTCGAGGCGATCTCGGCGTCGCTGACGAGGCGGGCGCCGCCCCCGAGCCGGGAGATCACCGCAAAGGTCATCTCGCCGAGACGGCGCGGGGCCAGCGAATCGATTGCGATGCTGCCCACCTCCGCGTCGACCGGACCGCCCGCCTCGAGCGCCCGGGTGAGGGTCGGGGCGCCCTCCGGTTCGACGCCCACGACCCGCGCCGCACCCTCATAGCCGGCGCAGATCCCTGCGAGCAGGCCACCGCCGCCGACCGAGGCGAGCACCGTCTCGGCCCCGGGCGCCTGCTCGAGGAGCTCAAGGGCGAGCGACCCGGCACCGATCACCGTCCCGATCGCGTCGAAAGCGGGGATGTCGAGGGCGCCCGTCTCGCACTGGTAGCGGGCACACGCCGCCCGGGCGGCGTCGTAGTCGTCGCCACCGACGACGAGTTCGGCGCCGTAGCGCTCGATCCGGGCGATCTTGGCCGGCGAGGAGATCGCCGGAACAAAGATCCGCGCCGGGACGCCGAGCTCGCGCGCCGCGAAGGCCACGGCTGCGCCATGGTTGCCCCCCGAGGCCGCAACGACGCCGGCGGCGGGGATCTGTGCGCGCAGCAAGTTGGCGAAGGCCCCGCGCGCCTTGAACGAGCCGGAGTGCTGGAGCTGTTCGAGCTTCAAGACGAGCGGCCCCGGCGCAAGGTCGAGCTCTCGGCGATCAAGGCGGACCACCGGGGTGCGCCGGATATGCGGCGCGAGCCGCGGCCAGAACGCCGCCACTTCACTTCGACCGATCGATGGCGCTGGGGGCGCGCTCACAAACCCACCTTCCTTCGCGCGGGCCGAGCGCCCGCTCGCGCAAGGATGGCACGGTGGGTCTCTCGGGCAAAGAAGAGCGCGGCGACGCCGAGGTGCTCGAGGCGGCGGGAGCCGCCCTCTATGAGGCGATCGCGCCGCGTCTTGGCCCCTATGTCGCCGATGCGGTGCGCCGGCAGCTGGAAG
Source organism: Actinomycetes bacterium (assembly GCA_021809805.1). GTDB lineage: Bacteria > Actinomycetota > Acidimicrobiia > Acidimicrobiales > Bog-793 > JAKABX01. The sequence goes on from JAJZKA010000061.1 coordinate 8,970, forward strand.
GCGCCGGCCGCCCGGTCGGCGCGGGCGAGATCGCGGCGGGCGAGGTCGCGGCGCACCGCTGCGAGGAACGCGTGCTTCCGGCGCTTCGCGAGCTGCTCAGCGCGGACGTCGACGCCCAAGCGTCCACCCCCCTCAGCCTGGTGCGGCGCGCCCTCGACGAGGCGACCGTCGCGCTCATGCAGCTCGGCCTCGACCCGCCGGTTCGCGACCGGTTCTCCCTCGAGGCCTTTCCCGCCGACCGTTACGGTCTCTACCCGGCGAGCATCGCCGTTCTTGGTCCACAGGTCGAAGAGCTGGCGATCACCTGGGGCGCCGCGAAGGCGATGGCGCACCGCCGTCGCCACCGCAACAAGGAGCGCTGAAGAGCACCTAGGTGGGTCGCGGCCCGAGTGGCGGTGCAACCCGGGAGGGCCGAGTGGACAGATCGGGCGGCGCCGCGACCTCGCGGTGGCCGAGCGCCTCGAGGGCGAGCTCGACGGCGCGCTCGAGCTGTGGGTCGCGCCCTGCCGCCCAGTCCTGGGGAGCGAAGGGGACCGCGACGTCGGGATCCACGCCGTGGTTCTCGACATCCCAACCGAGTTCCCCGGTGAACCAGAAGCCGTAGCGGGGCTGGGTCACCGCCGTGCCGTCAACGAGGTCGTAGGCGAAGTCGATGCCGATCACCCCGCCCCAGGTTCGCTGACCCACCACCGGCCCGAGGCGGTGCAGCTTGAAGGCCGCCGTGACGATGTCACCGTCGGAACCGGCGTTCTCGTCCGCGATCGCCACGAGCGGGCCACGAGGGGCGTCTTTCGGGTAGGTCTGCTCGGCCCGGTAGCGCCCGAGCTCCCAAGCGCGCACCACGCGGGCGAGCTTTTCGATGACGAGCTCGGAGATGTGGCCACCGCGGTTGTCGCGCACGTCGACGACGAGCGCATCGCGGCGGACCTCGAGGCGCAGGTCACGGTGGAACTGTGCCCACCCCGAACCCACCATGTCGGGAACGTGGACGTAGCCGACCCGGCCGGCGCTCGCCCGGTGCGCAGCGGCGCGGCGGCTGGCGACCCAGGCCTGGTAGCGAAGCGGCCGCTCGTCGGCAAGCGGAACGACGACGACCTCGTCGGTCGGGCCGTCCCCGCCACGGCGCACGCCAAGGGCAACAGGGCGATCGACCGTCCCGACGAGGAGGCGGCCGATCGGCTCGCCAACCTCGAGCTCTCGCCCGTCGATCGCCACGATGGCGTCGCCGGCCACGACCGGCGGTACGGCAGAGCGCAGCGGCGAGCGGGCCGCCTGCACCGATGATTCGCCGGGGAGGACGTTGTCGACCACGAGTTGCCCGTCTCGCCAGGCGATCTCGGCGCCGAGGTGGCCGATGCGACGCTCGGGCGCCGGAGCGACCGTCGGCGGCACCTCGTAGGCGTGCGAGGTAGCGAGCTCGCCCTGGAGCTCCCAGATCAGCTCGGAGAGCTCGTCGCGGCTGGCGATGCGCTCGACGAGCGGTCGGTAACGTGCCACCGCGCGATCCCAGTCCACCCCCGCCATGTCCTCGACGAAGTAGTGATCGCGCATCAGCCGAGCGGTCTCGGCATACATCTGACGCCACTCGGCGAGCGGCTCGAGCTCATAGCGCAACCGGGAGAGGTCGATCTCGATGATCTCTTCGCCTGCCTCGTCTGAGTCGACCTCGACGTGGCGGTCGCTCGGCACGAGCCGCAGTGACTTGCCATCGCGCACGACGAGCGACTTCTTGTCGGCCGAGACCGAGAAGTCGTCGAGCTCGTCGACGATCGTCGTCTCCTTGCGGCTCTTCAGGTCCAGGCGCACGAGCCAGGGACGGACGGGGTGAGTCGTTGGGGGGCGCTCCTCTCCGAGCACTCCGACAAGCGGCTCCGCGAGCCAGACGAGGCCACCCTCGACGCTGCGCAGCGCGCGGTAGCGCCCCGCCGCGACCGGCAGGGCGATGAGGCGATCGGCGAGCCCTTCGGGCTCAAAGACCCCGACCGCCGCTGCAGCGTCGTCGTCGCCGATCTCGGCCGCCCCGTGACCCTTGTCGCCGGGCCGCGGGCGCCCCGCGAGCTCGGGCCCAAAGGGCGAGGTCGCATCGCCGCCAAGGGCAAGGAGGTAGGGACGGGTCGCCGAGGCGAAGGCGAGGTCGAACACGTGGGCGTCGTAGAAGGGGTCGAACACCCGCACCGACAAGAACGCGAGGAAACGGCCGTCCGCGCTGAACACCGGGTCGCGGTCCTCAAAGCGCAGCGCCGTCGCCTCGAAGACGGCCCCGTCCGACAGACGGGCGATGCGGATCTGGCGGAGGGGTTCGGGACCCGCGTGCGACCACGCAAGAAGCCGGGAATCAGGTGAGAAGCAGAGCCCGGTCGCATCGCCGTCCACCGAACGGTCGAGCTCGCGCACGGCGCCCGTCGCGACCTCGAGGAGAAGCACCCGCCCGTCGTGCGCGGCAGCCGCGAGACTCCCCCCGTCTGGCGAGCCGGTCAGCGACAACACCCTGCCGAGCTGACCCGCTCCGAGACGCCGGGCTGCCTCGCTGCTTCGTTGGCACGGCACGATCTCGATCGCGTCCTCGCCCTCGGCATCGCTGATGAACGCGGCGTGCGCCGAAGGGCCGCGCCCCATCACACAGGGCAGCCGGCCGCGCACGCCGTCGCCGCCACCGAGGAGGCGGGCCGGGCCGTCGCGATGGGTGAGCAGCTGGATGCTGCCGCGCACTTCGACCACACTCGCCCGCCCCGTCTCGTCGGTGGCGAAGTCACCGAGCTCCTCTTCGGCGCGCAGCACGCGCCGCGCCCGACCGCGCGTCGCGCCCGACAGCACGAGCGCGACCCGACGGGGCTCGCTGTCCGACGCGAGCGAGTCGAGCACGTAGAGGTCGCCGGCGTGTTGGTAGACGAGACGGCCGCCGTCACCCGACATCGCCCGCACGTAGTACTCGTCGTGGTCGCTGTGACGGCGCAGGTCGCCGCCATCCCAGGCGACCGAGTAGACGTTGGCGATCCCCTCGTGGTCGCTTAAGAACGCGACGCGGTCGCCGAGGATGCAGGGGTCCTCGAGCTGGCCGCCAAGCGCGTCGAGCAGGCGACGGTAGTCGCCAGTTCCCTCCGGATCGAACCAGAGCGCGGCGGCGGTGCCGCCCCGGTAGCGCTTCCACGCGGCGCCGCGGTGCAGGCTCTGGTTGACCCCGATGACGACGGGGCGCGGGCGGTCGCCGTAGGCGAGACCCGTGACCGGTCCGAGGTCCAGCCGCTCCACCTCGCGGCCGTCCGACGACACGACCCTTGCCGTGGTCCTCGCGCTGGAGGGCTCGCCAGCCGCGCTCGCGACGAGGATACGGCTTGGCGCGCCGTCGCTCCGCCAGCCGAGCGTGCGCGTCGTCGGGTCCCCGAGGTAGGTGAGGCGGCGCACCTCGCCACCATCGGCGGCGACAAGGTAGATCTCGCTCGCGCCGTCACGGCGGCCGGTGAAGGCGACCTGTGCGCCGTCCGGCGAGAACCTCGGAAACGAGACGACCAGACCGCCGGGCGTCAGCCGACTGGCCACGACGGCCGCGGCGTCGTCGGCGAGCCGGCCGATCCACAGATCGTCATCGGCGACAAAGACGAGGCGATCCCCGAAGATGGAGGGAAAGCGGGCGAAGGGCGCGTGCGGCATGAGGGCGAAGCTTACGGCTGGGGCGTGCTCCCGGACCCGCTGGATGCCTCCTTCACCACGAGGTCGGCGCGCCAGCGCACGGCGCGCACGAGCGCTGCGTTCACCTCGTCGCTGTCGCGCACCCAGGCCTTTGCGGCGACCTCGCTGCGGCCGAAGGCGACATGGCGGGCCACGAGCCGGGCCACCCGCGCCTGTTCGTCGGGCTCGACGAACCACACCGCATCGAGCAACGACCGCACAGCTGCCCAGGGGGCCTGCTCGAGAAGGAGGTAGTTGCCCTCAGTGATCACGAGCTCGATCTCTGCCCCGACCGCGATCGCGCCGGCGATCGGCTCCTCGAGGTCGCGGCGGAACCGTGGCGCGTAGACGGTGTCGTGACGCCGCGTGCGGATGCGCTCGAGCAGGGCCACGTAGCCGAGCGCGTCGAAGGTGTCCGGCGCGCCCTTGCGTCCGGCGCGGCCCAGCCGCTCGAGCTCGGCCTGGGCCAGGTGGAAGCCGTCCATCGGCACCACCACGGCCCCCGCGCCGAGGCGCGCGGCGAGCAACCCAGCGAGGCTGGACTTGCCGGCGCCGGGCGAACCGGTGATCCCAAGCAGCGCGCGGCTCCCACCCCCCCGCAACGCTTGGGCGCGCGCCACAAGCGCATCGACGGCAAGAGGAACGACTTCAGGCACGCCCCATCCTCGCCGAGGTCGCCGAGCGGTGCACGCTTGGCTTGCCGAGGCGATGGTCAGTCGAGCACGATCACGCGGTGTCCGAGGCCCTGTCGAGCTACCACACGACCATCGGCAGCCAAGAGCGCGACCTGCCTGTGGTCGCGCTCTCCGGCGAGCTGGCGATCGCCCTTTTCATCACCGTCGACCACGGCGTGCACTTCATGGCGCGTGCCGGCGAGGACCTGGCCAAGATCCTCGCCGGCCACGGCGTCGAGGTCGTCGTCTCGGTGGCGACGATGGGCATCCCCCTCGCCATCGAGGTCACCCGCGCCCTCGGCCTCGATGACTACCTGATCTTGCAGAAGACGCCAAAGATCCACCTCCACGACGCGATCGCCGAGCCCGTGAAGTCGATTACCACGGGAGGCATGCAGCGCTTGCTGTTCGACCGGGCGCGGGTGGCGGCGGTCGCCGGCAAGCGGGTGGCACTGATCGACGACGTCATCTCAACCGGAGCTTCGATCACCGCCGCGCTCCGCCTGGTACGGCGCGTCGGGGGGAACCCGGTGGCGATCGGCTGCCTGCTCACCGAGGGCGGCGAGTGGCCCCAGGCCCTCGGTCGCGACGTGCACCTCGTCCGCTCCCTTGGCGCGATCCCGCTGTTCAAGCGCGCCCCCGACGGCTCGCTCGAAGAGGACTGGGGCGGCTTCTTCGACCACCCGCCAAACGGTCAGATCACTCCAGGAGACCCCGCCGACAAGTGAGCGAGCGCCGCCGCCTCACGCCCCGAGATGGCCTCGATTTGATCGTCCACGACTTCGGGGGCGACGGTCAGATCGCCTTGTTTGCCCACGCCACGGGATTCCCACTGCGCACCTATGCCCCGCTGCTCGAGCGTCTCGGCAATCGCCTGCACCTGATCGGTCCCGACCTGCGCGGTCACGGCGGCTCGTCCTGGCCGTCCCCATCCGCCGGCCAGCCGGCCTCAGCGGCCGACTGGCAAGGCTTTGCCGACGACCTGAGCGCGACGCTCGCCAGCCTCGCCCCCGAGCCACGCCCGCAGGTGATCGGGATCGGGCACTCGAGCGGGGCGAGCGCGCTGGTCCTTGCCGAGGTGACCCGCCCGGGAACCTTCGCCGCGCTGTATTGCTATGAGCCTGCGTTCTTCGCTGCCTCCGATTCCGCCGCCGAGGCGTTGGTCGCCGCGCGTGCCTCAGCTGCGCTGCGGCGAACGGCACGCTTCGCCTCGCGCGCGGCGGCGCGCGAGCGACTGAGCGGCGGCCCGCTGGCGGGTCTCGATCCGGCCAGCCTCGAGGGCTACCTCGACGCCGGCTTCGTGCGCGAGGAGGACGGCAGCCTCTCGCTCGCGCTGCGGCCGGACTGGGAGGCGGCGATCTATGAGGGCGCCCCGCAAGCAGGGGCCCGTCTCGCGAAGGCAAAGGTGGCGTGCCCGGTGCGCGTCGCGTGCGGTGGGCGGACCGACGCGTTGGCACGGCGCGCCGCGGAAGCCCTCGCGGCACAGCTCGCGACCGCCGAGCTCGAGGTGATCGATGGCCTCACCCACCTCGGGCCGCTCGAGCGCCCGGCGGAAGTGGCCGCGTCACTCCTGGGCTTCCTCGAAGCGATCCACGTGCCTGATACACCCAGCGCGTAGCCTCGCCGCCATGATTGAGACGGCAGGGCCCCTCGAGCTGCCAAGCACCCTCACCCCCTCCAAACTGAGCCGCTTCATCAGCTGCCCGCTCTCCTTCCGCTTCGCCTACATCGACCGGCTGGCCGAGCCGGCGAACCCACACCAGGTACGCGGCACCCTCGTGCACCGGGCGCTCCAGCTTCTCTATGGTGCCGGCCGGCCAATCGAGCGGACCCCGGAGCAGGCCCTCGCGGCGCTGGATCGCGCCTGGTCCGAGCTGTCGGGAACGGCTGAGGTGGGCGAACTCGGCCTCGATGAGCAGGGCGAGGCTGCCTTCGTGCGCGAGGCCCAGACCCTGCTCGAGCGCTACTTCGATCTCGAGGACCCCACCGAGGTCCGTCCGGTCGGCCTCGAGCTGGACCTGCGGACACGCGTCGGGGGCGTCGAGTGGCGCGGCATCATCGACCGGCTCGACCGGCTCGCCGACGGCGAGTTCGTCGTTGTCGACTACAAGACCGGCCGCGCCCCGCGCGCCGACCATGCCCAGAGCCGGCTCGGTGCCCTGCACTTCTACGCCTTCTTGTGCGAACAGGTGCTCGGCCGCCGGCCACGCGAGGTACGCCTCATCTACCTGCGCAATCAGGTGGTGATCTCCCAGGCGCCAACGGACCAGTCGATGCGCGGGCTCCGCCAACGAGCGCTCGCCGTCTGGGCAGCGATCGAGCGTGCCTGCGGGACCGGGGACTTCCGGCCGAACCCGTCGCGGCTGTGCAGCTACTGCGCGTTTCAGGCGCAGTGCCCAGCGATGGCGCCGAGCGTGCCGGTCCGGCTCGAGGCAAAGGCGGTCGCCGCAGCGCAGTAGCCTCGGTGCTCATGGCTGCGCGCCGAGCGTTGTTCGCTCCGTTGTCCGGCGGACTGGCTGGGCGCGCAGGACTGCTCACGGGCACGACCGGGTGGATCGAGCGCTTCGACGAGCGAGCCGAGCGAGCGATCGCCCCCTTGCGCGGCAACAAGGTTGCTGACCGAGTCTTTTACACCGCTTCCTCGCTCGGTGAGTTCAGCCTTATCTGGGTGGCGCTCGCCCTCCTGCGGGCGCTGCGCGGCGGACGAGTCAACGAGCGCGCCGCGCGGCGCGCGCTGGTCGGCACCGGCGTCGAGTTCCTGTTCGTCAACGGGCTCGTGAAGTCCCTCGTCGGACGCAAGCGCCCGCTCCAGACCATCGAGCATCCGCTCGCCTTCCGCCAGCCGCTTACCTCGAGCTTTCCCTCGGGGCACGCCACCGCGGCGTTCTGCGCAGCGACGCTGCTCGGCGAGCGGGACGTCGCCGCGCCGTGCTATTTCGCCGCCGCGGTCGTGATCTCGACTTCCCGGCTGTACGTGCGCATCCACCACGCATCCGACGTCATCGGCGGCGCGCTCATCGGGCTCGGGCTCGGGCGTGTGTTGCGCCGCATCATGCCGATCGAGCCTTCTCGCCCTGGCGCCACCTGAGGACATCGATCATGAGCGTCGCCATCGGGATGGGCAGTGACGCTGACGAGCCGATCATGCGCCAGGCGGCCGAGGCACTCAATGGGTCCGGCGTCGCCTGGCAGATGCAGGTGCTCTCGGCGCATCGCAGCCGCACGACGCCATCAAGGCCCGCCGGGCCACCGACTGCGGCATCAAGGCGATCATCGCCGGCGCAGGTGGCGCCGCTGATGTGCCCGGCGTGCCTGCCGCGGTCACCCACCTGGCGGTGATCGGGGTGCCGATCGGCCTCAAGCAGCTCGCTGGACTCGACTCACTGCGCTCGATCGTCCAGATGCCAAGGGGGGTCCCCCTCGCCACCGTCGCGGTCGACGGCGCCCACCACGTCGGGCGCTCGTGGTGCGGATCCTCACCACGAGCGACCCGGACCTCGTCGAGAAGCGACCGCAAGCTCGCCAGCAGATGGCCGCTCAAGTCCACGCCAGGGGCGCCACCATGCAGGCGCGCCTCGGTCGTTGGGCGCCGGCCGCTACCGTTCCCCCGGTGAGCGAACTCCTCGCAAGGCTGGGCTTCGCCACGGCGCGGGCGGTCATCGTGTGCGCCGATGAGCTCGGCTTTAGCCTCGCGGCCAACGAGGCGGTCTACGCCGCGCTTCGCAGCGGCCCGGCGACCTCGGCCTCCTTGATCGTCGCCGCCCCTTGGGCCCGCGGCGCGGCCGCGGACTACCGGGGCGAGGACGTTGGCGTGCAGCTCGCGCTGAACGCCGAGCACGACCTTTACCGCTGGGGCCCGCTCACCCATGCGCCGTCGCTGCTCGACGGCGACGGCGGCTTCCCCCGCACCGTCGAGGACGTGTGGGAGCACGCGGACCTCGACGAGGTGCGCCGGGAGTGGCGCGCTCAGCTCGAGCGGGCCATCTACTGGGGCTTTGACGTCAGCCACCTCGCCGTGCACCGGGCCGAGGTGACCCTCAAGCCCGAGTTCTTCGATGCCTACCTCGACCTCGCCGACGAGCTGGCGCTACCGATCCGCCTGCCGAGCGCCGACATCGAGACCAAGGCGGGCTTCCCTTTTCGCTCGCTCGCCGCCGAGGCCGCGGTCCTGTGCCCTGCCCGCGTCGTCGACCTCGGCCCGGCACAGCTCGCCGAAGAGTTTGTCGAGCTCTTGGCGGGCCTTCCTGAAGGGCTGACCGAGCTCGTCCTCCGACCGGTCCTTGATGGCCCCGAGCTCCGCCGGGCAGCACCAAAGAGCTGGGCGGAACGCAGCGGCCATGCCGTTGCCTTGGCGAGCGGCGGCGCGTTGGCCCGAGCGCTCGAGGCGACCGCCACCTTGCCGGTCAGCTACCGCCAGCTGCGTGCCGCCATGCGCTCGGAGCGCAAAGGGCGCTGAGACGGCCCGGGCTCAGTAGTAGCGGGGGACGTAGGCGCCGCGGCCCAGCGCGGCGCTCTCGTAGGGGTCGACCGATTCGTCGACACCGCCGCGCACCTCGCGCACCCAGGCGAGGCGCTCGGTGAGCAGGCGCTCGACACCGCCCTGCAAGGTGGTGGCGGAGATCGCGCACGAGCCGCAGGCCCCTTGGAGCTGCACCTCGACGATGCCCTTGTCGTAATCGACGTCGACGAGCTCGAGGTCGCCGCCGTCCATCTGGACTGCGGGGCGCATGAGCTGCATCAACTCATCGAGCTCGCCGCGGCGCCGCTCGAGCTCTTCTTGAGAGAGCCCTCCCGGCGTACCCACAGGTTCCTTGCGCGCTGTGCGCTCTTCGACGGTCTCGCCCACGTCCTCACATCCCGCTTGTCATGTCGGCCCTCGTCGGCCCAGGCTCAGGCATCTAGGATTCCACCATGCAGCTCGTGCTCCTCGCCGCCGGTCACGGTCGTCGCTTTGGCGGCTTGAAGCAGCTCGCACCCGTGGGTCCAAAGGGCGAGGCCCTCATGGACTATACGGCCCAGTGCGCGGCGGCCTGCGGGTTCGCCGGCGTGGTGGTGATCGTGCGCGAGGAGATCTGCGACGAGATTGCCACCCACATCCGCCGGCGCTGGCCACGCTCGCTGCCCGTCGAGCTCGTCGCCCAGGCGCCCGTGCCCGGCACGGCCCAGGCCGTCCTGTCGGCCCGGCCGGCGATCGAAGGCGCCTTCGCCGTCGCCAACGCCGATGACCTGTACGGCAACGAGCCGTTCGCAACCTTGGTGTCGCGGGTCGCGATGGCATCGCCGGAGACCAACGGCAACCGGCCCGAGCGGCCCCACATCCTCGTCGGCTACCAACTCAACCGCACCGTGCTCACGCCGTCCCCGGTGACTCGGGGGGTGTGCGAGGTCGACGACTCCGGGGCGCTGCGCCAGATCGTCGAGCACACCGTCCAGCGCCTTGAGGACGGCAGCTTCCTCGGCAAGCCCGCCGGCTCGGATCTGGCAATGCGGCCGCTCACCGGCCGCGAGCGCGTCTCGATGAATCTGTGGGGCTTCGAGGTGCGGATCTTCGACCTGCTGGCCGAGGCGATCGCCAGCTTCGATCCAGCGCACGCCGTGCGGCCTGAGTTGGTGCTCCCCGACGTCGTCAACGCGCTCGTCGTCGCCGGACGCGATTGCGTCCAGGTCGTCGGAACGAGCGCCCGCTGCATCGGCGTCACCCATCAAGAGGACATGGCGCTCGTGCGCAATCAGATCTCACGCGCCGAGGAGATCTCGCTCTCTTCGCCGGCCACCTGAGCGAGCCGCCCGAACGGGTGGATTCGCTCCCTGGACAGGGGATTTCGCCAGCCACACGAGCCAAGGGCCCGTCTCGCCTGGCCGCACGCGCTCTTGATGCTCGGGCCACTGATCGCCGGTCTGCTCGCTCACCCAACCGCGCGTCTTGCCCCGTGCCGGCCACAACCTCTCAAATCAGATCGCGGCCATTCCCAAGGAGTTGGTGCAACGAGCGGGCCGACGGTGACGAGGGCCCGATGAGCATCCAGTTCCTGCGAACCGGTCAGGCGCGAGCACGCAGAGCAGCCACGCGAAGGCCGTCCCCATCGCTGCGATCACCGGTCCCGCCAACATGGCCCAGACCGCCAGGTTGAAGAGATCGGGATAGGTCGCTATGGCCGGCAGGGGTGAACGCTGAGCGCGCTCGAGGTGCACCGTTCAGAAAAGCGCGGTGACCGGGACGATGAGCACAA